>VHCW01000107.1 GCA_016871575.1 Verrucomicrobiota bacterium
CGTTGCTCCCCGACCGCGAGCGCGCCGCGGGCCGCATCCCGCCCACGTGGGCCTACCGGCTGCCGACCGAAGCCGAGTGGGATTATGCCATCCGCGCCGGCACCACGACGCGCTATCATTTCGGCGATGATCCCGGCCACACGCTCATCAAGGAATACGAGTGGGTCGGCGTGAACAAAGCCGGTCAGGATCCGAACACAGGCACAGGTCCCACGCAACCCGTCGGCCAATTGAAGCCTAACCCGTGGGGTCTGCATGACATGGGCGGCAACGTGTGGGAATGGGTTTTGGATCTGTATGCCCAGTTCCCGCGCCGCGTCAATCCCGTGGTTGATCCGCTCTGCACAAAACCCGATCTGGTAACGAAGCATGCGCTCAAAGGTTGCGGCGCCAACAGTCCGCCGCGCTGGGCCCGCTCAGCCGCGCGCGGCTACGATCCGCTCGACAACAAAGGCCCGCTGCACGAACTGGACCTGCCGCACACCAACAACTACACCGATCACTGGGTCCCGACCGGTTTCCGGATCGTCCTGTCGGAAACGTTGTTTAACCAATCAAGATGAAATTCCTGGTTGTCGCCGTGGTCTGGACGCAGGCATCCCCCATATCCCCGCTCATGCGGCGGCGGATAGCCTGGAAACTTGACTTTAGATTCCTCGCCAGTTTATAAAGCCCGGTATGTTCGACCGTTGGTATGCTGGAACATTGCACGAGAAGCTGGCGCGGCCTTATGTCCATCTGGTCTTCGGGGCGCGACAGACGGGGAAGTCCACGCTGTTGCGGTCACTGCTGCCGCCGGAAACAGTGATCGTTGACCTGGCCAATCCCAAGGAGCGGACGCGGCATCTGGCCAACCCCGGGGCGTTCGTGGAGGACTGCCGGAGTTTACCGGCGCGCAAGAAGGGGCAGTTCGTTTTCGTGGACGAGGCGCAGTCGGTGCCCTCGATTTTTGATGCGGTGCAGCACTTGTATGACGGCGACAAGGCGCGCTGGCGGTTCGTGCTGTGCGGCAGTTCCGCCCGGAAGCTGCGGCGCATCGGCGCGAATCTGCTGCCGGGCCGGAGTTTCTACCATCGGCTGCTGCCGCTGACGCTGGCGGAGCATCCGGCGGATCAAGCGCCCATTCCCTACGCGGTGTCGCCGCTGCCCTTTTCGTGGCGCAAGGGCCAGGCGCAGGAGAAACCGTTCCCGGCTTCGGACTTGTTGACGCGGCTGACCTTCGGCGAACTGCCGGGCGTGGTGGCGGCCCCGGAAACCGACCGGGCCGAATTGTTGCGGGCGTTTGCGTTCGTGCATCTGGAGGAGGAAATCCGTCGCGAGGCGCTGGTCAAAGACTGGGGGGCGTTTGTGCGGTTCATGGAACTGGCGGCGGCGGAGTCGGGGCAGATCGTGAATTTCGCGGCCATCTCGCAGGAGAGCGGCGTGTCGCAGCCCACGGTCAAAAGCTACTACCAGTTGCTGGAGGATATGTTTGTGGGATTTCGAGTCGCGGCATTCTCGCGGAGTTCGAGGAAGGCCCTGCTCTCGACGCCGAAGTTTTTGTTCTTCGATCTGGGCGTGCGCCATGCGGCGGCCGGACTCACGGCGACGCCCGATGTGGTGAAGGTGAAGCCAGGCGGATTTTTCGAGCAGTGGGTCGGGATCGAGTTGTGGAAGCGGCTCCAATATCTGGGCGAGGGCAAGCTGTATCATCTGCGCACCAAAGACGGCGCCGAAGTGGACTTCATCATTGAACGGGGAGGCACGCTCACCCCCATCGAGGTGAAGTGGAGCGACAAACCGACGGTGCAGGATGCGCGGCATTTGCTGGGGTTTCTAGCGGAGCATCCGAAGCAGGCGGCGCACGGGTTCATCGTCTGCCGCTGCCCGCGCCCGATGCGGCTGCACGACAAAGTGACGGCGTTACCGTGGTTCTGCCTGTGAGGGCGGTCATGCGCCGGCGAAATCGTCGTCCGCATGTTCTGCGTGCGGACTACTTTCCGTGATACGATGCGGCAAACGGGCGCGTTTGGCGGAATATAAGAGATGATGAGATACCTGATTATCACCGTGATCTGGGCGCTGGCTTTGGCCGGCAATGCTTTGGCCGACAGCAAGCAGGACAGCGCAACCGCTGATCCCGTCGCCGCTGTTTTTCAGAGCATGAAGCACGGCATTTGCGTCGGGCATTTTGATCGCGACCAGGACCAGACGGCAGTGGCGGAGTTGAATGCGGATTATCTCGACTCGATCCGGTCGGCGGGATTCAACAGCATCCGGTTCTTCTTCAACACGCACCGGCAACCGGAGTTCTTCGCCAGCAACGTCACCTATGCGCTGAAGCAGGGACTCGTTGTCAATCTGTGCATGTTCTCGTTCACGAAACAGAAGCAAGAATATGTGGACCGCTGGAAGCAGATCGCGACGTTCTACAAGGACTACCCGCCAGAGCTTGTCTTCGAGATGTTCAACGAACCGTCGCTCGCGCCGAAACTGAACGACCCGGCCGAGGTCATGGACTGGATCAACGCGGCGGTCGCTGCCATCCGCGAGGTCAGCCCGAAACGCATCCTGCTCATCGGCGGGCCGTCCTACATGCAGGCGCCGTTCCTCTCAAAATACGTCACGACGGAATACCTCACTTACAAGTTGCCCGGCGGCGGCGGTTTCGCCGAAGACAAATACGTGATGGGCGCCTTTCACATGTATGAGCCGCACGCCTACACCATGCCCAAGGGGAAGTTGGTGACCGTGGACGATTTTCCGAAGTGGAAGAAGCTCGTGACCGACAACTTCGATCTCGCCGCTGCGTGGGGAAAGAAATGGAACAAGCGCGTCGTGCTGACCGAGTGGGGCGCGCAGAACGTGCCGAAGAAACGCGACGATTTCCTCGCCTACACGAAGTTTGTGTTCGACGCGATCAACGAACGCGATATCGCCTCGATGTATTACGCCGGGTTGCCGCGCAACTCGATGATGGCAAGCTGGAACATCCTCGACACGGAATTCGGCTGGGACCAGGGCGTGCTGGACATCATCACGCGGACGAAAGCCACGCCCGTCCCGTCGTTCAACCAACTGGCCAATTCCGAGTTCAGGGAGTTTGAGGGTTGGGGCGAGAATCGCGGCATCAAGGCCTGGCAAGTGACCGGAAGCTCTTCGGCGTCCGTAGTGAATAGCGCTTCACTGAGCGGCGTGTTTGCACTGAAGCTCGACCTTGATGCCGAGCCAGTGACGATTTCCCAAGACACGCTGACGATGGTGGAGAAGTGGCAGAGCAGCGACCCAATGATCGCGCAGGCCAACGCGCTGCAAAAACCATTCATCCATCTGCGGCGCGGCAACACCTACCGGCTGACCTTCCTCGCCCGCGCGGAGAAGCAGGGCGCGACCGCGACAGCCCGCTTGGAAGACGCTTCCGCAAATGGCGCAATCTGTTTCACGTCCAACCCACAGCCACTGGCGACGCGCAAAGAAGAGTACACGTTCGACTACAAGCACACCGGCCCCGACATCATGAACGCCCGCGTGACGCTCACATTGTCCGGCGGCAAGAACATTGTCTTCGTGGACCGGGTTATGCTAAAGAGCCATCGGAAAGATCGGTAAGCCATAAATCGCACATGCTTCATTCTCACCGCCCTGCTGCTGGCTCCACTGGCCGCGCTGCACGCGGGATGCGCCTTGCCGGAAGTTCCAAGGTTTGGGAAACTCCGCGTCGGCTCTTTCCAAGCCTTGGCAAATCACGGCACACAAACTTCCAATACTTGGAACTGACGAACAGATGAAATCGTAAGGAACCAAACAAATGAAACACACCCTCACGCTCCTCACCGCCCTGCTGCTCGCGCCGCTGGCTGCGTTGCCCGCGGCTGATCCGAATGAGAAGGTCCTTTCCAACGGCAGCATCGAGATTCGCTTTTCGGGTTCCAGCGGTGCCATCGTCGGCCTTCGCAATCTGGAGAGGAACTTGGAACTCATCGCCGAGCCGAAGCTTGCCCAGACTTTCCGACTGTTGGTGCCGCTTCCAGGGAACCGGTTCAATTACCTTGAAGGAGTTCGTCAGAAACTCGAGTTGCTTGAGATCCAGGATGGCAAAACGGCCCGCCTCCGCTGGTCGGGGCTGACAGGCTCAAGTTCCGGCGCTCCACTGGACATCGCAGTCGAGATGACGGTGTCGCTCCGGGAACGCAAGCCGGAGGCCAGCTTCCGATTGAAAGTCGACAACCGCACTCCGTTCCGCGTGGAGGAGGTGTGGCTGGCGCCTCTTTCTGGGACCAGAGGCATCGGCGACCGCAGGAAGAACAGGGTCTATGCCTCCAACCCGGTCTATGGGAAAAGCTTCACCGTATTCGACTACTTTGATGGAACAACAGGCTTCTGGTCCTTTTCGAATGCGCGGAACATCCAGCCGTATCCCACCTCCATTGCGATGCCATGGGTAAGCATCTCAAACGGGGAGGACGCCCTGTATCTCGGCCTGCACGACTCTTCTGGTGACGCCACGGATTTCGTATTCGATCTGCTTCCCCACGCAGGGCAATGCTTCGGTCATCAGAATGCGTCTGGCATGTGGCCCGATGCGGAAACCCTCTCTCCGACGCGACCGCTCGGCATCCAGATCGCAGCGGCCAAATCGCCATCTGTCGAGCCGGGGCAGACGTATGAGATGCCAGACCTGGTGGTCTCCTTCCAAAAAGGCACCTGGCATGCTGCCGCAGACCGCTACCGGGAGTGGGCCAACACGTGGATGCAGTTCAAGCCACGCCCCGCTTGGGCAAAGGATATCGACTCCTGGTATACGGTGCAGCTTCTGACACAAGCGGACAATCTTCGTTACCGCTTTTCGGACCTGCCTGGCCTTGCCAAGGAAGCCAAGGAGCATGGTGTTCGCGCCATGCGCATCATCGGCTGGAACCGCGGTGGGCAGGATAGTCAACTGCCGGACAATTCCGTCGATCCGCGGCTCGGCACGCGCGAAGAACTGATCGCGGCGATCCGACAGTGTGAACAAATGGGCGTGCGCATCATCCTTTTCTGCAAGTTCAAATGGGCCGACCGGGCGGGGGAGTGGACCAAGAAGGAACTTCATCGTTACGTGATGAAGGACCCCTTCGGAAATCCGCATGTGAACTCAGGTTGGGGCTACGACACTCTTGCCGAGCTGAATGGTTATGCCAACCGAACCTACTTTTTCCTGTGCCACAACTCCAAACAGTGGCAGGAGATCGCCGTTGCCCAATGGCTGAAGGAGGTGCGCGACTTGGGTAGTTCCGGCATACACATCGACGAAGGGAAACCGGAGAACCGTTGCTATGACACGTCCCACGGCCACCCCTACGGGGTCTTCAGCGGCGTGGGATGGTCTGAGCTTCTGCGGCGTCTCCACGAGTCGAACAGCCGGGAACGACCGGACTTAATGGTTGTTCAGGAGCTCTTTTACGACATCCCCGTGCAGTATCATTCCATGTTTGAGGTCAGGGCTGGCCCGGCTGGCCGTGACAATCGGAATGACATTAACGGCCTCCTTCCGATCAACCAATACACTTTCCCGGAAGCTCGCTTTGTCGAACCGATCTACGGCCTGCAGGAGCGAACGCTGCTGAACTTTTGCATTCTGATGCGAGCCGCCATCAGCTATGAGCCTCTGAATTTCAAAGGACGGCTCTCGGACATCCCCGCAAACACCAGTTATGGAAGCACACTTCTGGAGATGCGCAGGAACCTTGCGGATTATCTGTGGAACGGGAAGTTTCGCGACATCCTGGACGTCAACGTGCAAATCAAGGAAGGCATTCCGAAGCAGGTGCGCTGGACTCGTTACGAACACAAAGAGACGGGAAAGCCCGCGATTGTGGTGGTGAACGCCGGCAAGCAGCCAGCCAAGGTCACCGTGACAGCAAAGGGCGGCGGTGACGCTTGCGTTCGATACCGTCCGGGAGCATTGCCGGAAAGACAGCAGGGATGGAATGACGTGGTCCTTCCCCCTGAGTCGATCGTGGTGCTTGTCGCCCAATGATCTCCCAATCCGCAATCCCAATAATGGTTCGAAGAACCATGAAACCCACCCTCACCCTCCTCACCGTCCTGCTGCTGGCGCCGTTGGCCGCGAGAACCTTTGGACAAGCCGCGCCCCGCACCGTCGAAGTCGCCACAAAGCCCGGAGGCAAGTGGACGGCCCGGCCCACACGCACGCTGGACGATTTGCCCGATGCGGGCAGAATCCCACCCGATGCCGGCCTCAGCCGCTTTGGCGGACTGACATCGCGCAAAGAAAAGGCCACGGGCTACTTTCACACGGCGAAGATCGACGGACGTTGGTGGCTGGTGGATCCAGAAGGCGGCTTGTTTGTTCATCGGGGCGTTGCCGGCGTCAAGAAGCTTAGCTCGACCGGCGCGAAGGCCGCATGGAAAACCAAGTTCGGCACGGACGCCAATTGGTCCGCGCAAACCACCGCATTGTTGCGCGCTCACGGGTTTAACGGCCTCGGCGCTTTCGCGGAAACGGAACCGTTTCGTGCCGAGCCGCAACCGCTCGTTTACACCCGCATCTGGAACTTCATGCAGAGCTATGGCAAAAAGCGCGGCGGCACCTTTCAGCAATCCGGCCATATGGGCTACCTTGGCGACTGCATCTTCGTCTTTGACCCGGAATTTGAAACCTTTTGCGACAAACACGCTCAACAGTTGGCGGCGGACAAAGATGACCCGTGGCTGCTCGGACATTTTTCCGACAACGAGCTGCCGTTTCCTGCCGACGCGCTGGAAAAATATCTCGCCCTGCCAGCCACCGACCATGGGCATCAAGCCGCACTCAAGTGGTTGCGCGGCCGGCATGGCGCGGACGCCACCGCGCGGGACATTGTCCCGGCGGACTTGCCCGTTTTTCAGGAGTTCATGGTCGAGCGCTACTTCCGCATCGTTTCCGCTGCCATCAAGCGACACGACCCGAACCATCTTTACCTCGGTTCTCGTTTCTACGGCAAGGACGTGCGCTTCACGGAAGTGTTTCGGGCCGCCGGCCGGCATGTGGATGTGGTCTCGGTGAATTACTACAACGCATGGACCCCGAACCCGGAGCGTTTGAGCACGTGGGCGAGTGAATCAGGCAAGCCGGTGCTGATCACGGAGTGGTATGCCAAGGGCGAGGATTCCGGCCTCGGGAACACCAGCGGCGCCGGATGGCTCGTCAAGACGCAGCGTGACCGCGGACTGTTCTACGAGAATTTCACGCTCGGCCTGATGCAATCCAAAGTGTGCGTAGGCTGGCACTGGTTCAGATATCAAGATAACGACCCGACCGATACCAAGTCCGATCCTTCCAACCGGGATGCCAACAAGGGCATCGTGAACTACCTCTATGAACCCTACGCGCCGCTGCTCGATTCGATGAAACGCATCAACGAACGCGCCTACGGCCTCGTGGAGCACTTCGACAAACATTAAGCGACACCATCCTTTACCATGAACCGTCGTCAATTTCTCTTTGTGGGCGCAGCTGGAACGCTAAGTCTGGCTTTCCCTTACACTAGCCGTGGAGCTGAACACGATCGTGGTGCTAACGAATCTTTCGATACTCTTTCGCGGAACTTGCTGCGCGATTGGTGCGATGGAATGCTGGCCCATCGCATTGTTGACCCTGGCAATGCCAAACGCCACGGTGCGCTGGATTGCCCCGCCTGCACTTCCATCCATGGACGCGACTTTATCCATGGACGCTGTTTTGATGCGGTTTATCCCTTCCTTCACCAAGCCAAGGTAACAGGCGATGAAAAGTATCTCACGGCTGGTATTGAGGTCTTCGAGTGGTCGAAGAATGTGACATTGGAATCCGGTGCCTGGACGAATGATCTGAGCCCGAAATCCTGGAAGGGCCCCACACTCTTTGCAGCGATCGGCTTGGCCGATACCTTGAAATATCATGGCGATTTGCTCGATGAAAAAACCCGCAGTCGCTGGATGGAGCGGCTCGGAAAGGCCGGTGACTTCATCCACCAATGGATGGTTCAATTTGATGTCGCCAATATCAACTACGGCCTCTCCTCCATCTACGGCTTTCACCTGCTCGGCAAGATGCTTCACCGACCGGAGTACCTCGAACGAAGCCGTCAGTTTGCCGGCGATCTCGACAACTGGATCACCAAAAGCGGCTTGCTGCACGGCGAAGGCAGGCCCCACGGCCGGGTCGGCCCGCGCGGCTGCCGATCGGTGGACATTGGCTACAATGTGGAGGAAACCATCCCCAACATCCTCATGGCTGCCATCGTCACGGGAGATAATAAACTGATGGCCACCGCGAAACGCCTGCTCAACACCCACCTCGCCTTCATGCTGCCGGATGGCGCATGGGACAACAGCTTTGGCTCCCGCCAAGCCAAATGGACGTATTGGGGCAGTCGCACGACTGACGGATGTCAAGCCGGCTACGCGTTGTTGGCCGGCTTCAACCCAGCCTTTGCCACGGCTGTCATTGAAAACACCCGGCTCAAGCGCCGCTGCACGGTTGATGGCCTCCTGGCTGGCGGACCGCACCTGGTCAGTGCCGGTATGAAGCCGTGCATCCACCATACCTTCACCCACGCCAAATCGCTCGCACTCCTCCGTGACCACCAAGGCCTCGCTCAAAAAATCAAGGCCACCGCGCCTTTGCCACGAGCTGAGGCCGATGGGGTGAACTTCTACCCAGAGATGGCCACCTGGCTGGCGGCGCGAGGACCATGGCGTGCCACGGTCTGCGCATTGGATTTGGCTTACAACAAAGACACCTTCCCGCCGACGGGCGGCTGCATCTCCATGCTTTGGCATCCCAAGCTCGGCCCGCTTTTCGCATCGAGTATGCCTCATTATTTTCCGGTTGAGCCGTTCAACATGCAGCGGCATCCGCAGCGCGAAGACAATCCGCTCACCCCACGCATCGAACTCCACCAGGGTGGAAAATGGTTCACCCAACTCTATGACTTTACAGCCCAGGTGAAAGTCAACGACGCCGGAGGTCTCATCAAGTTTGATGTCACCACCCGCCTGGTTGACAAGGCCTTCCAAGCTCCGACCCAAGGCCAGGCCGAATGTGAGCTCACTTATCAATTCGATTCCGACTCCACCACCATCTCTGCCCGTGCTCCCGGTGTCGGCACTGATGCTGCCCGCCCACGCCTCATGCTGCCCGTGATTTCCCCGGCCGGCGAAAAGGTGGTCCGAGTCTCAGCGGAGAAGCTGGAAATACGCAAACCAGGCGGCACGCTGATTCTGGAATCGAATGCCCCGCTGGAAATCCAGGACTCGAAACGCTCACGAATCTTCAACCTCGTCCCAGGCTTCGAAGCCATCCCCATCTTCGCGGTCATCCCGAAGCAAGGCACCCTCACCTGCCGCATCCGCATGCGGGCGTGAGAATGACAGATGGAACCGGGCGCGTATTCATCCAGATCGGCGAACACCAGCGGCGCCGCCGGCCGCGCAGAGCTAACGCCTGGAGACAACTCTAACTCGGAGTAATGCCATGATGATCAAAATCGCGGTCGCAATGGTTTTGTTCGCCTGCGGCAGTCAAGCGGCGACTTTTTCAGTCACCCAACGCAACGGGAAGTACTGCTTCCTGCGTCCAGACGGACGCGCGGTGATGCTGTTGGGCATGTCTCATGCGAGCGCCGGCCCGCCCGCGGTGGGACTGGAAACGACCATCAAGGATCTGCGTGATTGCAAGTTCAATGCCGTGGGCAACGCCAAAGGACTGGTGGACGAGTTCCTTTTCATCCACAACGCTGACAAGTTGGCCGGCTCTCCCAAGGTGGAAAGAAACAAGAAGGGCACAGAGAAGTCCTCGAAGTCCTCGTACGAGGACGTGTTCGATCCGGCGGTCAAAGATAAACTCAGGAAGCAGATCGCCGGGATTTGCCAACAGACCGTCGGCAACCCCCATTGCGTCGGTTATTGGTGGACCGACATCCCCACGTGGGGCGGCGCGAAGGCGGGGGCCAAGAATGCTTTCGTGGATTACTTCCGGAACCTGCCGAAGACGGCACCGGGACGGATACGCTACGAGCAATTCCTGGCTCAGGAAGGCGATCATGGCGACGCTGCCTTCCTGCGCATCATCGCACGGGAACTGTACACCTACACGGCCTCTTGTTATCGGGAGTACGCCCCCGGCCGCCTGCTGTTCGGTGAACGCTACAACACCATCCCCGGCGCGCCGATGGAGGTGATCGAGGAGGCGGGCAAGGTCGTGGATATCATTTCCTTCCAGCCGTATGAGAAGAAGCTGACGGGCGAGGTGTTGGACAAGATACATGCCATCACCGGCAAGCCGATTTTTCTGAGCGATTGGAACCAGAGTTTCAAGACGGACAAATACGACAAGACGATGTGGCCGCAGTTCAGCAATGAGGCCGAGGCTGCGATATCCTACAAGAATTACCTGTTGAGCGCCTTCGCCAAGCCGTACATCCTCGGCTACTTCAAATGCCAATACCTGGATGCGGAATACCAGCCCGGCCATCTCAAGCAGGGCCTTCGAAAGGCCGACAAGACGCTCTACGCCGATTGGGCGAAGAGCATCTCCGAGATCCATCAGGTGCTCATGGATCAATTCGCCAAGGAAGGGAGATGGAGCCGCTGAAGTGGTCGTCAAGAATTGACCGTTAGATTCTTTCGTCGTGAGATCATACAGAAAAGCGTATATACGTTGGGCAACTTGGAGGGCCACGCTCCGTCGTGGCCGCCACCCCAAGCCCACGGACGCGACGGAGCGCGTCCCTCCACTTGGTTGCAGCTTTGCCGCGTTAGAGATACTGCCATGAAACACACCCTCACAATCCTCATTATCATGTTAGCGTCATCGCTGCATGCCGCCGAGTTCTATGTTGCGCCAACCGGCAACGATGCGAATCCCGGCACGCGGAAACAACCGTTCGCGTCGCTGGAGAAGGCTCGCGACGCCATTCGCGCGCTCAAGCCCAAAGGCCCAGTGGCAGTCCGCTTGTTGCCGGGCGAATACAACGTGACGAAGACATTCGAACTGACGGCGGCGGACTCAGGGACTGCAGAAGCGCCGGTGGTGTATCGCGCGGACAAGCCGGGCACGGCGGTGCTCTATGGCGGGAAGCGGTTGCGCGGCTTCACACGAGCCGCTGACGTGGCGGGCGGAAAGGCGTTTCAGTGCGACTTGCGCCAACAAGGCGTGGACGATCTCGCGCCGCTGCAGGAACGCGGGTACGGCAAGGCGCCGCCACCGGCGACGCTCGAACTGTTCTTCAACGGCAAGCCGTTGACGCTGGCGCGCTGGCCGAACAGCGGCTTCGTGAACGGCGGCAAGATCATCGAGCCGGGGTCGAAGAAGGAAGGCAAGCCGTCGGTGTTCGAGTATCTCGACGACCGGCACGCGCGCTGGACGAAAGCCGATGACGCGTGGTTGTTCGGTTACTTCGCGCACGGCTGGGCGGACCGCACGTTAAAGATCACCCACATTGACCCGGCGACGAAGCGTGTCGCTGGCGGCCCCTACGAGTTGCTGGCCCGGAGCATGGAGCCGGTGAAATGGTTCAACAAGGGGAAGATCAAATACTTCGCGTTCAACCTGCTCGAAGAACTCGACCAGCCCGGCGAGTGGTATCTCGACCGCAAGACCGGCATTCTCTATTTTTACCCGCCATCCGATCCCGCCCGCGCCACCGTCGAGATCGGCATGCTCACGGCGCCGATGCTTTCGATGGCGAATGTCTCCCACGTGCGCATCGAGGGTTTGGTGTTCGATCTCTCGCGCTCCAGCGGGATGCTCATCCGGGACAGCGAGCGTTGCCTGATTGCAGGCTGCACGTTGAAACGTTTTGCCGGCATGGGCATCAAAATGACCGGCGGTCGCGAGAACGGCATCTTCGGTTGCGACATCTACTCCATCGGGCGTCGCGCCACCGAGGTCATCGGCGGCGACCGGCGGACGCTCACGCCCGCGAAACATTTTGTCGAGAATTGCTGGATGCACTCGTTTGGCCGGCTTGACCACACCTATGTGCCGGCGGTGCAGCTTGAAGGGTGCGGCAATCGTGTCGCGCACAACTTGTTTGGCGACTGCCCGTCCAGCGTCGTGCGGATCGAGGGCAACGACCATGTCCTCGAATACAACCGCGTCTATCGCGCCATCCTCGAAAGCGAAGACCAAGGCGCGATGGAGTTGTTCGGCAACCCAACCTACCGGGGCATCGTGTTCCGCTACAACTACTTCTCCGACATCGGCCCGCAGGATCACATGGAAGGCCCGGCCGGCCGCGCGGGCATCCGGCTCGACGACGCCATCAGCGGGATGCTGGTGTACGGGAATATTTTTCACCGGGCAGCGCAGGGCTTCGGCGGCGTCAACATCAACGGCGGCCGGGACAACATCTTCGAGAACAATCTGTTTGCCGAGTGCGAGAAAGGAATCACCGGCGGCTACAACGCCAAGAACAAACATTGGGAACGCCTGGGCAAAGACCCTGCCTTCATCATGTCCGAGTTGTATCTGAAGCGGTATCCGGAACTGAAGCGGTTGGGCACGGAGCCGGGCCTGAACTTCGCGCGACGGAACATCTTCTGGAAATGCGGCCCGATGTTCACCACCTACGGCAAACCGTCGGCGAACAAATTCGAGCTCGCGGACAACATCGAGGATGCGACGGACAATCTGAGTTTTGCCGACACGTCGCGTTTTGCCGGCATCGGTTTCCGCCCGATTCCCCTGGACAAGATCGGTCTATATCAACACGAGCATCGCGCCAGTTGGCCGGTGGATATGCGCGCTGTGTTTGCCAAACAACCCAAGAGATGGGAAGATTCCACCCAACCATGAACCAGACACCTGCACTTATCACAGTCCTGCTACTGGCAACCACACTATACGCGGACGACTGGCCGAGTTGGCGCGGGCCGGCCGCCAACGGTTGCGCGCCGACCGGCAATTATCCCACGCGCTGGTCGCCGGAAACTGCCGCGTGGAAAGTCGCGCTGCCCGGCAAAGGCGCGTCCACTCCCATTGTCTGGCAAAAACGGATTTACCTGACCACTCCCGCCGACGGACGCGACGCGGTGATGGCGCTGGACATGAACGGGAAACAACTCTGGCTCACGAAACTGGGGCCGGAGAGTCCGGCGCGACACAAGACGCTCGGCACCAGTTGCAATGGTTCTCCTGTCACGGACGGCAAAGGAGTGTTTGCCCGTTTCCGCAGCGGCGTGCTTGCGGCGCTGGAGTTCGACGGCAAGGTGCGCTGGCAGATCAATCTCATCGAACGGTTCGGCCCGGAGGTGTATATCTGGGACCAGGGCAGTTCGCCGGTCGTCACTGACCGGCACGTCATCTACGCCCGGATGCACCACGGCGATTCGTGGGTGGCCGGGTTCGACAAGGCGACCGGTGAAATGCGCTGGCAGGTGAAACGCAATTACGAGGTGCCAAACGAGAATGACAACGGGTACACGACGCCGTTGTTTTTCCAGCATCAAGGCAAGCTCGCGTTTCTGGTCTGGGGCGCCGATCATCTGACCGCTCACGATGCCGCCGACGGCAAGCTGATCTGGTCGTGCGGCGGATTCAACCCGCGCGGAACCGGTTATTGGCCTGCCATCGCCACGCCCGTCATCCACAACGACATCGCTGTCGTACCCGTGGGCCGCGACGACCGCCAGCAAGGCCGGATGGAAGGCGTCCGCGTGGATGGCCGCGGCGATGTCTCCGCCACGCATCGCGTGTGGCAGCGGGACGATTTCGGCATCTTCTGTTGCACGCCGGCGTTGTGGCAGGGCCGGGCGTATTTGCTGCGGCCGCTCGGCCAAGTGATCTGCCTCGATCCCGCGACCGGCAAAACCATCTGGGAAGAGGCATTGCCCCGGAGCAGCAGGTATTTTTCTTCGCCAGTGATTGCCAACGGCATCTTGTACGCCGCGCGCGAGGACGGCGTGGTGTTTGCCGCGCAGGTGGGAAACAAGCTGGAATTGCTGGGCGAGAATCCCATGGGCGAACGCATCATCGCCTCTCCGGTTCCCGTCAGCAACCGTCTCCTCATCCGTGGCGACAAGCACCTGTTTTGCATCACCGAAAAATAGTTCTGCACCATGAAACAAACCATCACCCTCCTCACCGCCCTGCTGCTCGCGCCGTTGGCCGCGTTGCACGCCGCTGACGCGACGAAGCCGAACATCATCGTCATCCTCGCCGATGACCTTGGCTACGGCGATGTCGCTTGCTATGGCGCAACGAAGATAAAAACGCCGAACATGGATCGCCTCGCGCGCGAGGGCATGAAGTTTACCGACGCGCATTCGCCCGCGTCCGTCTGTTCGCCGTCGCGCTATGGACTGCTTTCGGGACGTTATCCGTGGCGGTTGCACCAGAAGGGCAATGACTACCACATCGAGCAGGACCGGATGAACATCGCCTCGATGCTCAAGACGCAGGGCTACCGCTCGGCGGCCATCGGCAAATGGCATCTCGGTTACAGCAAGGACTGGAATCAGTTGCCCATCACCGGGCCGTTGGAGGTGGGTTTCGATTATCACTTCGGCGTGCCTCAGAACCACAACGACCATTACCGCGCCTTCATCGAGAACCACGACATCGTCGGGCGCAAACCGGGCGAGGCGTTCCGCGTCGTCAAGGGGCGCGACTTTCCCGAAGGTCTGGCCCAGCCGCGCGTGGAGGATCAGGTCAGCGAAACACTGGTTGCCAAGGCGTTGCATTTCATCGAGGAGAACCGCGAACGCCCGTTCTTCCTGTATTTCACGTCGGTGATCCCCCACACCCACATCACGCCCGCCGCGCGATTTCGCGGCACGAGCCAGGCAGGCCTTTACGGCGATTACATCCAGGAACTGGACGAGAATGTCGGCCGGATTTTGGAAACCCTCGACCGGCTGCAACTCGCCGGGCGGACGCTGGTGATTTTCACCAGCGACAACGGCGGCGCGCCCGCGGATTTCAAAGGCACGCAGAACGTGAAACTGAACCTCGCCAGCGAGGCAGGCGGCGTGCGCGAGAAGTTTCGCACCGCCAAGCGGGACGCCCGCGCCCTCGGCCATGTCACCAACGGCCCCTGGCGCGACGGCAAGGGCACGCCGTTTGAGGGCGGGCATCGCGTGCCGTTCATCGCGCGTTGGCCGGGCCAGATCCCACCGGCAACGGTCTCAGACGAAACGATCTGCCTCACCGACCTGCTCGCAACGGTCGCGGGCATCCTGGATG
>VHCW01000108.1 GCA_016871575.1 Verrucomicrobiota bacterium
TACTTCGCCGGTGTGCGAGTCGAGGTTGCCGGTGGGTTCGTCGGCGAAGAGAATGCGCGGATCATTGACCAGTGCGCGCGCGATCGCGGCGCGCTGCTGCTGTCCGCCGGAGAGCTGCGAGGGACGATGTTTGGCCCGGTTATCCATTTCCACCAGGCGCAGGGCATCCATGGCCTTCTCGCGACGACGACGCGAGAAGGCGCCACTATAGACCATGGGAAGCTCGGTGTTCTGCAGGACGGTCAGCTTCGGCAACAGATTGAAGAACTGGAAGACGAAGCCGATCTTCTTGTTCCGGATTTTGGCGAGTTCGCGGGCGGAGGCGTTCTGAATCATCGTTCCGTCCAACTTCATGGTGCCGCTCGTGGGAGAATCCAGGCAGCCGAGGATGTGCATCAACGTGGACTTCCCGCTGCCCGAGGGACCGATGATGGAGACGAACTCGCCCTCTTCAATGTCCAGATTGACGCCGTCCAACGCCCGGATCTCTTCGCCTCCGAGGCGGTAGAGCTTGGTGATATCGCGCAATTCAACAAGTGGCATGGCTCACCCACGCAGCTTGAAACTCAGGCTCCTCCTGCGGGCGCGGAACGCTTCGAAGCTCCCGATTTCTTTGGACGAACATCCTTGCTCTTGGCTGGAGCGCCCTCTTTTGCGGAACTGGCAGCGCCGGGACGCACTCCCGGAAGCGGTTTGTTGGCCAGTTCAGTCGCTGGAGGTTCCAACGCCACGACATCGCCGCTCTTCAAGCCGTCCAGCACTTCGGCGTGAAAATAATCGGCGATCCCGATTTTGACAGTGCGCTTCACGAACGCGTCGCCTTCCTTGATGTAAACGTAGCGCTCGCCTTCCAGCGTGTCGGTGTAAACCGCCGCCAGCGGCACGCCCAACACGTTCTCCGCCGAAGCCACCGGGATGGTCACGTTGGCCGTCATGCCGGGCTGCACCCGCGGATCAATGTCCTTGATGGCGACGCGCACGGAGAAACCCTTGATGTTGTTCCTCACGGTTGCCTGGGGAGCGATGCGGTTGACAATGCCCTTGACCTTGAGTCCGGGCACGGCCTCGACTGCCACCGTGACTTCCTGGTCCATCTTCAGACGGGTGATGTCCGCCTGGTTCACGTGGGCGTTGATGACCATGTTGTTCAGGTCCGCGATGGAAAGAACCTCGGTCCCGCCGCTCATGCCGCCGGCCCCGGCTACCGCCTGGCCAATCGAGACTGGTCGCACGAGAATGGTGCAATCGAACGGCGCCAGAATCACCGTCTTCGTCAGCCGCTCCTCGATGAGCGCCAACTCCTTTTGAGACCGGTCCAAGGCGTTGCGGGCAAGTTCCAGTTGAGTTCCGCTGTCATCGAAAAGCTCCTGCGAAACCACCTTTTCTTTCGAGAGCTGCTCGTAGCGTTTGTAGTTACGCTCCGCCTGTTCGAGTTGAACCTTGGCACGATCAATCTCCGTGATCTTGGAAGCCTTGGTGTTCTGCAGTTCCTTGTCGTCCAGCGTAAACAGGGGAATTCCCTTTTTCACCTTGTCTCCCACGTCCACGGCAAGAGTGGCGATGAGGCCATTGATCTCCGGACGGACAGAGACCTGCTCGGCGGGCGCGATTTCACCGGCGACGTTCACGGCGAAAATAATGCTCCGCGACTCCACCAGCGCCGTTGCCGGCTGCTTGGCGGCGGCGCTATCGGCGGCGGCCTTGGCGGCATATTTCTTCCATCCGAAGTAGCCGCCCACCGCCAACCCAACCACAACAATCAATATGAGGATAACCTTCATGCAAAAAAATCCTTCCAACCCAAATCATCAATCCGCAAGACATTGATGAACAAGGCAACTGCCTTCCCTCGTGGGCGCGGATTGTAGGCAACCCCAGCCGCCAAGCAAGCACGGAATCCATGCCGCGCAGGCCATCGGCGAGAACAATGGTGGCCACAACCAGATGAAGGGGAGTTTCCTACTTGATTCGCGTTCCTGTCCACTCGACAAGCCACAGCGATAGACCGGGTATGTACGTGACAAGAATCAGCAGCACGCACAGCATGAAAAGGAACGGCCACACATGTTGCAGGATGTCCCGGACCGATACGCGACTAATGCCTGACATCACGAACAGCAACATGCCGACGGGCGGCGTCAGCAACCCGATCATGATGGCGAGTTGGAAAATGACGCCGAAATGAATCAGATCAATCTGGTACGCCTTGAGCACCGGTAACAGCAGCGGCGTCAGGATGATCATGATGCTGCCGCCTTCCATGACGGTTCCGAGCGCCAAGATAAGTCCCATGAGCAACAACAGGAGAACCGCGCGACTTTGCGTCAGCGACTGAAATCCGCCGATGAATCCAGCAGCGTCAATCGCATGCGTGATCAGAAATCCGAAACACGACGCGCACGCAATGATCATCATGATGGAGGCCGTGCGGCGCGCGGTGACTAGAAAAATTCCGGGAAGATCGCGCCAGCGCAACGAGCGGTAGATGACCAGACCTGCCACCAATCCGTAGCCAACCGCCAGCGCACCGGCCTCCGTTGGCGTGACCAGTCCGCCGAAGATGCCGCCGAGAATGATAACCGGCATGAGCAGTGCGGGAATGGCGTCGAGGAAACTCTCCCAGAGTTCGCGGCGACTGTGGTGTTCGCCGGCGGGATGGTTGTGCTTGCGCGCCGCCCACGCGCACACCAACGCCGTCCCGGCGGCGAGCAGCAACCCCGGCAGCGTGCCGGCGATGAACAGCTTGCCGACCGAGACGCCCGACAACGACGCGTAGATGATGAAGCCCACGCTCGGCGGAATAATCGGCCCCATCGTCGCGGCTGCCGCGTTGAGCGCCGCTGCAAAGGAGCGGGGATAACCTTTGCGCTCCATCATCGGCACCATTGTCGAGCCGACTGCCGCCGCGCTGGCAATGGCCGCGCCCGAAACCATCGCGACGAGCACGTTGACCGTCACCACGACATACGACAGCCCGCCGCGCGGCGGGCCGATGACCGCCAAGGCCAGGCGCGTCAGACGCCGCGTGATTCCGGCGGCGTTCATAATCTCGCCAGCCAACAGGAAGAACGGCAATGCCAGCAGAATAAGCGAATCCGCGCCGACGCAGATCCGCTGGGCAACGATCATCGGCGAGATATCCGTGCAAACCACCACGTAAATCAACGAACTGAGTCCGAGCGCATAGGCGATGGGCATCCCCAGCAGCATCAACAACAGCATCAGCCCGATCAGGAGTGTCACGACGCGCCTCCTTCGGGAGAACCGGCAGCCTCATCGGGGGCTGAGCCTGACTCGACGTATTCGCCGCGCGCCAGCCGTCGCAAGCCGTAAGCGAGGCCGAGCAACATGGACACGGGCAGCGCGGCGTAGAAGAACCAGTTCAACGGCCACTGCAACGCCGACGTCAACGCGCCGCGCATGGACCAGACCCACACGAAGCCGAGCACGACCATCGCGAGTTGGAACAAACACACGGCAACCAGCAAGGCGCGCTCGACGCCGCGCCGGATGCGCATCGGCAATTTCTCGGCGAAATACTCCACGCGAATGTGTTCGCGTTGCCGCAGGCAAATCGCCGCGCCGAGCAGCGTGAACCAGACGAACAAATAACGCACCACCTCGTCGCTCCAGTACAGCGCGTGGCCGAGCGCATACCGGAAGAACACCGCCACCAGCATGATGCCCACGAGCGACACGCTCAGCACCGTCAACAGAACGTCAGTCGCTCGATCCAACGCAGAGTTGTTTGTCTTATTTGCTTTCATGGGTGGCAATGATTCGCTCATACAAGCCGGGTTTCCAGACCTTCGCAAACAGCGGCGGCAACTGTTCGTGCGCCAACCGGCGGAACGGTTCCGGGTCCACCGGCACAAACGTCACGCCGGCTGCTTCGAGTTTCTCGCGGTATTCCGTCTCGGCCCGCATGACCTCCTCGTTGTGCCAGCGCGTCGCATCGTCGAGCGCCCGATAGAACAGCTTCCGTTCATCGGTTGTCAAAAGGCGTTCCACGCGCGGCCCGACCGCCGGCACGTAGAAGCTGATCAGATGCCGCGTCTCCATGATGTATTTCTGGGTCTCGTACAAATGACTCGCATAAACAGTAGCCAACGGATTCTCCTGGCCGTCCACGACGCCGAGTTTCAACGCCATGAACATATCGGTGAACGGAATCGGCGTCACGTTAGCCCCGAACAGTTGCCATGTCTTGATATAGACTTCCAGTTCCGGCACGCGCAGCTTCAAGCCTTTCAAGTCCTCCGGACGCAGCACCTTGCGCGAGGTGGTGGTGAGATAACGCGGCCCGCGAAACCACGGCTGCGTCAGGCGCACCGACGCGCGTTCCTGCATGGCGCGGCGCAATTCCTCCCCGACCGGGCCGTTCCAGACTTTTTGTAGATGATCGTAGTCGCGCCAGAGGAACGGCACCTCGAACATCCCATATTCCGGCGCATACCAACCGATGATCGCCAAGCCGGTCACGGTCAAATCAATACTGCCGAGCTTCAGTCCCTCCATCAACTCGCGCTCGTTGCCGAGCTGGCCGCCCGGATAGAGTCGCACCTCCAGCCGTCCACCGGATTCCGCGCGAACCTTTTCGGCAAAGTGCACCGCCGCCCGGTGCAGCAGTTCCGAAGGCCCCGGCGTGTAAGCGAGACGGATTATCTTCGGCTGATTGGCGGGGCGTTCGCAGCCAACCCCGAGCAACGCAACAGCCAGACAACATCCAGCCAGTCCAAGTCCACCCCACCGTTTTCTCATGAGATTCATTGCGGTTATGAATACCTCCGTGCCTCATCCAGAACGGCAAGATAATTGTCGGCGGGAATGTAGCTGGTCACCCAGTTGCCGAGGCCGAGACAGTAGCCGCCGCCGGGTTGGCAGATGTCGAGCGTCTCGCGGACGCGACGGCGGATAGCGGCTTTGTCGCTGCGCGCGATGAAATCCACGTCCAGCCCGCCGAGCAACGCCACGCGGCTACCCCAGCGCCGTTTCGCTTCCGTCACCGGCACAACCGTGTCCTCGAACGAATGTTTCGCGTCGATCTTCACGTCGTCAATCAACGCGTCCATGATCGGGTCGGCCTTGCCGCAGCAGTGGAAGAAAAAGAGTTTGCCGTGCTCGTGCGCGTGCGCCGACATCCGCCGGTGCCACGGCAGGAATTTCTCGACGATGATCTGCGGCGCGAACATCGTTGCCGTTTTGTAGGCGTAGTCGTCAGCGGCATAGACCGCGAACACGCAGCGGAAATCGCACAGGCCGCGCGTGAGCGCCATGTGAAATTCGCCGACGCGCCGGATGACTTCGTCCACCAGCGCCGGGTCTTCGTGGAGCTTGAAGCAGAACGTCTCGAAGCCAAGCAGTTCGCGGACGACCTCCCAGACTTTGACGACGTGGATGATGCCCATGTCCGGCGGCAAGTATCGTTCGTGCCATTCCAGTTCGATCCAGTTGATCGCTTCCGGTTTCGGCCACGGATATTTCTCGATGTCCTCCCAAGTCTGGATCGGCCCGGTGTGTTCCTCGCCCCACGTGATGCCCCGTGAACCGGCGACAGCAAACTCCGCCCCCGGCAGCCAGACGCGGAGCAGTTCGCTGCCGATGAACCGCTGCACGGCGACGTCGCGTTGCCATCCAGGTGGCGGCAGGTCGAAGCGGCGGGCGAGTTCGTCTTTGACTTCGTCGGCAATGCCGTGCTCGAAGATGTGGACTCGCGCCGGTTGTTTCTGCCGCAGCAGGTTCAGCCGCAACGCTTCGAGATCAAGGATGACGGGTGGAAGGTTCACTTTTTGTCAGCGAGAGGAACGCCGCCGTCCCGGCGGCGTTCCTGTGCAAAGGTGCCAAGTGCATTCCTATGTGCGGCACAATCTGCGTCGGCACGCTTCATGAACAACCGGCACGGAAGTGCCCGACGGCTTCGCTGGTGCGGAGTGCGCGATTGTAGATGCGTAACGACTGGACGGCGGATGCAATCTTAAGCGTTACGGCTCCATTTGGTGTTCGAAGGTTGGGGCTGTAACGCCCCCAGCCGAATTGACGCTCGTCGCCGCCGTCGCAGAGCACGCCGTTGACAACGAAGGTGATGATCTTCGGGCCACCGTCCACGGTGATGACGACATGGTGAAGCTTGTCAGGTTTCAACACGCCTTTGTCGCTGTTCCAAGACGCCTCGGTGCGTCCGTCGTTGAGGATGATGCGGACAGCGCCGGAGGTTGTCGTTGCGACATAGATGCCTCGACCTGTCGAGTCGCGGCTGTCGAGAAGCGTCGTGCTGGTCTTGAGCGAGTCGGTTTTCAGCCAGAAATCGAGGCTGAACCCGGCACGCGCGTCCTTGCCGCCGTGGTCAGCGCGTTTCGTGTCGCGAAAGTTCAACCCCGGCAGCTTGGGCATCGGTGCAGTTTTTGGCATCGGTTTGCCAGCCGCCAGATTCAGCGACAAGCCCTCAGTGGCGACGCGGCGGTTGTCCCACTGGCTGAACAGGCCGTCGAGGATCGGCTTCGGAATTTCATGGACGCGGCCGACATTCTTCTGCGTCTCGGTGACGTAGAATTTGCCGCCGTCCTCGACGAGGTCGGGATAGCTCATGCGGATATACGGGTCGTCGTCGTAGAGCAGGATTTCCGGCTGCGACCACTCGATACACTTGCCCTGCGGCGTGTTCACTTCGCGACCAGCCACGAGCCATGCGGGATTGCGGTCGTCGTAGGGACTGCGTCCGGGTTCTTTGCCAGCTTGGAGGTCGGCGATGATTTGTCCGCCGTGGTTGTGGAACCAATAGAGGAACTTTCCGTTGGAGCAGTTCCACGCGAAGTTTGCCGCGCGCGGATGTTTCACGCGGCGTCCGCCGGGCGCGTAAGTCATGTAGGCGGGTGCTGTCCACTTGTGTCCGCCGTCACGGCTGTAGGAAATCGTTGGCCAGCCATCCACGGTTCGGTAAACGCAGAAGAGCGAGCCGTCGCTGAGCTTGACGATGCTTTGTTCCTCCGCGACGCGACCGCCGCCGGTGGGCGTGCGCAGGCCGATGTCGCCATCGGGCAACGTCTCGAAGGTGATCTTCGACGGGTCGCGTTCGGTGAGGATGTTCTTGCTCTTGAAGAACGCGCCTTCGGATTGCGCGAAGAAACCGTCACCCATCGCGCCGACCTTGTGCATCACCATGATGGCGGCGTCACCGAGGATGAGCGGGCGACCGACGTTCCAGAAGAAGCGCAGTTTGCCGCCATAGACGTTGTTGCGGTCGCACTCGAACTCGCGGAGCGTCACCTCGTAGCGTTTCGCCGACCAGGAGCGTCCGTGGTCGTCGCTGTATTTGAAGACGTAGTGGCCGAGGGAGTCCACGCGCTTATAGACGCCCTTGTCCTCGCGCTTCACTTCGGGCACGCGGTCGGTGTTGTGATTGTAGAAGACGTAGATCCGGCCGGAGGGGACTTTCAACATCACCGCGTAGCTCGCTTCCGGGCCGTCGGCCGGCTCGATGTCCACGGGCTTTTCCCAGGTGCGGCCCTGGTCGGTGCTGCGCATCGAGATGACGTGCTGGCCGCTGTCGCCTTCCTTGCCGGTGCCGGTGGTCATCACGCAAAGCCACGCGCCATCGTCGGTCTTCACGATGTAGGGTTGGTCGGCGTAGCCTTCGCTGGGAATGTTCCAGCCGCCGGTGATGTGGCGCGGATCGGAAATGGCGACGGGTGCCGCGGGTTTCTTGGGTTGCTCCGCGCCGATGGCGGCAACGGTTACGAGAAGAAATAGTAGTCCTCTCGCTCCGCGAGAGGATCGGGGGGAGGGGAGGGCGTCTCGCGGAGCGAGACGAGTACTTTGATTGCTGTTCATATTGAATGACCTTTCAACGTTTGTGTTTTACTGGTTTGCGGCGCTGCCGCGAGAAGACGCGGAGCGACGTATCGGAAAGTTTGTTGCTTGCCGTAAGTCGGCGCAGCACGGTTTCCATGCCAAAACGGACGTGTTCACGCATTTTGCGCTCGGCGGCATCGGGATCGCCGCTGGTCAGCGCCGCGGCAAGGTCGCGGTGCCAGCGTTTTGCCGGCGCGTGGAAATCAGCGGCGCTGTTGTAGAGCCAGTTCAAGACGAGGATGTGGCTTTTCTCGATGGCACGCAGCAGTTCCGGACAGCCGGCGCACTCGGCGATTCGATGGTGCAACGCCATATGGGTGCGGGAAGCTTTCTGCAGGTTGCGCTTCGGTTCGGCATAAAGCGCATCCAACTCCGCAGCCATCTCCTGCACTTCGTTCCGCTCGGCGGCAGCGGCCTTCTCGGCGAACAACCGGGCCGCCTGTGTCTCCAGCGCCTCGCGCACGACGTAATGGCCGCGAATGTCCTGACTTGTCGGCATCCGCACCATCGTGCCGGAGCGGGGACGGCTCTCGACGAGACCGTCGGCTTCGAGTTGCTTCAGCGCATGGGCGACCGGCAGCAGGCTCATGTCGAATTGTCCGGCAAGCTGGCGGCCGGAAATCGGCGAGCCGAGCGCCAAGTCGCCGCTGAGGATGGCGGAGCGGATGCGCTCGTGCGCCTGTGCGGTGAGACTGACGGCGGCTGACTTGCTGGATTTGGAGAACATCGTTGACATACTAGAAAACAGCGGGCATAAGTCAATGACAAACTGACATATCAGTTTAACCGCGAAAGGACAACCCAGAACATGAATCCCCGTCAATTCATCCGACATTCCACTGTTTTGCTTTTTGTTGTGGGCGTGCTCGCAGGTTCGCCTGTCTTGCTTGCGCAGATCAACGACTCCGGTTTCGACAGCACGCACCTCCACATCGCTAATGAGACACAGCTCTTCGTTGACAACTGGATCATCGAGTCAGCGCAGGGCGTGACGCGCCGCTGGCACAAACCGGTGCGCCACGGCAACAAGCCGGTGCTCGAAAAGGACAAACCGTGGGAAATCTTCCCTTACTTCTCCTACGCCGACTATCAAGTGCTGCGCGACTCGAAGGACAAACTGTTCAAATGCTGGTATGAAGACGGCGGCTTGGAGAAGGCGGGTGATTGGCGAAACAGCCACAGCCGCGTGCTTTATGCGGAGAGCCGTGACGGCATCCACTGGGAGAAACCCGAACTGGACATCGTGCGGCACAAGGGGAAACCGACCAACATCGTGGGTGGCTACGCGATGCCCGGCGAGGAGTCATCAGACAAGAATCCTTGGCCGAAAAGAAAGATTCATGGCCAAGTGGTCATCATTGATCCGAATCCGCCATCGCCGGAGTACCGCTTCCGTATGATCTTCTTTCCGCTTGGCTGTGCGCACTCGGCGGACGGTAAACACTGGATACCCGATGCCGAGCCTCCAAACTTCGGCAGTTCGACGCACCTCGGCGATGTCATTACGCTCTGGTATGACAACGACAGCCGCGATTTCGTGATGAACACTCGCAAGGGTATCATGGCAAGGACGGCCACGCCCGAGACGCACCCACGGCTGAAGCAGTTTACACGGCCCTACGCACCTCGTCGGCCTGACTTGATGAACCTCCGTCGCATTTACCAGACGCGCAGCCACGACTTCATCCACTGGTCCGATCCCGTGCCGATCCTGACGCCCATGGATGACTTCGACAACATTGACGATGAATACTATGGCATGGGGCAGTTCCAAGTGGGCCGGATGCACTTCGGCACGCTGGGCATCTTCCGCAAGGCTGACAACGAGCGCGACGTGCGTCTGGTCTTCAGCCGCGACGGCGTGCGCTGGTGCCATGCGGATCGCGGGACACCTTTCTTCACGCCTTCGGGCGGGAAGAATTGGGACGCCCACATGGTGTCCATCGTTCCCGCGCCCATTGAGGTTGGCGACGAACTGTATTTCTTTCATGGCAGTACCGCTGGCCACCACGACTACTGGCTTGGCGGCCGGGAGAAACTGGATCACCCCGAAGCGCGCGACATTTCCCTCACACGCTTCGCCATGGGTCTGGCCACGTTGAGGCGCGACGGTTTCGCCAGCCTCGACACCGGCGACGTGCGGCCCGGCGTCCTCTCCACGCGTCCCGTGTCCAGCCCGGGCACGACGCTCTTCATCAATGCCCGCTGCCGCGAAGGCGGCTCGATCCGAGTCACGCTCACCGACATTAACGGCAAGACACTCGAGGGCTGCGAACTGGAGAAGTGCGACGTCTTCACCGGCGACAACGTCCGTCACAAAGTCACTTGGCAGGGCCGTGACACCATCCCCGCCGCCGGTAGCTTTCGCCGCATAGTTGTTCATTTGAAGAAAGCTGAAATCTTTTCGTTCCGATTTGATGGCGGGAAGGCCAGTGGCAAAGGCCCCGCCCAAGACGAACCATGAAACACTGCAACAAAGAAAGGACAGTCAAGATATGAATCGTCGTCAATTCCTCCGTCATTCCATCGCCGCCACTGCCGGCGTGTTCGCGTTCCCCGCCATCCTTCGCGCTACGTCGCCGAACTCCACGCTTCAAGTTGCCTGCATTGGCGTCGGCGGCATGGGCGGCGGCACGATGAAAAGCGTGGCCTCCCATCCAAGGGTAAAGATCGTCGCGCTCTGCGATGTGGATGACAAGCCGCTCAATCTGGCGGCGAAGACGTTCCCGGAGGCATCAAAGTGCAAAGACTGGCGCGAGTTGCTCAATCGTCATGCGAAGGAGTTCGATGCGGTGACCATCGGCACTCCTGACCACACGCACGCGGGGCCGGCGGTCAGGGCGATTCGCGCGAAGAAACACGTCTATCTCCAGAAACCGATGGCCTCCACGCTGCACGAATGCCGCGTCATCACGCAGGAGGCCGCCAAGGCCGGGGTCGTCACCCAGCTTGGCAACCAGGGGCGTTCCAGCATCGAGAGCCGGATGGCGGTGGAACTGATACGCAGCGGCGCCATCGGCAAGATCAAGGAAGTCATCCTCTGGGAAAACAAGAACCTCAACTGGTGGCCAAAGAACACCGAGCTTCGTCCGACAGCCGATCCGGTTCCCGAAGGATTGGATTGGGATTTGTGGCTTGGCCCGTGCCAGCCGCGTCCTTACCTTGAGGGCACATATCATCCGAAGCAATGGCGCGCGTGGTTCGATTTCGGCGTCGGCGAAATGGGTGACATGGGCTGTCATCACTTCGACACCACTTTCGATGCGCTGAAGCTCGGCGCGCCGTTGCGTGTGCGGCAGACGACACCCGGCAGCAGCGGCCCTTTGTGGGGCAAGCAACGCATTGTTGAACTCATCTTCGCCGGCACGCCCATGACCGCCGGGAAGACCGTGCAACTCACCTGGCACGACGGCGATCTTCGCCCCGACCTCAGCCGGATTATTCTGCCGAAAGGGATCGAGAAAGTGCCTCTGTCGGGCACGTTCTGGATTGGCGAACGCGGCTCCATTTACAAGACCTATGGGAGCGCGCGTCCGTTCGTGCTGCCGGAGGAGAACTTCCCGCCAGAGAAATATCCGCGTCAGCAAGCTCGAAACCACTACCACGATTGGGTGGACGCAATTCTCGAAGGACGCAAATCCTGCGCCGATTTCAGCCACGGCGGCCCATTGACAGAGGCCGTGTTGGTCGGCGCAGTGGCCGACCGGGTCGCTGGACAGTGGTTGGAATGGGATGGCAAGGCGCTGAGGTTCAAGAACAGCGCCGAAGCCACCAAACTCGTCCGCCGTGCCTACCGCGAAGGTTGGAAAGTCGCAGGTTTGGGATGATCCGACAACATCTTATACTTGTTTGTGTGCTGCTGCCTCTTGCCGTATTGCAGGCGCGCGCGACGTTGCCGATTTACCAGCCGAAGGTGAAGCACACCGCGATCTACTCCTATCATCCCGGAACAAAACCGGCGCTCCAATACAACCACGACGTGGACATCGTGAAGTTCAAAGGGAGATTCTTTGCCGCGTGGAACGCCAACGAAGGCCGCGGCGAGGACACGCCGGGGCAGTTCAACTTCCTCAGCGTCAGCGATGACTTTGATAGTTGGACAGCTCCTGTGCGGATGTTTTCCAAGGAAGCCGGTTGCGAGAACCCGGTGGAGAGCGACAACCAGTGGCAGCCGATCTTCATCAACTGGCGCGACGAAACGCTGTTCTGCGCGTGGTGCGATTACAACGCCCGCAAGACCTACATCGCCACCTCCGCCGACGGCCTGCGCTGGCGCAACCGCGAAGTGCCCACTGCGCCGCCATCGTTACAGGGCAAGGTTGTCGGTTTCCCAACCAACCACGGCTTGCTCACCAGCAAGGGCGTGATGATGTTTCCGTGCAGCTTGCCGCCTATCGAAGAGAAGTGCCGACCGACCCGCACCCGCTACGCCGGCGTGTTGCTTAGCAGCGACGCCGGCAAGACATGGACATGGAGCGAGCCGATCGAGGCGTTGCCGTGGTCGAAGCTCGGCGATAAGCCCAAGGAGGTTCGCGACGACCTTGTCCCAATCTGGGAGCCGATGCTGTTCGAGCAGGGCGACGGCAGGATCGGCCTGCTCATCCGTAACAACACCGGCCCCGGGAAGCCGCATCGGATGTTGCTCTATTGCACGAGCAGCGACCACGGCCGCACGTGGACCAAAGCGCGCTCGGTCGAGGTGGACACGCTCATGTCGCGCAACTTCAGTGTCTCCGGCGTCGGCGGGCGCGACAGCCTGTTGATGGCGATGAACGACAACCACGTTGGGATTCCGTATCGGTCGCCGCTGGATCGCTATTTCCTGTCGCTGTTCATTTCGCCGGTCTGCGATCCGGATCTGCTCTTGCCCGGACCCGTCATCCAGCCTGAAGGTGGCCGGGGATATTACCCGAACGGCTTCGTTGACGGCGGCAAGCTCTACGTCGGCTACACCTATCCGCGCGGCATCCATGGCAGCGTCATTGAGCCGTTGCCGGATTTCACGCGCCCGTTTCTGTTGCCGCGTGGTGGACGCTCCGGATTGGAGATCGAAAACGGCATCGCGTGCTTTGCCCAGAAGCATGCCAGCCTTGGCCTCGTGCTGACGGAGCAACTGACGCGCCAGCCGAAACTGCGGCTCGCGTTCGATGTGAACATTCACAGTTACGACGGCACGGAGTGGCCGCTGCTGACGCTCGGCGGCAAGACTCGCGGGGGCAACACCCTGCGCGCTGTTTACAGCGAAGAGAAAAAGGCCGACGTCTTCCAAGTCGCCATCGGCGGCGACAAATGGGCCGACATCGCGCCGTTCAAGATGCAGACGTGGAATCACATCGAAGTTGAGATGAGTGAGACAGGTTTTTCGGTATCCGTCAACAAATCGCCCGCGCAGTCGTTCCCGCTGCCGTTGCTGCGCAAGATTTGTTTCGGTGGTCTCTACGTTGCACCCGAATGGCCAATGGGCAGGCAACCAAGCAGCGACATCCGACTGAAACTCGATTCCATCATCGTGGAGTAAACACAATCATGAAACACACCCTCACACTCCTCACCGCCCTGATGCTCGCGCCGCTGGCCGCGCTGCACGCCGCCGACAACACGCCTTACCCAGTGGCGAAATTCTCCATCGAGCACGCGGTTATCAACCAAGTGTATCCCAAGTGGTCGCCGGGCATGGGATACAACCATGATGCCGACATTACCTTGTTCAAAGGGCGATACATCGCCGCATGGAACGCCAACCCGGACATTCCGGAAGAATCACGACCGGGACAGCTCAACTACCTCTCGGTCAGCGATGATTTCCAGAATTGGTCCGTGCCGGTGGCGGCTTTCACGTCGAAGGGCGGCGCGATCAATCCGGTGGATTCAGCGGGGAGCGCCCTTCAATGGCAGCCGAATTTCATCAATCACAAAAACAGCACGCTGTTCTGCGCTTGGTGCGTCACCGGCCCCGGCGCGGCCACCTATGTATCGCGGTCGCAGGACGGTGTTCACTGGGAGAATGTCCGCATCACTGAGCCGTTGCCGAAGAGCTATGATCGCGCAGCCTCGCCGAACGCGACGCCGTTCCCATCCAACCACGGCCTGCTGACCAAGTCCGGCGCGATGCTCTTTCCGATCTGTCTGGCGCCATCGGCCATGCCCAAAGGCAAACCGCTCCAAGTCTGCGCGCTGATCAGCAAGGACGTGGGCAAATCATGGCACTGGGGCGAATTCACGCCTGTCCTGCCGTTGGAAAGATTCCTGAAGCCATCCGCGAACAACACCGGGAAACGCGGCGAAATCCATGTCTGGGAACCGCATTTCTTCGAGCATCCCGACGGCAAGATCGGCCTGCTGATCCGGGTGGGCGGCACCGCTCAGGAAGACGGCCTGACCGCCGACCAGATGATCCTCTACGCCGAAAGCAAAGATGGCGGCGTCAACTTCTCGTATCCGCGAGCGGTGGATATTGAGACCATCTCTTCCCGTCACCAGAGCTTCAGCATGGCGCGCTCGTCGTCCGACCTCATGCTCGTCGCCAACGACTGGCTGCCCGGCTATTCCCGGACGCTGCGCGACCGCCACTTTCTCTCGTTGTATTTCAGCCCGGTGTGCGATCCCGACCTGCTCATTCCCGGCCCCGTCATCCAGCAACGCGGCACCACCGGGCATTATCCGAACGGCGAGATCAACAACGGCGAGATGATCATCTCCTACAGCTATGGCGTGAAGCCCCGCGCCATCTACGCGAGCCGGATCAAGAACCTGCCGGACTTCCGCACACCCTTCTTCCTGCGCCGCGAAAGCCGGCCAGCGGTGGTCATCAATGAGGCCGATCGCGTTGCCTATTTTCCCGAGACCTTCAGCAGTCTCGGTCTCGTGCTCACGAAAGACCTCACGGAGCAGAAACAACTCACGCTCGAGTTCGCGGCCAAGCTGCTGACCGTGCCAGCCTTCTATCCCGGCCAGTCCAAAGATGAGGCGGTCAACGGCATGATACTCCTGACCATCGGCGCGGTGGATCACCACAACACGCAAATCCGCGTCACGCGCCCGCTGCCGCCGTATCACGTCGAAGTCCTGCGCGACCACGAATGGGTAAAGGTCACCGAAGTCACTCTGCGCGAGCCGATCCGCGTCAGCGTCGAGATGACGGACAAAGACTGCACCGTGCGCGTGAACGACGCCAAGCCTCTGACTGTATCCGGCAAGCTGAACCGCAAGATCAACTTCGGCGGCTTCTACAC
>VHCW01000109.1 GCA_016871575.1 Verrucomicrobiota bacterium
TGACATACCATATGAACCGATCCCATAATTCATACTGTTCAGGACCAAGTCACCGCGTTTCACCAGTTTACATTTCGTAAGGTCATCGGGTTTTCTATTTCCAACAGATCCCTTTTCTTCATAGGGAATGATTCCTCGATTTGCCATCAGGGATAGGTAGTTTTGATTCGTTGCGCCTTCGTTTGTTTCTTCAATGTTTTCCACCAGAGCTTTACAAGGGAGTACAGTCCAATTGGCCGGTATCGAAGTGATTGGCGTCCAGGGGATGAAGAAGTCAAAATTTGCAGATTGGGCAACACCAGCAGCACCGGAATCTTCAGGAAGAAGTAGATGCGCCTCCTCTTCCAGTTTGACAAGTTCGGAAGTTACTTCGGTTGTTGAACGTAATTGCGCATTTTCGAAAAAGTAGCGCGTGAAGTTGATTTGGTAGCCGATTTTGTCTTTGCTTCTGTCCATCCACGCGTCCGGTACGTGTGGCAATACCTCGCGCTTGAAGTATTCGCCGATGTCCTCCTTGAGCGGCACGTTCTCGTAGTCGCGCAGTCCGGAGTCCGGTACGGGCTGGCCGTCGTCCTTCACGGTCTCGGCGTTCTCATCGCGTACACCGAGTAAAGCACGGATCGTCTTCACCAACCCGGTCGGCAGCTTCCACGGCAACACGTTGGTCAGCGCGGCGAAGAACTTGGCGTCATCGTTCCACAGCGCTTGCTTGGCCAGCGCGTCAAGCGCGCCGGTAAGCTGATCGCCTTTGTCATCCTTGAGCTTGAGCACGGCGGCATCCAGGCGGAATGCCTTTCGTTGTTCGGTCGTGAGATCGTACCGGAGCCGGAGCGGACGTTCCACGCAGACTTTGGTGTAGCCGAAATCGGTCGTGTCAAAAATCTTGCTGATCTTAGTTTCCTCGAATGCCTCGTAGATGCCGAGGATGCTGGCGGATTGATCCTCACCAATCTCGAATCGCTTTTTCCCCAGGTTATGTGCCAGCAGAGTTGTAAACTCTTCGGCAGTGGCGTTGATCAGTTGCACTTTGCCGCGCCGTCCCTCCGGCTTTCGATTATTAATGAGCCAGATATAAGTACCAAGAGGCGTGTTGTAGAACAGGTCGCTGGGTAACGCGATGATGGCATCGAGCCAGTCGTGTTCGAGGATGTGTTTACGGATATTGCTCGGGCCGCTGCCCGCATCGCCATTGAATAGTGGTGAGCCACTGAAGATGATGGCGATCTTGCCGCCCTGCGGGGGCAACTTGCTCATCTTGTGGAGCAGGAACAGCATCGCGCCGTCGCCGACATCGGGCAGCCCCGGTCCGTACCGTCCCCCCGCGCCGAGGGAATGTTCCGCCTCGATCTCCTCGCGGATGTTCTTCCAGTCTTTGCCAAACGGCGGATTGGAGAGCATGTAATTGAACTGGTGGCCCGTGAGCAGGTCGCGGGAGAGGGTGTTCTCGCGCTTGATGTTCTCCGGGTCTTCGCCCTTCATCAGCATGTCGGCCTTGGCGACGGCGTAGGTCTTCTCGTTGATCTCCTGCCCGTAGAGATAGACGGTGAGGTCTGGGTTGACCGCGCTGAGCAGGTGTTCCTTGGCGATGGTCAACATGCCGCCCGTGCCGCAAGCGGGGTCGTAGATGGCGATGAGCTTTTCCTTGGCGAGCTTGGCCCGGTCCGGCTCGAATACGAGCTTGACCATGAGGCGGATGATGTCGCGCGGCGTGTAGAATTGCCCGGCGGCTTCGTTGCTGGCTTCCTTGAACTTGCGGATGAGGTACTCGAAGATCGTGCCCATGCCGTGGTTGTCCACGGTGGCCGGGGAGAGATCGGCCTCGGCAAAGCCTTGGGTGACTTTGAAAAGGAGGCGCTTGCGGAGCAGCGTCTCGTAAATCGGTGCCAGCCCTTTTTCCTCGCCGCCGGAAAAGTTGAAAAGAATGTCCTGCACGTTGGCGGAGAACCCGCTGAGATACGTGCCGAAGTTTTCGCCGAGGTCGTTGGGGAACTTGAGCAAATCAGCCAGCGAATACTCGGAGGTATTGTAGAACGACTGACCTGCCGCCTTCTTCAGCAATGCATCGCGGGTGTGGGCCGGAGTCTTCTTGTATTTTTCGCCAGCCTTGCGGACGGCGTCGCGGGTGGGTTCAAGCACGCAATCCAATCGCCGTAGCAACGTGAACGGCAGGATCACATCCTCATAATCCTTGGCCTCATAATCGTCCTTGATGAGGTCGGCAATCTTCCAAAGGAACTCAGCGATTTCAGAGTGATTTTGCATGCGTCTTACTGGATGCCACCATTAAATTGATAGCCGCGGTTCATTGTCCTGCTTCCTTCGCCCGATGTTGGCGGAGTTATACCGCAGGGGGAGGGCTTTGCGCCAATCTATTTCTTCTTTGCGTCTTCGCGTCCCTGGTCGCCTCTGGCGCCGCCTACGGCGGGTAAACTTCGTTGTTCAGCCTTCCGTCTATTCGGCCTGCCCCGAAAGCTTTCGGGGTGAATATTCGGTGGTTCCCGCCTTCGCTAAAGCTATGGCGGACAAGTCCACCTTCGCGCATCCGTACATGTTCTTGCCCTGAAATTTTCTTGCCGTCATGCCGGTTGGTCGTTGGGTCTGAATAGTTGAACGGGCGTCCCGCCTGTTTCTTCTGCGCTCCACCGGATATGAACAGGCGAGACGCCTGTTCAACGATTCACTCAGCCAGCGGCGCGAGCAGCACCATCGCGAAGAAACACTTCATCGTAATGCCCGAATCACACGCACACGATGCGTGGACGTGTCGCCAATGAACACTGCGCCGTCGACATCAACGGAGATCCCGTGCAACCGGTTCATCTTACACGCGAGCGGATCGCCGTCGGGTCCGTCGCCTTGTTCGCCCGTACCGGCCACCAACTCCAGCTTGCCCGTCTTCACGTCAATCATCCGCACACTGTGACTCTCCGTGTCGGCGAGATAAATGTTTCCGTTCGGGGCGACCGCAATGCCTTTCGGGCCGGACAGTGTCGCATCCTTCGCGGGGCCGCCGTTGCCGGTGAATCCTTTCTTGCCGGTGCCGGAAACGTGATGAATCGTTCCGCGCTTCATGTCGAGCTTGTAAACGGCGTTGCCTTCACGCAGCGCGAGCCACATATTGCCTTGCGCATCGAAGTCAATCGCGCGCGGCCCGTTCAGCGGCGTGCCGGCAATCTTCGCGCCGTCGGGCGTCGGCTTCCGTTCCCCCGTGCCCGCAAACGTGGTGATGAGGCCGGTGCGCATATCCACTTTGCGGATGCGATGATTGCCGATGTCGCAGATGTAGAGCGCGCCATCAGGACCAAACTGGATGCTGTGCGGTGATTTCATCTCAGCTTTCGTTGCCGGGCCACCGTCGCCGCTGAAACCTGATTTGCCTGTACCGGCTACGGTTGAGATGATTTTCGTCCGAGCGTCCACGCGACGAACAATGTTGTTGCGCATCTCGACGAAGAACATGTTTCCAGCGCGATCGAAACGGATCTCGTACGGCTCGAACATTTCCGCCTTCGTCGCCGGGCCGCCATCGCCGGAGTAACCTTTCTTGCCGCAGCCAGCAACCGTCGTGATCGTACCGTCTGGTGCCACGCGGCGAATGGCGTGGTTCATCGTGTCACAGATGTAGAGCGCCTTGTCCGGTCCGCGCACGACGCCGAATGGCGAGCTTAATTGCGCCTTCGTTGCCGGACCGCCATCGCCGGTATAGCCTCTTTGCCCGGTGCCGGCGAACGTTGTGATTTGAACGGCGAGAATAATGTGAAGAATCATAGTGCTCATCACGCTCCGCGTGATGCTCCGGTTGTTGGTTGGTTTCCCTCACGCGGAGCGTGAGGAGTACTTTCACTTACGAACGCGAGAATGTTTTCCCACGGTGTTTCGGGTTGAACACGATTCGATGGCACGAGAAATCCGCGACGGTCTTTCGCAGTCAGTTCAAGCAGCCGTCGCACTTCGGCGCGCACTTCGTCTGGCGTGCCAAACGGGAAGACGCGCTGGGCACTGATCGTCGTGCAAGGAACAATGCGCCGGCCAAACTCGCGATAGACCTCCGCCACGTCCATGCACTCCGGCTGAATCGGATGCAGCACGTGAAACCCGACATCCACGATGTCCGGCACAACCGCGCGGATGTTGCCGCAACTGTGCAGGAAGAACCTCGCCTGCGGCACGGCAGCGCGGACAGCAGCGAGCACATCGCGCCACGCGGGCTTGATGAAACGCCGCCACAGTTCCGGCGAAATCTGCATCCCGCTCTGCATCCCCACGTCATCGTAGAAACAGAGCACGTCCACACCGGCGCGGGCAGACGCCAGCGCGAGCCGTTTCGTGTACTCGGCGACCTTCGCGACGACTGCCTCGGCCATCGCCGGCTCGGCTGCGAGGTCCATGAGGAAATTCTCCATCCCTCGCAACCACCACGACCACTCGTAAATGCTGCCGGCGTAGCCGAAAACCAAATAACCTCGCCGGTGAAAGTCCTCCACCGCAGTCGTGCTCGCCGGCTCGACGATTGGCGACGGCAACGCTTCCACTTCTTCTACGCTCTGCGCGTTCAGAAGCGGCGCGAACATTTTCTCGTAGGTCGCCTCAGCTCCGCCGGCCCAATGGCCAATGCCCCATTCATCGAACGTCGTCCCCGGTTCGAGTTGTCCGTGAAGTGAGCGCGGGTCGTCGCCACCGAATCGCGCCTTCAGCAAAAATGTCCGGTAGTCGCAGTCGAAATACTCCGCGGCATCGTCGTGACCGGTTTCCTGTTTCAACCGGCGCACGATTGGCTCGGTGAAACCCGGAACTCCGCCGACATCCACGGAAAACGGCACCCAAGCCGGCGAACCGCCGTCGAGCAGACAACGAAGATTTTCAGCAGGCGTCATAGTATTCATCACGCTCCGCGTGATGCCTTGGTTTTCATCGTTTTCCCTCACGCGGAGCGTGAGGAGTACTTTTTGCATCCATTGTACTGATTGTCTCCGCGTAGGCCAGCTTACCGGTGTAGGCGTCGTGCCAGCGGACGATGACCTGCGGTTCAGCATACGCCACCCACTGATAACCGGCGCCTTCGGGCCGGCCGGCCTTGGCGACGTTGTTGACCTGCACAACGGAGTAGTAGGCATTGCGGATGCGCTGGTACGGCATGTTGTTCGGCGAGGCCGTCAGCCAACGGATCTGCACCTTGCGGCCCTGGCTGTCCCAGGTGCCGCCGAGAGGAGGGTTGCCCATCGTGGCCAGCGGATGCCCTGTCGAACTGAGCGGACCGCACATCATTTCCCACACGTTCTTGGTGATGCGGACGGACGCGGAGTGATGCACGTCGCCGGTGAAGATCAGCACGGGCTTGCCGATACCGCTGAGGAAGTTCAGCAACAGTTCGCGCTCGTGAACGAACGAGGGGAAGCCGTCGCCCTTGTCGTCGCGGTCGGCGCCGGGCTTTTTGCTAACGTGCGCGGCGGTGTGATAGATGACCCACGGATCGGGCGAGATGATGAAGATGAACTGCGCATCGGTCTTCTTCACGCCATCCATGAGCCAACGGCGCTGTGCGTCGCCGAGCAGGAACAGTGTCGGATCGTGCCGGTCTTTCGGGTTGTAGCGGCTGCGCTCGCCGCGCGTGTCAATGGCGAAGAAGTGACAGTTCGCGACCTTCCAATCGTAGTAGTGATGTGTGCCGATGCTGTAATCCACGGTCGCATCCTTCCGGAACGCGGGACGAACACGCAGACGATTCTTGTCGAGCACCTCGACAAGGCCATAGACACCCGCATTGGGCGGCGAGTCGGTGCGCTTAAGAACGTCGCCCGTCTTCGTGTAGGGACCAATGTGGATTGTGCTGACCGTCTCTGGTTTCAGCGTCGAGAAATCCGCGCTGGCATCGAGGAGCACGTCGCTGCCGGCCTTCAATTCCGCCTTGCCGAAACGCACCGCTCCGCTGTGCGGCCCGGCGAAATTTGCCCAACCTGCATACTCCTGATACGCTGCCAAACCGATGTCGCGGATCAAGTGCTGACCGTTACCAAGACCGACATCGCCGCAACCGTGAATGTCCCAACCCACGTCGTGATCGTCGAACGTGAACAACCCCGGCATTCCGCGGAACAGCGACGCGAACGAACGCCCACGGCTGAAGTAGAGTTTGTAGTTGGCGCGGACGCCGTCAATCTTGCCGTCGCGCAATTCCTCGTAGATGATGTCGCCGTTGACGATGCCGAACATCGCTTCGTCGCCGTGCAGCCGTCGCAGCGTGTCGAACGCCGGCGGACTGGCATAATGGCCGCCGCCGACCGGCGAAGGCTCCTGCGATGCGCAGTGGCCAATCGCAAACGCAACGTTGAACAACTTCGCGTCGGGTAACGTCCGAAACGACGGCCACGGGTCATGAAACTCCGGCCGCGTGTCGGCAAGCTGTCCCTCGATGCGAACACCGTAGAAATACCGGGTGTCCGCTGCGAGACCAGTCAGGTCCACGACACCCGTGTTGTCGCGCGCAACCGTTGTCTCGCCCGCAACAACCGGTGACTTGTTGGAGAGCGGCAACCGCGTGTCGTAAACGACATCGAACTTCACCGGCTTGGCAGTGCGCACCCAAACGCGCATCGAGTTTGCTGTCGGACGCCCCAGCATCGGCCCGTGCGTCAAGCCGGCAGTCTCGTAAGGCAGAACGTCGTTGGCCACCGGATCGGGCCAAGGCTCAGATGAATGAGCACACAAGGAAACGAGGAAGGCGAGAAGGATGTTTTTCATAGTACTCATCACGCTCCGCGTGATGCTCTGGTTGATGATTGATTTACCTCACGCGGAGCGTGAGGAGTACTATACCGCCCAAACTCGTGGCACGCACGCACCATCGCTACAAAGTTCTGCGGGTTGCACGAGGAGTGGATGCTGTTGGAGGAACACAGGATGTAGCCGCCACCGGGCGCAGCGTCGGCGATGGCTTGACGGACGGCTTCGCGCACTTGTTCCGTTGTGCCGTGCGGCAACAGGTGCGCGCAACAGATGTTGCCGGTGAGACAGACCTTGTCGCCGACGAGTTGCTTCACCTTCTTCAACTCCATCCCGGCGACTGGCTCGATGGGATTGATGCCATCGGGCTTCGCAGAGACGATGTCGTCGAGAATCGGATAGAGATTGCCGTCGGAGTGCTTGATGCAGAACGCGCCTTCCTCGTGAATCATCGCGATCATCTTCTTCAACGGCGGCAAAACAAATTGCCGGAACAGTTCCGGACTCATCATCGGCCCGTGGTTGCCGGCGTAATCGTCGCCGAGAATGATGACTTCCGCACCAGCACGGATGGCGCGCTGGACGACGCGCATGTTGGCACGCAGAACTTTCTCCATCGTCACCTCGACCAACTCCGGCTCGGCGAGCAGGTTCATCAGCATATTGTCGAGCCCCATCAGGTAAGCCGACCACATGAACGCGGCGCGATGGTGGAAGCAGATGGCGCGTTTGCCTTTGTAGCGCGCGACGATGTCGGGCAGTTTGCCGAGCCGGTGCGGCGCTTCGGGATCGGGCGGCGTGTAGGCGCGCGCGTCCTCCAGCGTCTCGATCGGACCCCGCAACGGATGCGCCACCGCTTCGGGGCCGGGCAGGTAGCTCACGCCCCATTCGTCGGTGTAGGAGCCGTCCGCGTTGTCGCGCACTTTCTGGAACGACGCGCCGCAGCCGACGCCATCCATATCGAGCCGATCCATGCAATCGGCGACATCGCGGCATCCCGGCACAGCGGCGCGGGCGACTTTTTCATCAACGACAAACTCCAGCACCGGCACGCGGTCGGGCTGGCCAAGTTTCAATGCAGTGTGGACACGTTCAACGGAGTTCATGGTTTGGTTCTTTCTTTGGTTGCAAATGCCCAGCCGCGGCCAGAGGGTGGGCCGGATTGCGGCTTGGCATTTCGTTTTGCATTGGCGATGGGCGATGGAAGACTTTGCTCCCACCGATTGAACATCGCCTTCAACGCAGCGACCTTTTCGGGATTCTCTGTCGCGAGATCCTTCGTTTCGCTGGGATCGTTTGTTAGGTTGTAAAGCTGAGCGGTCTTGCCAAGCAGCAAACGCCACGGCCCTGACCGCACGGCACGGAGCGGGTCCTTCGGAAAGTCGAGCCAGCGCCAGAACAACGCCTCGTGCGGATCGCCGCTCTTCTGGCCGCGCAGAAATGGAAGAATATCCACCCCATCCAGATTCGCCGAGCATTTGGCCCCGGCGGCGACTGCGGCTGTCGCGTAGATGTCCAAGGTCGAGACGAGGCCGGTGAATTCCTTCCCCGCCGGAAGCATGCCAGTCCAGCGGACGATGTAAGGTTCGTGGACTGCGCCGTCCCAGTTGGTGGCCTTGCCGCCGCGCCACGGCAGGTTGCGCGCTCCGTCCTTTGTTTGCCCGCCGTTGTCGCCAACGAGGAAGATCAGCGTGTTGTTGTCGAGACCGGACTTCCGCAACTGCGCCAAACATTTGCCTATTGCGTCGTCCAACGCGATGAGCGTGCCTGCCAGAAACCTGCGCGGCTTCTCCACCGCGGCCGGCACGCGCTCCAGATATTTTGCGGGCACATCCTCGACCGGCGAATGCACGGCCAAGGGAGCGAAATACAGAAAGAACCGCTCCTGCTGATGCCGCTCGATGAAATCAGCCAGTTCGCCGCCTTGAATCTCTGTCCAGTAAGTTCCATCCTGGCCGAGATAGGTCGGGCTACCCGCGACTCTGGGTTTTCCGGGCGGGCGCTTGGCAACTTCACGGAAACCACGATCCAACGGCCCTTGCTTCGCATCACCCAAGTCCCAACGACCAACCATGCCGGTGACATAACCGGCGTCGCGCAAACATTCGGCCAACGTCGCATGATCGGCAGGAATTGGTTCACCGCGGTTGAGGTTGCCGTTGACCCGGAATCGTTGCGGATAAAGTCCTGTCGTCAAACCTGCCCGGCTCGGACTGCAAACAGGACACAACGTATAACCGTTCAGGCACCGCACTCCATCGCGCGCCAGCGTGTCAATGTGGGGCGTCGGGATGTCGGGACAACCGAACGCGCCGACATCGCCATAGCCGAGATCGTCAATCAACATGACGACGATGTTGGGTTTCTGCTTTGGAGCATCGGCACCCTGCAGCACGGCCAGCGGCCCCAGCAACAAGGCGGTAAGTGTGACGAGTTTCAGTGCAGTGTGGACACGTTCAACGGAGTTCATGGTGTTCTTTCCTGGCTATGAGGCCATTTCTGGCAACGGTTGCCTGTCATGGTATTTCGATTGCAGTTTCCTTCCCGATCATCACCTTGCCGGCATCGTGGCGCAGGGTCAGCACGCGGGTGGCCGGATGGAAGAACCAGCCGTGTTCTCCGTCGCGCGGCGGCCGATCCTGCTTGCGCAATTCCTTGCCGCCGAGTGCGACGGCCTGCGGGGTGAAACCGAGTTTGATCCGGACCATCGCAGCAGCCGGGGCGGCATAGCGGATAGAACCGGGAGCGTAAGCCACGTCACGCAAGGCCCTGGAGTTGTCGAGGATGTGGTCCTGTCCATCCGTCGCGAGTTGGGGGAAGACCGACATCGCTCCCAGCAGGTTGTAAACTGAGAAGAGGTGTTGGGAGAACCACACGCGATCAACGACCTTCGGACCGGCTTTGTCTTTCTTCATGTGGTAGAAGAAGGTCACGAAAACACCCTCGTCAGTCTGCATGTGAGTGACGCCGTGCAGGGTGGAGATGGCACGGCGTTTCACTGCATCGTCACCGGTGGCAAGGTAGAGCTGCGCCAGGCAGGCTCCGTAGCGGGCAGTGTGGCCGGCCATGATGTGCTCAAACCCGCTCTGCTCCGCCGCACCGGGCGCGGGTGCCGCGCCATGCTCCTCGGTGAACACCAGTTTGTCCTCCATCTGCTTGAGGACGCGCCGCGCCATCGGAAGATGCTCGGGATGGGCTGCGCTGCTGCGGATGAGATACTCGGCGGTGTAGCACATCAACTCGGCGGAGAGGTGGGTGCCCTGCTTGAGGCCAACGTCCTCGTGGTAGGTGCCCCAGAGACCTTTCTCGACGTTCCGAGCGATCAGATAGGCCAGTGCCTTGTCGTGGGCATGACAGTAGGTGTTCTTGTTTTCGTGTTGCAGCAACCGCTCAAAGAACTCGACAAAGAAGACCGGTGCGCCGCCTATTTTCTGCGTCACCTCACCCGTCTCCGGCACGACGCGAAAGGGCCAGCTCCCGTCCGGGGCTTGTTTCGTCAAAAGCGTCTCCGCTACGTTGCGCGCGGCGTCGAGGTATCGCGCTTCGCCGGTGGCCTCATGGAGCATGAGGTAGCTGTTGGCGATGAATGCGGTCTTGTCGGGCTGGAGTGCGTTCTTGTCCTTGTGACCGGCGGGTTTGCCTTTCTCAAAGGTGGAGTAAGCGAGGTGCGGCCACTCCGCATCCGGCGGCGAGGAGCGGGCGATGTTCCAGTCCGCCAGATCGCGGGCACGCAGCAGCCAGCTCGCATCGCCCGTGTAGGTGTAGCAGCGCAAAAAGGTGCGGATGAACTGGCCGTGCAACCGTGCCGGATAAGCGATCCCGCGCGTGGAGCGCCCGTCTTTGATCCCCATGAAGGCATCGGTGAAGTAAGGGGCCAGCGTGCCATCGAGCCGCCCCGGCACATAGCCGTCGTCGGTCTTCTTGAAAAACAGCATCACCTTCTCAACCGCCTCCGCCACGGGCCGGCGTGGCGGCACAATGCCGTCCATCAGCGCGATGGGTGTGGATGGCCTGCCCTCCTGTGCAGTTACAGCGATCGGCGTGAGCAGCAGGGTTGCGAAGAGTGTGACGATGATTTTCATGATTGTTCCGTTCATATCTCGATCAACAAGTCTTCAACGAGCGGCCGCTCCCGGCGGCGTGAATGGCCGGCCGGCGGCGGGATCCGGGGCCGGTTCGGTGGCATTGAAGTCGAGCGCCAGCGTGCGGGTGCCTTTCCGGAGGCTCACCCGCCCGCTGTTCCAGTCCGATTGCACGAACGGGCTGTCATAGACCCTGGCAGGGGCGTAGTTCACCGGTTGGCCGTTGACCTCCGGCGGGCGGGACTGGTCGGTGAAAAAGATGAAGCGATCCCCGCCGAGCCCGGTGTGGGAGAGCACGCCGTTTTCGAGGGTGAGCGGCAGGGCGAGCACGGCCTTCTGGAAATCTGCGCGGGACGGGAAGTCCGCCTTGCGCGCTACCTCGATGATGACCGGAGAAAAATCGTCTTCGCACTTCAGGATGATCCCCCCCTTCGAGGGGCCGTCCTCATCCCCGTCTTCGTCTTCGTTCGTCTTTTTCCTTGCGGGCGGCAGGGAGTCCTTGAGAAGCAAGGACTCCCCCGAGACCACACGCACAGCCGCCCAGGCGCCATCGGCCTCGGTGAAATACCAATCGCCCTCCTTCAGCGGGACGGACAAGCCGTCCTTGGAGAACCAGACGCGTAAGCCTGCGGCACCCTTGCTGTCCTTGAGCTTCTGGGAGATCAGCGTGCCCTTGCGCTGGACCGCCCAGTGCTGGTTGTAAGTGCTTTTTTTTGTCTCGCAGAAGGGGTAGATGCGGGCGTCGGTCGCGCCCCGAAAGATGACCCCGTGCCAGCGGCCCTGGGAACTGATCGTCGCCCAGTCGGTATTCGGCCGCGCCTCCAACAAGAGCGAGCCCATGATGAAATCCGGCGTGCACCAGCCGTAGCGCACGATACCGCCGAAATCCGGGTTCAGCGGGCACAGACTCTCCTCCTTTTGGCGGCCCGGGCGCATCAGTCCCGGACGGCGTTCAAGGACCTCGTAGGTGCCACGTCCTGCGGGGTCGAGCGCCAGGGCGCGCACAACATCGGGCATGCGCCAGGAGGAGGTCACGAACGACAGCATGGATCGGTGTTCGAACTCCGGGGTGCCGATTCCCATCACATACCAGGCCGCTCTGCGGATGAAATCACTGCCGCCCCCAGCCGCCCCAGTCTTGCAGCGTGCCTTGGCCCCGCCGTTGACGCCGTCGAGCTGCTGCTGCGCCCAGAGCGCCCAATACAGCGTGATGTAGTCGCCCGCGCGGCGCTTCAGGACGGAATTGGCGGCGAGGTCATACACGGTATAGGCCGCGGACAGGGTGGCCGACGCGTAGGAGGGGGAATCGATCTCCACCGTCATCCCCTTGCTCCCGCGCTGGCGGTAATACTCGCGCAGGTAAGCGGTCCAGGCGTCGTAGTGCTCGCGCGCCGTGTGGCCATCCTCGAACTTGCGGTCGCGATACTCCGGCATGCCCGCGAGGAACAAGGAAGCCGCCCAGCAGGAGCTGAACCAGTTGGCATGGTGGTTCTCGGACGATCGGGTAGTCCACGTCTGCGACTCCTGCACCTCGGCCTCGGCCACCTTCGACTTAGCGCTCGTCCAGGCCCAGAGGGTTTTGAGAATCACCTGATAGGTCTCCTCCGAAATCAGCCCCTTCGTCCGCGAACCCTCCGGCCCGTAAAACAGGCACAGACTCACGAGTTCGCTTGGGACATTCTGAAAGCTGTGAATTTCAAGGAGCGTTTGCGGGCGATCTAGGTGATACTGGCACATCTCGCGCAGGGCGGCGTTCGCTTCATTGACCTGCTCGTTCAGGTAAAGCGCGCGCGCCGCGAACAGGAGGATGGACTGGTTATAGTGACGTGTGAAATCGCCGCGATGGTTCCAGTCCTTCTTGATGGGCGCCGGCGTGAATGCCTTGCCCGACTGCTTGCGGAAGAACGCATCGCAACGCTTTTCGCACTCGGCGCGGACCTGCGCGAAGGCCGCGTCGGCCAAGCCGTCCTTCAGCGCGATGGGTGTGGATGGCCTGCCCTCTTGTGCGGTTACAACCAGCGGCGCAAGCAGCAGGACGGTGAGGAGTGTGAGTGTATGTTTCATTTTTGTTCCGGTTCGTTTGCGGGAAGAAAGACGCCGATGTGCCCCTCCTTTGAACGCAGTTGGAAAACACGCCCTTTGTGGACGATCTCGGATTCGATCTTCTTCTTGTTTGACCATCGAAGTGAGATGATCGCATCCGGGCGGAAGTCGCGGAATCGTTTCAACTCGTATTTCATCTTCGAGTGGTCCGTGACGTTCACACTCAAGAAGCGCACATCGGGATGATCCTCTCTCAGTAGAACCATCATCGGGTATTCCCAATCCGCACCGACAAAGCCGACGGCGCCCAGCTTGCGATCTTTCAAGAACTGCTGTGCATTCGTGAACGGCTCTTTGCGGTGAGGGAACCAGAAGTAGCGCCCGTTCCGCTGTTTCGGCAGCATCGAGTGTTCGCCAAGCAGCGGCCTCTCGCACGAATAAAGGAGTGTAGGTACAGCCATTCCCGTCAGGACGATCATGCTCAATGCCCGCCCGAACATCCCCAAGCGGCTATCCTTCACGTCGAACAGGGCGACTGCGACGAAAGGCGCCGACAGGACAAAGAAGGACATGTGGAGTCGGCTGTGGAATGGCTGCCACTTCAGGTAGCCGCAGAACAGGAAAAAACCCGCTAGGCAACAGAGTGCGTAGAGCAGAAGCCCCTCCCGCTTCCGCAAGTTGCTTCGAGCGAAAATCATGACCAAGGAGAGAACAATCATCAAAAAATGGAGCGGGTTAGAAACGCCTTCATCGCTGCGATAGTTGCGGCGCGCGCCGGGGTCCTTGGAAACTTTCTTATTGGCGTCGCCGGGTGCGCGAAACATCTGGGTAGCCCACGTGGTGCGACGGTCGTTGACATCCATGCCCAAAAATCTGTGGAGCCGGATGACTGCATTTTCGACCGCGAGGTTGACCGTCACCGACGGAGTTATGTGAAAATGCGTCGCTGTGTTTCGGATGATGTTGGACAGGATGGCCTTGGGCGCGAAGGTCTCGTTGACGACACTGCCGTTGATCTTTTTCTCACTGTCCACAATGGTTTCAGTGATACCCAGCGGATTTCCGCACAGTTTATAACATCGCGCATAATATGAAGTGTTGATGAGCAAGGTGAGCGCAGCGCAAGCGACAAGCGGAGTCGCCGCAGCAAAGCGATGGCGCCTGATTTCCAGTATCGCAAACCACATCACAAAAGGGGCCGCGTAAAGATAGGCTGTTGCTTTCGTGAAGATGGCCAGTCCCAAAGCCAAGCCTGGTAACAGACGCGACACTGCATCCGCGCGGTCACGTTCTTCCGGCCGCAACGTGAAACACGCAAAGCTCATGATCCAGAAGGTCACGACATAATCAACGTAAGTGCTGGAAGCCTCGAGAATGCCCATCGGAATCGTTGCGATAAAGAGCGCGGAACAAAGCGCCGCTGTCCGGCCAAGCCCAAACCGCAAACACAGGAACGCCGAGGCGACCATGCAGCCAATCAGCGCATACCACTGCACGAAGTTTGCCAGCCGATCCGAACCACTCAGGAGTTGGAGATGCATCACAATATATTCCGCACCGGGCGCCAACTGGTTTTGACTGGTGAAGTGTGTCGGATAGAACTCCACTGTCTGGTTCTGGATCCAATAGAGGACTCGCGGCATGTGGTAATCCATCGAGTCCCAAGTGTTCGGCGGCCCGATGAAAGCTATCGAACCGATTGTGGCCGTGATTGCCAGAATCGCGATCAGCAGCAGAATCTGTCCGAAAGAAAACCGAGCACCGGGCTGCCTCGGCTGTGGCGGACACTTTCGTAACGTCGCGACATAGAGCGCCGCAGAGCCAATCCCGGCCACCGTCCAGAAAACCAGCAGAGACGAAAACGTGATCCCCTCGAAGAGACTGAGCGTTTCCGTTGCGACGACCAACAACGTACCCCACAACGTCGAGCCGCCTAGAAATGCATAAAGCCGACTGTCCGGGTCCCCAGCGGCCAAACGCCACCGATACATTGTGAGACAGGTGAACAGCAGACTAACCAAGGGCAGCAAGCCGACAATAGTCATGGGCTTCCCTGTTTGGTTGGAGATACAATTAACATCGCCCACGGGTCCAACACGGGGATTTCCACAGTGGTTTGCCGGTCATCGCCGCTGCAGGGCAGTTCTACGGAGCGAGTGAACCTGGAGAAGTCCTTCGTCTTCTCGGCGAGCGCATGTTCCGCGGCACTTTGTTGGACGGGCGTCAGCAGACG
>VHCW01000110.1 GCA_016871575.1 Verrucomicrobiota bacterium
CCCGCCCGACGCGGCCTCCGCAGAGGCCGTCGTCCTTTGAAACTGCTGATGACTCTTGGGCAGAGGGTTCAGAGCCTCAATCAAATCGAAAAACCATCACAACCTTTCGTACGGTGAAACAAATGGGTTAGCTGTGGCCTTGCCAGAACCGCCCGAAGCCGATCCGCTTCTTGGCAACATCGCCCCATCGATCCGTCTGAAAGTTCGCAACCGATTCTTGGAAGCACTTGAACGAATCTATAACCCGCCGGCGCCAGATTGCGCTTCGGAGTATCTCCTCGGACACGTCAAAGGAGACGCGCGCGCCAAGGTGCTTCTGCAACTTGTCCAAGCGCAGTCCAGCGGCTCAACGCGGATCGTTCAAGGTGCGAAGCGTGTTCGCGAAGCCCGTGAGAACCTTGACGAGATCAAGGGAAAGATCGAGCGACTCCAACACTTGCCGCAAACTACGAAAGACATCCGCGAGCAACTGGACAAGTTGAACACCGAGAACCAAGAGGTCAGCCGGAAGTTGGGACTTCTGGAGGCGGAAATTCGGAAGCTTAAGGCCGACCTTCACACCCTGAATGAGGACATTGGCCGTATTCAGGAGGAACTGGCGAGACTCGGCCCGGAGCAGAAGCGGATTGCCGTTGCGGAGCGGGTAGGGCGCGCGCTGGATGATCTCCTGGAACAGTTGAAGCCAACAACGACCGCCCGATTGGAGGAATACGTAACAAAGTACTTCCGGAGAATCGCAGACAAACGATTTGAAGGCGGGAAGATTCATTTGCCGGTGGGGCTGCCGCCCGAAATCGAACTGGAATCAGGCCAACGGCTTGCCTTGGAAGCGTTCAGCGGCTTCGAAAAGCGATCTTTCGGCGTCGCGTTCTCGCTTGCCCTTGCTGAGATTACTAAACGACGCATTCCGCTCATCATCGACACGCCCTTGGGCAACGCTGACTCCGAATACCGGCCCCGCACGCTCCGGACGCTGGCGGAATTCGACCTCGATCAGGCGATTGTGCTCACGCACGACGAGGAAGTTACGCCACGCCTGATGCAACACATTGACCCGTACATTCGCCAGACTTTCCTCGTCGAGTATCAAGGCCGCGAACGTGGATCGGTGATCTATCCCAACCAGTACTTCAAAGGGTGACTATGAACCTCGAATTCAAAGAGCAAGTTTGGAAGGCCCAGTTCAAATCAACAGAAGAATCAGCAGCCTTTGAAGACAATCTCCGTAAGGCGTTTGGGCTACAATATCGCTATGAAGCTGCGCGCCTGCTCATCGGACGCTCGCTCGCCGAGCCGATACCGCCGGATCCGTTGCCGTCCGGAACGAAGTTCTACAACAAGCCGATCCCCGGCGAGTACCTGTTTGGGGATTACGACGATCTTTGGCTGTGTGCGCTGATCATTGACGGGAAACTTTCGCCAACTGCGACAGTGGATGACTTCCGTTCGCTCGTCGAGGCTCATTGGGCGCGAGGACACCAACTGCTCAAGGAAGAACTGGAGCGTTGTCATGGCAACGAGATCCGGCTAATCCAGCGACTGAGCGAACTCCTTCCGGAAAGCGGTGTGGATACCGGCACCAATGACGTGCCCGCAACCGGCGTCGAAGGCGAAGTGCGCTTGAAGGTCGGTTCGGTAAGCCGCACCCTTGACCGCGACGAGCCAGTGGACTTTGTCCTGAATGGCCCCGGTCTGCCGCCTCACATCGCACTCATGGGCGCGATTGGCAAGGGCAAGACCATGACCGGAACGCAGATCGCCATTGAGCTGGCGCAGAAAGCGCGCATTCCCTTCCTGTTCATCGATCCCAAGGGTGAGTTTGTTGCGGATGGTCGCGTTGTCGGGCCGTTGGCTTCCCTTGGCGCAAGGGTTTCAGGGATTGAAGTGGGAACCGACCCATTGCCGCTTAACTTTTTGCCGCCGCACACAGCACCTTCCCAAAAGATTGCCCGTGCTGCGATGCGCCTACGCGATACACTGGCCATGTGCTGCAAGAGCCCGGGCGACCTACAGAAGGATCTGCTGCGGACAGCAATTCAGGACGTGATCAACAGTCGTGGCGACCGGAGTTTGGATGCAATCCGCGACCGGTACGAAGCGGCCTTGCTGGCCAACGGAAAGTCTGGCACCGACAGCATTATCAGCCGCCTCAATGAGATGACCGGCGCCAACATGCCGTGCTTCGAACCGACGCTACAGCCAGCACAGTTCTTCACGCGGTCGTGGGTCGTGAGCCTGCATCTGTTACCGGAAGAACTGAAGCGTCTTGTCACTCTTGTTCTGCTGGATGCTGTGAGTGCGTTCATCCTCGAACAGGCCGACTCACCGGTTGTTGGTGGTTTTCGCGTTCTGCGGCATCTCCTCGTCGTCGACGAGGCCCGCAAGACACTGCGGGAGAAACGATCAGAATCGCTGGTTGACTTGGTGCGTCAGGGCCGTTCCAAAGGCTCGGTTGTGATGCTTCTCTCTCAGGACCCCAGCGACTTCGAGGGCGAGACCGATGATTTCACGAGTCAACTTGGGACCGTCGTTGCCTTCGCCTGCAACCAGAGTAAACGCGGCTTGGGCGCATTGGAGGGAGTGTTTGGTCGGAAACTGCAAGCGGCCGAGTTTTCTGATACGCAACTGGAGGCAGGCGTTGCCTTCGTAAAACTACCCGGTTCGTTGCCCCAGCGCATCCGCTGTTGGCAACCAGCCAATCAACCAGCATGAGGAGGGCAAAATGAGTTCCTACACTCGGATGATTCAAGAGGACACCGACTGCACAGCAGCCGATGCACCGATGGTTGAGGAAATCATGCGCAACGATGTTTTTCACAGCACGCTTGACTGGCAGACGCGAGCGGAGTTTCGCAAAGGAGCAAGAGAAGCCGCTCGTCTTCTGGAGGAGAACCGCGATCTCTACGAAGCCGCGCGTGCCGAAACTATGGCGTTCGTTGCGCAAATGAAGAAGCAACAAGCATCCCGGTGTTAGCTGCAAAGTGCTTTGGACGATCTACGCAGGGCATTGAGAGCTTCACGCACTTCAGCGTCGTGGCTGGATTCGTCTAGCGAAAATCGAATCATCTGCCGGGATTTTGTCGAATCCGGTTTCATCGCCTTGACCACATGTGACGGCTCGTCGGAATCCGCGAGGCACGCCGAACCTGACGACGCGCAGATGCCTTCTTGATCGAGCAAGATGAGCAACGCCTCGGATTCGATGCCGTGAAAGGTGATGTTGGTCGTGTTGGCCAGCCTTTGGGTCTTATGGCCGTTCAACTCCGTGTTCGGAATTGAACTCAGAATCCCTTCCTCCAGAGCATCCCGAAGCGGACGCACCATCTTGTCGTAGTCCGGCAACTTCTTCTTCGCCAACTCGCACGCTTTCCCCAGCCCAACAATCAAGGGCACGCTCTCCGTCCCGCCCCGGTGGTTCTTCTCCTGATGTCCGCCATGAATCAAAGGCACAAACGGCGCTTTCCGACGCACGTACAGTGCCCCAATTCCTTTCGGCGCGCCCAGCTTATGTCCGGTAATCGAGAGGTAATCCGCCGGCACCCTGCGCACATCAAGTTCGACCTTGCCGGCGGCTTGCACCGCGTCACAGTGGAACAACACCCCGCACGCCCGGCAAATCTCCGCAATCTCCTTCACGGGGAACAGCACTCCGGTTTCGTTGTTTGCCCACATCAACGACACCACCGCCGTCTCGTCCGTGATGGCATTCTCCAAGTCCGCCAACTTCAGCAACCCATCCCGATCCACCGGCAAGTATGTCACGCGGCACGACTGAGATTCTTCGCTTCGCTCAGAATGACAACCTATTTGAGAACTCTGCGTTCTCTGTGCCTCTGTGGTGAAATTCGATCCGTGCAATCCGTGTAATCCGTGGTTTCCTTCGAGTGCCTTGCAGTAGTTCAGCACCGACGAATGTTCCACCGCCGACGTGATGATCTGCCGTTTACCGGTTGCCATCAACGCCGCATGAATCGCCGCGTTGTTGCTCTCCGTCGCGCACGACGTGAAGATGACCTCCCCGCCATGTGCCCCGATCAACTCCGTTACCTGTTCTCGCGCGACCTCCACCACACCCTTCAGCTTTGACCCAAACTTGTACGACGAGGACGGATTCCCCCATTCCGCAGTCAGGTAAGGCATCATCGCCTCCAGCACCTCCGGCGAGATTGGTGTCGTCGCGTTATGGTCAAGGTAGATCATCGGCGCGTATCATAGCTGGTCTGAGGATTATCGTCCATCTGCCTTTCCAGCAGAAGCGGACAACGCCATCTTGAATGGTCAGAAACGGCATGCTATCAACGCCGCTGATGAGAACAGTGATGGCATTGTTGGCGGCGTGCTTGGTCGGCGGCGCTTCGGCGGCTGAATGGAACGGGTACGAGCAACTCAAGTTTGAGGTGGATGGACGCCAGTGCTTGCTGGTGCAGCCGAAAACAACGGCACCGGGCAAGCCGTGGATTTGGCGGACGGAATTCTTCGGACACGAACCGCAGGCTGATATTGCGTTGCTCGGCAAAGGATTTCACGTCGTGTACATGAATGTCCAGAACATGTACGGCGCGCCGGTGGCGCTCGATCACATGGACAAGTTTCATGCGCATCTGACCAAGGAATTCGGCCTTGCGAAGAAGACAGTGCTCGAAGGATTCAGCCGGGGCGGGCTGTTTGCGTTCAACTGGGCGGCACGCAACCCGGACAAGGTCGCGGCGATTTACGTGGACGCGCCGGTGCTGGATTTCAAGAGTTGGCCGGGCGGCAAAGGAAAGGGGAAAGACTCGCCGGGCGATTGGAAACGATTGCTGTCAGTCTATGGGCTGACCGAAGAACAGGCGTTGGCTTACAAACTCAATCCCGTGGACAATCTCGCGTCATTGGCGAAGGCGAAGATTCCGATCCTGAGCGTTTGCGGCGAGGCGGACAAGACGGTGCCGATTGACGAGAACACGCGGCTGGCCGAGAAACGCTACAAGGCGCTCGGCGGCGAGTTCGTAGTGATCGCCAAGCACGATTGCGATCATCATCCGCACAGCCTCAAAGACCCGACGCCGATAGTGGAGTTTGTCTTGCGGTATGCGAACTGCAAATAATGCTTACGGGGCGCGCATGACCGGCGTGAGTTTCTGGAAAAGTTTCAGCCACGACAGCCAGAGCGACTCAGCAATGGTAAGCTTCTTCGCCTCGTATTCCTCGATGGTCTTGCCGTCGTAGTGGCCGATCCAACCGCAGGCGTATTCCCGCGATGCGAGGAGGAACTTCTCCAAGTCCGGCGCTGAACAACTCAACGGAAAGGTCTCCTCGATCACGACCGGCTTGCCCACCGCGTATTGCCGCAACTCTCTCATGGCAGCCTCCATCTGCCCGGTCTTGGGGTAGATGTGGACGCAAAGGAAATCCAGCGACGGCGCCACTTTCGCCGGGGGGAATCCCGACCACAGCCATAAGCCGACGGTGATGAAATGTTTGCGGTCGTGTTTGCGAATGGCCGCCGACAACGTGTTGATCCAGCGAAGCGCAACCTCCTCTTTTGTCCGCGTCCCGGGATCAAGCGCAATGAACTGGACGAAATCGTAATCGCCCAGAAGTTTTCCCGAATACCACTCCCCTGCCCCGCGTTTCTTGGCGGGCGCAATCGGCTCGTTCATCAAGTCATAACAAAAGATTGCTGAGCTTCTGGCACACCGGGCCGCGACCGCCTCCCAGAAGCGCGCCTGCGCCGCCCAACGCGCGTTCTCATCAAGTTTGTCGTACCACGACGGAACATCTGACGGCCGGTAACAGGCGAGGCCGGTCACGTCGAGGTAAAGGCCGGTCCGCTCGGCAAGCGCGACCAGCCGGTCGAGTTGGCGCAGCGCGGCGGCGTTCGGTTTGTCGGGGGCATCCATGAATTTGCCGAACTGGAGATGGATGCGGACGACATTGGCGCCGAGCGCCTTCATTTCCTGAAAATCCTCGACGACGGTTCCCCACTCCGTCTCCCAGTAATCCTCGATCAATCGTCCGTTGTTGCCGCAGTAATTGTGTCCCCACGGACGAAACGGTTTTCCAGACGGCTGGAGGACAAAGCCGCGCTTGTCCGCAGCGAGGCCCACCGGTTCAATACGCGGGACAGTGGCACAAGCCGTCAGCAGACAGCAACAAAGCAATCCGAGCATAGTTGGGTTCATGCCCGTAATTATAGCAGAAAACCCCCAACACAGGCGACAGCCACTGCAAACGACACGTCAGGGTTTGGGACGGGGCAACTCGTCGCCTTCGGGTTTTTCTTCCTTTTTGCCGAAGGGCCACCAGGATTTCTTCTTTTTCGGCGGCGGCGGTGGCTGCGGCGGGGTCATTTCTTCCTCGGTGAGGATGCGTTCCATCTTCGGATAGACTTGTTCGCCGCCGGCGACCGTGATCACGCCCTTGTCGTTGACCAGCCGGGGACGGGACATGTAGTCGGAAAAGGCAGCGCGCTGGATGATCTTGGCGCGTGGATCCACTTCCACGTAGGCGAAGGAACGCGGCGCGTTTTGGAAAATGACGTGGAGATGGGCATCGCGGTCAATCTGCGCGGTTGGCTGGTGGATCGGCAAAAAGACGCCAAGCGGCACGACGCCATAGACCAGTTTACCGGGTTCGTCCTTGACGCTGATGTAAAACCGATCTTCCCGCTCGGTGCGGTGCGCCAACAGCGTGTAGGTGCGGTATTCGTCCTTGCTGTTGTCCACGGATGGCAGGCCGACGATCTGGCTCCAGAGTTCGCGTCCTTGGAGCACGGTAAACTTCACCGGCGCAGAGACGGCAGAGATGCCGCTGGCGTCCACTTTGGCTTGTACGCGATAGTTGCCGCGGGAACGAAGTTCAAACAGCGGGACAATGTCCACGGCGCGATTGACCGTTTGGCCGGGAGGTATCAGGACGGTTTCGAGGGTGTTGACCTGTCCCGTGGCGCGGACGGCGGCGCCGCTTTGCTCGTGGACAAGGAAGTTGAGCCAGGAACGCTCGGCGGAGCCGTCGAGTTGAATGGTGCGGCCGGAGAGGTTTCGCAGGGAAACGACAACCGGGATGGACTCGTAGAGCAGGTAGAAATCCTTTTCCGCCTGCAATTGGATGCTGAGCTGCGCGTGGAGGTCGGCTGTCAGCATTGTCGCGGCAAACAGAAACGCGAAAAGCCGTTTCATAAGACACTCCTTTCGCCGGGTGCGGTCACACCACGGCTTTGAGAAACTCCTTGTTCGTCTTGAATTTCGAGAGGCCGGTCAGCAGTCGCGGCAGTGCGTCCTCCGGCTCCAGTTCGCTGAGCGCGCGACGCATCCGGGCGATGGCTTCGAGGTCCTTCGGCGGGAGCAACAATTCCTCGCGGCGCGTGCCGCTGCCGTTGATGTCCACGGCGGGCCAGAAGCGTTGCTCGGCAATCTTGCGGCTGAGCACCAGCTCGGAATTGCCGGTGCCCTTGAACTCCTGGAAGATCAACTCGTCCATGCGCGAGCCGGTATCCACCAGCGCCGTCGCAACGATGGTGAGCGAGCCGCCGTCCTCCGCTTTGCGGGCGGACGCGAAGATGCGGCGCGGTTGTTCCATCGCGCGGGCGTCGAGGCCGCCGGTCATGGTGCGGCCGGTCGAGCCGATGTAGTTGTTGAAGGCGCGCGCGAGCCGCGTGATGGAATCGAGCACGACAAACACGTCCTTGCCGAACTCCACGAGCCGACGGGCGCGCTCGATGGCCATGCGGGCGGTGCGAACGTGGTCCTCGATGGTCTGGTCGTTGGTGGAGGCAATGACTTCGCCGCCCTTGATGGACCGTCGGAAATCGGTGGTCTCCTCGGGACGCTCGTCCACGAGGAGCACGATGACGTGCGCTTCGGGATGGTTGGTGATGACAGCGTCGGCCATGTGGTGCAGCAGCGTGGTCTTGCCTGTGCGCGGCGCGGCGACGATGAGGCCGCGTGTTCCCTTGCCGATGGGCGCGATGAGGTCCACGATGCGCGTGGTCATGCGGTCGGGAACGGTTTCGAGAACATAGCGCTGGTTCGGGTTGATGCTGGTCAGGTCGTCAAACTTTTTCAGGTTCAAAAACTTTTCCAGCGGATGGCCGTTGATGGCGCGGATTTCGATGAGTTGGGGGCTGCCTTTGCGCGGCGGCGCGGCGCGCCCTTCGACCTCAATGCCGGGACGCAGGCGGAACCGACGGATCATGTCAGGGGAGACATAGATGTCGTTGGGGCTGACCTGGAAATTGCGGGCCGGGTTGCGGAGGAACCCAAAACCTTTCTCACCCACTTCAAGCACGCCGCGCGCCGGCAGTTCCGGCGGCGGTGGCGGCTTGGTTGGTTCGGTGGACGGAGGCGGCTGCGTTTGCGCCGTCTCGGGCGTTGCGGTCTCTTGTTGTTGTTTCTCGGCTGTCATTCAGTCAATCCAGTGCTCCCGCGCTGATAGAATCCCATTGGGTTTTCCGTCATTGCCACGATACAACACTATGGACGTTGATTATCGGGCGATTCCGCGTTCAGACGTACGACAGAAGTTGATGAAATGATCGATTTCTTTGCTGGGCGGAACTTCAATGCGCACTCTATCCAAGGCGTTGCCAACTGTCAACCCCGACCTGAACACTATTTTATAGGCTTCCCGCAGGGCTTTTTGCGCCGTCTCCGAGACGCCGTTCCGCTCCAGGCCGACCTTGTTGACGCCGCGGGTCACAGCGGGATTGCCGTCGGCGATCATGTAGGGGGGCACATCTTGCACCACCTTGGTGCAGCCGCCGATGATTGACATCGCGCCAATCCGGCAAAACTGGTGTATGGCAGCCAATCCGCCGATAATGGCATGGTCTTCCACGATCACATGGCCAGCCAAGGTGCCGTTATTGCTGAAGATCACACGGTTGCCGACACAGCAATCGTGCGCGATGTGTGAGTAGGCCAGAAAGTTGTTATGCGAGCCGATGCGGGTCACGCCGCCGTCACCGGTCGCCGTGTGGACGGTGACGTGTTCGCGGAACACATTCTCCGAACCGATTTCAAGATGACAGTTTCCGCCTTTCCACTTCAGGTCTTGCGTTTTCAGCCCGATACAGGCGAACGGATAAAACTCGCAACGCGGCCCGATGATGGTCAACCCATCGAGCACCACATGTGAGTGGAGACGGCTTCCGTCCCCCAGCTTCACATTGGGGCCGATAATGCAATACGGACCGACCTCGCAGTCCGCGCCAATTTGGGCGCGTGCGTCCACAACGGCTGTTGGATGAATGTTGGCGGATGACATGATGCAGCGCACTTGTACACAATCCGTCTGCCGCGGTCAACAAACCCTGTCTCAGCAATTCTTGTGATGGAAGACCTGTCGCATCCGGCGCAACGGCGCGTTGCCCGCGCGATGTGCTTTTCGATTCGACAGAAAACGCTGCCCGGCAAACACAATTTCCGCAAACACGGGGACAAGATCGCTCATCCAAAGATCACTTTTGACACCGCGTCCCGCTCCAAAAAACTCCCCCAATGTCCGAAACCATCGCCCAGTCTCGGCTGCGTTCAAAATACCGTATGGCCACGGCCACCGGTAGGAGAGACCAACATGGTAGGAGGTGACCGGTCGCACGTCACCGCGCGCGGCGATGCGACTCGCAAGAAGAGGAAAGTTGATTCCCGCAGCCACGGCCAAGTCCAAGGTCCCCCACAACCGGCCGTTCACTTCCATCAAATAGTCGCGGCCATCAACACCCCGCTTGAATTCCACCTGCGCCGGCCCGTGCCACTGCGCGGCCTTCAGCAAGGCAATCGCCTGTTCCTTCAATTCCGGTTCGTCAGTCGTGACGTTCAGAATCCCGGCGCCCCCGCTGGACGGATACATTTTTAGGCGCTTCTGCGTCAGCGCCGCGCGCGGCTCGCCGTGGTTGAAAAGCAGGCAGACATCGTGGATCTCACCGGGAATATATTCCTGCACCAATGGCCGCTGGAAATCGAACACGGCATCCGATCCTGAAGCCGCCTGAAAGCAATCCGGCGGCAGATCGGAGGGTTTGCCAAGCAGGAAAAAACCGATGGCTCCCGCGCTCTTCCTCGGTTTGACAACGAGAGGATAGTCAAGCGAACCGAGCAGCGACCTCAACTCCGTTTCGTTTCCGCAGCAATAGGTCTTCGGCGCGCGAATCCCAAGTTTGTTGGCCAACGAGAGCGTTTCCCACTTGTCACGGAACAACTGCCACGCGCTTTCCGAAGGCAAACAGTGCCGGGCCAAGCCGCCAAGCTGCCCTCTTCCTTCGACCATCGCGCCAACAGTGTAATCCGATGTGGGCAGAATGACATCAATCCGCTCTCGCGCCGCATGATCCGCAAGGGAGTCGAGAAACCGTCGGGCATCCACGGCGGGGTGTGGATACTTCAGTTTCCCGCCGATATAGCGCGAGAAAAAAGCGCGCCCCGCAAAACGGTCTCCGCCAACCAACACCTCAATCCCCTCGCCCGCCAGCGACCGAACCGCGCACAAGGTGATTCGATCATCAGGACAACACGTGGCAGCAACCAACACTCTCACGCGCCACCGCCAGTTTGCGCGATCCTCAGCAACGCGGCCAACGCTCCCGTCAAAGGTTTGAGCAGCACGTTGAGAACAAGGAAATGTTGCATGACAGAGTTTTTCTACGGCCAAACATGCGCGAAGTCCACGGGAGAGTTTGCATTTGCGATTGGCACTGGCGACTCTACTGCGTCCATGCTTCCGTTATCGAGTGACGAAATTGTCCTCCTCGCCGAGTAACTGCGCGTAACATGGGACGACTACTGCTCCGACACCATCCGTTTCCGAATCAAGATCAACGGTTAACCGTCTTCACCGGACGGATCGTCACCGGACCAACGAGACCGGAAGGTTGAAGCGGCTCGGTGCCATCCCACTGACGCCACGTGGCAAAACTCACCGGCGCGTCGGCAGGCGGAGCATCCTTCGGCACCCACAACGGCCATTCCTTGATGACTCCACGCCCCACATACGATACACCGAGCGCAGTCATCTTCTTTGCGTCGCCAATCAGGCGGTTCACCCAGAGATTCGTTACGCGGATTTCCAATTCGTTCGAGCCTTCCTTGATCGCGTCGGTCACATCCACCCGGAACGGTTGCTTCCAGAGAATCCCAAGGTTGCGTCCGTTGAGGATGACTTCAGCCAGATTGTGTACTGCGCCAAGGTCGAGGTAAACACGATTGGAGGGACGCGCTCCGTCGCGTCCGTTGCTCGATGCGGCCACGACGGAGCGTGGCCCTCCAAATGTTGTTCGGTATGCCATTGTTCCGGAAAAGTGACGGATGCCTTCATCTTTGTGGCGCGACAAATCCATAAGCCGATCCAACCGGACAGATGAGGGAGCGCCGCGTTTCGGCTGGAAACTCACCTCCCAGCCGCTATCGAGCGTCAACGCGACCGGTTGTTCCGTCTCCTCAACCAGTCGTCCGTTCTCAATCCAGAGATCTCGACGGGGTGTGGCGGATGGAGCGCGTTGGGCGATCTGTTTCACATCGAGCGCCGATGCGATCAACTCGACCTCCTTCAGTTCTCCTTTGAACGGGCCGGGACAACCGGGATGCACGATGAACTGCGAGGGGCCAGCACTGCCGGCAAGTTTGCCGTTGATGTAGAGCGACGGCGCGCAGTCACGATAGACGACAGCGATATCCGTCGCATCGCTGATCGGCTGCGCCACGACGATGCGCGGCACGAGATAGCGCGCACCGTGTTCCCAGACCGCAACGCCGTTGCGACCGACGCTCACACCGGCGTTCACGTGCCCCACCCCAAACATCAGTTCGCCCTGTCGCGTAATCACCGCGAAGTTCTGGCCGCGCATCATGGTGATGCCCTTGTCGGCGGCTTTCACCAACTCGATGTCGGCGGACGGTTTCGCGCGAAGGATAACGCTGAAGTTGTTTGTCGTGCCGCGGTTTTCTGGTTGCAGCAGCAACTTGCCGGTCTTGGCGGCAGCGCTCACTTCCGGCGTCACGGCCAACCGCGACGCCGGTTTGCGGAACACCACAAACCACGAACCGCGCGGGTCAAACGGAATCTGCACCGTGGTGCGACCATCGCGTTCTTCAAACCGCGCCACCTCGCGCATCCGTCCCGTGGCCGGATCCCACAACTCCGGCTGGCGGCCTGTCACGCGGAACATGCAGAGCGCATCAAACGCAGCGTCGGACTGGTTGGAGACAAAGTACCAATCCATTCCTGCATCGTTCGTGCGATGAATCCAGAGTAACGAGTCAGGCGGTGGAGCTACTGCCGCCCATGATTGCTCTGCAGGATTGTCGCTTGGGCCGACCTTTGGCAGTCCGTTCGGATCGTCGTGCGCAAAATCCGGCTTGAGTCCGAGTTTCTTCTCCACCGCATCAAAGCTCTTGGTGACAATGGCGTTGACCTTCTTCCACATCGCAGCGACTTCGTCATCCGACGCCATGCCTTGGGCGCGCGTAAACTCACACGGCGCGGCTACCGTCGCCCCCGCTTTCGCCAACCGCAATACCTCGCGCATCAACGCCGGCGTCGCGCGGCCGTAGGCCGGCATCATCAACACGCGGTAGCGCATCCCGTTCTTGTGGATGATGACACCGCGCTCGACGCGCGATTCGCGAAGTGCATCGAGATTAGCGAAGTCGTAGTCGTAGCCGCTGGGCAATGGGATCGCCAGTTCATGTTTCCATCCGCCGTAGCTCGGAGCCCCTTCGTCGAGCATCACCAGCACGTCGCCAACAAAGCGTCCCTGCTGCAAGAGTGATTGGCAGCGCGTGAGATATTCGACCCACGCCTTGCCTTGCTCCCACCACGTGCTCGTCCGCTCGAAGTTGATGCCGTACGGGCCAAACGTCATGCCGGGCACGAGGTTCATCCACGGTTGGTGCGCGTAGCGGTGAAAATAATATTGGTTGATGCCGAGACAGAACGCGCGGTCGCCGAGCGTCTTCAAGCTCCACGGGTCGTCGAGCCATTGTCCGCGCCCGGCCGTGAACGCCTCCGCGCCGGTGATCTGGCGTCCGCTCAAGTGAGCCGCACACGCCGCGACCTTGCAATCCACGCGCGGGCCGCCGCCGACCCAGAACTCGCCGCACGGCATGTCGTTGGCGCGCGCGAAGTTCATCGGGTCGTACATGAACTGCTGCCGGCCAAACGACTCGGCGCGGAACTCGATGCCGCGCTGGTGCGCCAACTCCATCGAGCGTTTCCAGTAATGGTCCACGAGCAAGTCAGCGATGGTGCGCCGGAAATCCCAGAGGAAACGTTCCGACTTGTCGCGCGACCCAACGATGTATCCGCCGGCCAGCACCGGCAGCCACGGCGTGATATCGTAGCCGCGGCGCGCCTTGAACTCCTCAGGGAATTTCGCCGTCCAGTTCTGTGTGCCGACTTCCCAGCTATCAATCCACGTGTGCTTGAACGCTTTCTTCCCCGACGGCGTGGCCGTGGCGAGTATCTTGTCCACGAACGCCTCGTGCTGCGCCTCAACGCCGCGCGGGTTGAACTTGTCGCACTCCAAGCCGACGCCGGCCTTCGTCGCGGGCGCGTTGTGCGCGCCGGTCGGCGTGTGGCCGATTCGCAGCACAATCCAATCGCCGTACGGAACAACCCACTTTGCTTTGCCGGTGAGAGTGACAATGCTTGCCGGAACAATTCCGGAACATTCACCGGCGCCCGTGTCGAGATAACGGGCCGCGCCGCCGCCGTGTTCGGGGTGCGCGGCAATGGCAGTCTTGGGTTGCCAGAGATGGATCCGCTCGCGATTGAACAAAGACGCTTCGCCAACCCGTATTTGCTCTGTTCTAAAGAAACTGTCCGGTGGAAGAATGAGACGGAAATGCCGCGCCGTGACCGGGTCGAAGACGATTGTCAGTTCCAGCGGCTTCCCGCGCCACGAGCACGGGAGTTTCTTCACCGTGCGCCAGGTCTTACCGTCATCGCTGGCCTCGATGGTTGCGATGGGATTGCCGAACACCGCCAAGCCATCCACTTTCGACAGCGTCAACTCCCGCACCATTGCCGGCGCAGTGAGATCGAAGCGGATCTCCATCACACCGGTTGTTGTGCGTTTCAGGACGAGTCCCTTCTTCGTGCAAACTGATGGCGACCGATCACCTGACGGCATCGGGAACGCAACCACAGCCACGTCGCGATAGTAATCGAGCAATGTCGTCGGCTGCGGCAGTTTCCCGGTCTCGACCGTTTCGCCGCCGCGCACGCGCGTCTCGCTCCACGTCAGCCGTTGCATCGCCAGTTCCGGTGGAATGGTCGGCCCGCCGGCGTTGCCCCAGCCGTCGCAGAGCGCCGTGCCGAAATCGAGGCCGAGCCGGGCGCTTTCGTTGAGCATGTGCTGGAAACAATCCTGCCACGCCGGCGACATGAAATCCTTCCTCTCGACCAAATCCGTCGGAAGCGCCACGCTGACGTTCATGAACAACGTCCCGCCGAGGCCGATGGCCTTCATCGCTTCCAAGTCCGCCGTGATGCCGGGCTTCGTGATATTGCCGCTCATGTGGAACCAGTACGTCCGCGGCTTCGCCGAGAATGATGGCGACAGGAAACTTCTTTCCAGTTCATCTGCCGAGACAATTCCTGTCAGCAGCAGGGCGGTGAGAGCAACGAAGCATTTCATGGCGACGTCTTTCTACGGCGAAACAAGCATGAAGTTCAACTGATAAGAAATCGCTTGTCAGAGGGGCTTCGCATCGGCGACAGCAGGGGGGTTAAGGGCAATGCCTTGAAGGAATTCATCGGGTGATGTTTGCGACTTCATATTTGAACTCTCCGTAGGAATTGCTCGACTTTCGTTTGCGCGGCCACGGGCTGACCGGTTGCCGCACCGCCCGCAGACAACTCC
>VHCW01000111.1 GCA_016871575.1 Verrucomicrobiota bacterium
CCCGCCCGACGCGGCCTCCGCAGAGGCCGTCGTCCTTTGAAACTGCTGATGACTCTTGGGCAGAGGGTTCAGAGCCTCAATCAAATCGAAAAACCATCACAACCTTTCGTACGGTGAAACAAATGGGTTAGGGTGCCGAAACAGACGCATTCTACTCTTATCAAAACGATCATGGCGACCGAACAACAACTCCGGGAGTGGCAACAGTTGTTTCGTTTGCACTCAGGAATAACCCCCTCATGGATCACATCGGAACCGTTTGTCATGCCGGCTCCGATGAGAGATGAATTGGATTTGATGGGGGAATCACTGCGACATTTCTTTTTGCAGTGTGAAGCCCTGTTGGATGACCGCTCTGTCCGGCGTCAAGTGGAAGAAACCTTGACGCCTGCCGAACGCGCCGGACTCGCCCGTTTCCCCCCGCAGACGACGTTCCCCATGTTGATGCGCCCCGATCTAATCGTGGACGCAGAGAATCGCTTGCACATTGCAGAGGTGGATATTCAACCCGCCCACGCCGGCATGTTGCAACGAATGCAGGAGATTCACGCTCAAAAGCCCACCATCGCCGAGATATGGGCAGAGATGATTCGGGAACCCGTCGTTCTTTCCATCCCGAAATGGAAACGATTTTGCGCTGAACAACAATATTTCGCCAACCGGGTGCAGGGAGCCGGAGGCCAGATGGATTTCCTGACAATCGAGGACTGGAATCGGCTGAACGGCTACAGTGGCATCCTGTTCAAGAACTGTTGCACGCTTGATTTGCTGAACGAGACATATCCACCGTTCATTCCGTCGCAGGCAACGCTTTGTCCGCCGTTGTTGCTCGATTGGAAAGGCTGGTTGGCACTGGCAAGCGATCATGGACGGCTCCGAAGGAAGAAACTGACATGCTGGATTCCCGAATCATACCTCCTCCCGCTGCATCCCGAACATCACGCGGAGAAACGGCGCGCATGGCTGGATCTCCGACACAAAGAAAAAGCCAAATGGATTATCAAGCCAGTCGGTTCTTGGGGCGGACGCGGCTTTCACGAGGGAGAACAACTGAGTCGCGAGAGGTGGAATCAGTTCTTGTTGGGGCTGCCACCGGCTGACGCCGTCCACTTGCTGCTCCAACGAAAGGTGATTTCCCGTCGTTACACGGCCAGCGGGATGACCCCAGACGGCAAGTTCGTTACTCTTGAGAATCTGCGCGTCAGGCTTTCTCCGTACTATGTGATGACACGCGAGCGAAGCAGGCTTGCAGGCATGATGGTCACACTGCTCAACTCCATCAAAGTCCATACCTGCCAAGATGCCGTTTACACCTTGGGCGTCGCGTCTGCATGAAACTGCAAGAAATAACCATCCATGAAACGGACGCTACCACTGAAGTGAGCGTTCCTTTTGAAAGCCAATCCCAACAACACAGAGTCCATTTCTGGATGCCAAGAAGCGTGGCACCGAAAAATATCAACAATGGCGACTTTGTCATTCCACTGCTGTTACTGCCAGCCATGAGACGCGGGGAAAATCTGGATATTCCCATCACGATCTCCCATCAATTGTCCGCTGCTTTGCCAACGGTTCAGGACATTTTTACCATCTGGGACCGCGCCAAGACCCGCATCGTGGTATCAGCGGCAGCGACAGTGCCATCCGCGGGCATGGTTGGCCGTGGCGTTGCCTGTTTCTGCTCCGGCGGCGTGGACTCGTATTACACGCTGCTCAAGCACCGGGATGAAATCACACACCTGATCTTCGTCCACGGTTTTGACATGCCATTGACAGCTCAATGGCGACGCGAGCGCAGTTCAGCGCTTGTGCGACGGGCAGCCGCCACACTGGGCAAGTCACTGGTGGAGATTGAGACGGACATCCGTCACTTTTCCGATCCCTTCGTAGGCTGGAACGACTACCACGGCGCAGCTCTCGCTGTGGTGGCGCTGTTGCTTGGAAATGCTTTTCGGAAGGTCTATATCCCTGCCACCTTTACCTACGCTGACCTCATCCCGTTGGGGTCGCATCCCCTCCTCGACCCGCTCTGGAGCACAGAGTCCGTGGAGATCGTTCACGACGGCTGTGAGGCATCGCGCGTGGACAAGCTTCGCCTTCTCGCGACCGAGCCACTCCTGATCGAGACGCTGCGCGTTTGCTGGCAGAACGTCGGTCAGGATTTGAACTGCGGTGTCTGTGAAAAATGCCTGCGCACCATGATCGCGCTGGAAATTACCGGACTGCGATGCCCAACTTTTACTTGCCCGCTTGATCTCCAGAAGGTCGCACGCCTGAAATACAAGGATCGCTGGCTGACACGTTACGGCCAACTACTGAATGCCGCCGAACAAGCCGGCAAACAAGAACTGGCGAAGGCCATCCGCGACATGATGCAAGGAAAACATCATCGTGGCTGGCGCAAGCTGGTCTGGAAACTTCAACGCTTCCTAAACCGCAAGACGAATCGCCGCTGACGAACTTCGCTGCGCTTGTGCCGTATCTGCTCTGCTGCTACTGTGACGGTCACAATGGGGCACTCACAAGACATCAAAGAACTGCTCAATGAACGTATCCTCGTGCTCGACGGCGCGATGGGGACGATGATTCAGCAGCGCAACCTTACCGGCGCCGATTTCGGCGGGTCACAATACGAGGGTTGCAACGAGCATCTGGTGCTCACTCGCCCCGATGTCATTCGCGACATCCACCGTCAATACTTCGAAGCTGGCGCCGAGATCGTCGAGACCGACACCTTCGGCGCGACACCGCTGGTGCTTGCGGAATATGGCCTCGCCGATAAATGCCGCGAAATCAACATCGCTGCTGCCCAGTTGGCTCGCGAAGCCGGTAACGGTTTCGTGGCCGGCTCGATGGGGCCGACCACGAAAGCCATCACCGTTACCGGCGGCGTGACGTTTCAGCAGTTGGTCGAGAACTTCCACGCACAGGCGGCGGCGTTGATCGAAGGCGGCGTGGACTTGTTGCTTGTCGAGACGTGTCAGGACACCCGCAACGTGAAGGCGGCGTTGATCGGCATCGAACAGGTCGGGGTGAAGATACCGGTGATCGTGTCCGTCACGATTGAACCGATGGGCACGATGTTGGCCGGCCAGACCGCCGACGCACTCGTGGCGTCGTTGCAGCATGTGGAATTGCTCGCCATTGGCCTGAACTGCGCCACCGGTCCCGAGTTCATGACCGACCACATCCGCACCATCCACGAGATGGCGACGGCAGCGGTGTCGTGTTACCCAAACGCAGGCTTGCCGGACGAGGAAGGCAAGTACGGCGAGACGCCGACTTCGTTGGCGTCATCGCTCGAACGCTTTGTCAAGAACGGCTGGGTCAACATCCTCGGCGGCTGCTGCGGGACGACCCCGGCGCATATCAAAGCCATCGCCCAAATGGTTGACGGTAAGGCTCCGCGACGACACCGGGGACAACGCCGCAGTTACTACTCCGGCATCGAGTTGGTGGAAGCAGCGGACGACAACCGACCGCTCATCGTCGGCGAACGGACCAACGAGGTCGGGTCGCGGGCGTTCAAACGGTTGATCTCCGAGGAGAAATTCGAGGAGGCCAGCGAGATTGCGCGGGCACAGGTCAAGAACGGCGCGCACATCATTGATATCAACCTCGAAAACACCGACCGGGACGAACTCACCGACATCGACCGGTTCTACGAGAAGGTCATCCACAAGGTCAAAGTTCCGTTAATGATTGACTCGACCAACCCCAAGGCGGTCGAGCGGGCGCTGACATATTGCCAGGGCAAAGCCATCATCAATTCGATCAACTTCGAGGACGGCGAGGAAAAGTTCCACCACGTCCTGCCGCTCGTGAAGAAATACGGCGCGGCGGTCATCATCGGTTCGATTGACGAGGACAAGCAACAGGCGCAGGCCATCACACGCGAGCGCAAGCTCGCCATCGCGTTGCGCGCCCACAAGTACTGCACCGAGCACGGCATCCCGGAAGAAGACCTCATCTTCGACACGCTCACGTTCCCGTGCGGTACCGGCGACGAGAACTACATCGGCAGCGCCGTCGAAACGGTCGAAGCCATCCGGCTCATCAAGGCGAAGTTGCCGCGCTGCAAGACCGTGCTCGGCGTCAGCAACGTCAGCTTCGGTCTCCCGTCAGCCGCGCGCGAAGTCGTGAATTCGGTCATGCTCTACCATGCCACCAAGGCCGGGATCGACCTCGCCATCGTCAATGCCGAGAAACTGGAGCGTTACGCGAGCCTTCCGGATGTGGAGAAGAAACTCGCCGAGGATTTGCTGTTCAATGTGGGACAAGCGTCTCGCTTGTCCGCCTCCGCAGATGGACAACCGGGACGGTTGTCCCACGATTATCGCCACCAATCCCGCGAAGAACGCATCGCCATCAACCAAGCTTGCATCGCCGCCATCACCGAACATTTCCGCGACGCCACCAGCCGCGTGCAGAAAAAGACCAGCGACCTCCCGCTCGACGAACGCCTCGCCCGTTACATCATCGAAGGCACGAAAGACGGCCTCGTCGCCGACCTCGACCTGAAGCTCAAAGAAGCCGCCCCGCTCGACACCATCAACGGCCCGCTCATGGCCGGCATGAACGAAGTCGGCCGCCTCTTCAACAACAACGAACTCATCGTCGCCGAAGTCCTCCAAAGCGCCGAAGCCATGAAAGCCGCCGTCGCGCATCTGGAACAGTTCATGGCGCACAGCGAAAGCGCCACGAAAGGCAAAGTCCTCCTCGCCACCGTCAAAGGCGACGTCCACGACATCGGCAAAAACCTGGTCGAGATCATTCTCTCGAACAACGGTTACCGGGTCATCAACCTCGGCATTAAAGTCCCGCCCGAGACCTTGATCGAGGCGTATCATCGGGAGAAGCCCGATGCCATCGGCTTGTCTGGTCTGCTGGTGAAAAGCGCCCAACAAATGGTCATCACTGCCGCCGATCTCAAGGCGGCCGGCATCACCGCCCCGATCTTGGTGGGCGGCGCGGCGTTGAGCGCGAAGTTCACCGACAACAAGATCGCCGCCGCGTACGACGGCCCGGTGGCCTACTGCAAAGACGCCATGACCGGCTTAGCAACAATGAACCGCCTCGACGACTTGAAGCCGGCAACTGGAGGGCCACGCTCCGTCGTGGCCGCCACCGTCGAATCCGCCCCCGAATCCACCCAACGCAGCAATCGCGTCCGCATCCTCCCGCCGTTACCGCCCCCCTACCCCGACCGGAAACTCATCGCCGTCCCGAACCTCCCGGAACTCTGGAGCTACATCAACCCGCAGATGCTCTACGGCAAACATCTCGGCTTCAAATCCAACTTCGAGCGCGCCCTCGCTGCCCGCGACCCCAAAGCGTTGGAACTGAACGACGCCGTCGAGGAAGTGAAGGCGGAAGCGAAGAAGTTCATGAAGGTCAAAGCCGTCTGGCAATTTTTCGATGTGGTGGCTGAGGGCAATTCGATCCGGCTATTTCACCACAGAGGCGCAGAGAACGCAGCGCCGGCACACACCTTCACTTTCCCCCGTCAACGCAAACCCGACGGCCTCTGCTTGGCCGATTACATCGTTCCATCACTCCATGACTCCATCGCCGTATTTGTGGTGACCGCCGGTGCCGGCATCATTGAACGCGCCAACGAGTTCAAAGCCCGTGGCGAGTTCCTGAAATCCCACGCCCTCCAAGCACTCGCCCTCGAAACTGCTGAGGCCACCGCCGAATGGCTCCATCGCCGCCTCCGGGAAGACTGGGGTTTCCCCGACCCGGCAACAACGACAATGTTCGACCGTTTTCGAGCCTGCTACCGTGGGAAACGTTACAGTTTCGGCTACCCTGCCTGTCCCGAGATCGAAGACCAAACCGGCATCTGGAAACTTCTTCATCCGGAAGAGATAGGCGTGAAACTCACTGAAGGTTTCATGATGGAACCCGAAGCGTCTGTGAGCGCGCTGGTCTTCCACCATCCCGATTGCGCGTATTTTAGCGCGGGCGATTAGACGGATTTGCCCGCGCATCAAGAAACTGCGCATCTTCAATCTCACTCTTGCCGTTTTTGCCGACCCTCGTTACTATCCGCACCGCTTGCACGGGTGAGACACCTACAATGACTCCAGAGGAAAAGGCACGGCAGAATATTGATGACGTTCTCGATCAGTGCGGTTGGCTCGTTCAGGACAAATCGCAAGCCAACCTCCACGCCGCCAAAGGTGTCGCCCTGCGCGAACTCTCTTTCAAGACCGGGGAACCAGACTACACCCTGTTCGTTGATGGCAAGGCCATCGGCACCGTCGAGGCAAAGCCAGCCGGCCACTCGCTGATCGGCGTTGAGGAACAATCCGGTAAGTATGTCACCGGTGTTCCCAAGGGACTACCGGCATGGCGGTCGCCGTTGCCGTTCAGCTACGAATCGACCGGCACGGAAACGCGTTTCACCAATCACCTCGACCCTGAACCGTGCAGCCGGAATGTCTTCGCGTTCCACCGGCCTGAAACGCTCGTCCGCATGGTGCAGCAGGGAAAACAACTGTCGCAGTTGCTCCGCGAATTCCCGGCACTGCCGAAGACCGGCCTCTGGTCCGCGCAGTTCAACGCGATCACCAACCTGGAAAGATCCTTTGCCAGCGGTCACCGCCGTCATCTCATCCAGATGGCCACCGGCTCCGGCAAGACGTTCACCGCCGTCAATTTTGTTTACCGGTTGCTGAAACAGACCGGCACGAACACCCGTGTCCTGTTCCTCGTTGACCGGGGCAACCTCGGCGAGCAGACCCTCAAGGAGTTCCAGCAATTCGAGCCGCCGGACAGCAACAACAAGTTCACCAACATCTACATCACGCAGCAACTTACCGGCGGACAGCTTGATCCATCGGCGCGCGTAGCCATTTGCACGATTCAACGCCTCTACTCGATGCTCAAAGGCGAGACCGCGCCCGCGCCCGACCTCGATGACATGAGCGTCGAGGCGATGGAATCGCTCTTCAAACAGCCGGTGCCGGTCACCTACAATCCGAAAATCCCCATCGAGTTCTTCGACTTCATCGTCACCGACGAATGTCACCGCTCGATCTACAACCTTTGGCGGCAGGTCCTCGAATACTTTGACAGCTTCCTCGTCGGCCTGACCGCCACGCCCTCGAAACAGACCTACGGCTTCTTCCAGCGCAACGTCGTCATGGAATACCCGCACGAGAAAGCCGTGGCCGACGGCGTCAACGTCCAGGGCGAGGTCTATCAGATCAAGACCGACATCACCCAGCACGGCTCAAAAGTCCAAGCCGGCTACTGGGTCGGCAAAATGGACCGGCAGACCCGCCAGAAACGCTGGGAACAGCTCGACGACGACCTCGAATACGATGCCACCGACCTCGACCGCGCCGTCCAGTCCGAAGACCAGATTCGCACCGTGCTCACCACGTTCCGCGACAAAGTTTTCACCGAAATCTTCCCCGGCCGCACCGACCTGCCCAAGACCCTCATCTTTGCCAAGGACGACAACCACGCCGACAAGATCGTCGAGATCGCCCGCGACGTGTTCGGCAAGGGCAACGACTTCTGCAAGAAGATCACCTACCGGACCACCGGCGACACCCCGCAAGCCGTCCTCAAACGATTCCGCAACAGCTTCCTCCCGCGCATCGCCGTCACCGTGGACATGATCGCCACCGGCACCGACATCAAACCGCTGGAGATCGTCTTCTTCATGCGCAGCGTCCGCTCCCAGAACTTCTTCGCCCAGATGAAAGGCCGCGGCGTCCGCGTCGTCACCGAGACCGAGATGGAAAACGTCAACCCCGGCATCAAACGCAAAACCCGGTTCGTCATCGTGGACGCCGTCGGCGTCTGCGAACGTGACAAGACCGACGCCCAACCGCTCGAACGCAAGCCGCACGTCTCGTTCGACAAACTCCTCGACGCCATCGCGCTCGGCAACACCGAACCCGAAGCCCTCGAATCGCTCGCCGGTCGCCTCATCAAACTGGAACGCCGCCTCGACCCCGTCTTAACAGGCGAAGTCAAAACCGCCGCCAAAGGCCAATCGCTGTGTGAGATTGCGCGGGGGATTTTGGATTCGATTGATCCGGATTTGAACCACGGAGACACGGAGAGCACAGAGAAGATTTCGTATGTCGAACCTTCCCCCTCCGAACTCCGCGACCTCCGTGCCTCCGTGGTTAAGTCTGCGCTGTTGCCGTTATCCGGCAACCCCGACCTCCGCAACCTCCTGAAGAAAATCCAGAAAGCCGCCGACCAGGTCATTGATGTCGTCTCCAAGGACACCGTCCTCTTTGCCGGAGTCGCTCCCAAGGCGCTCCAAGATTCCCAGCAGATGGCGAAATCCTTCCGGGAATACCTCGACACCCACCGGGCCGAGATCACCGCGCTGGACATCCTTTACCGTCGCCCCTACCGCCAACGCCTCACCGAACCGATGCTCAAGGAACTGGAGGACAAACTCCGCCACAACCACGCCGCGTGGACCGAAGACCGCCTCTGGGACGCCTTCGCCCAAGTCACCCCCGGCAAGGTCAAAGGCCGCTCCCAAGCCGGCCGCTTCGCCGACCTCGTCGCCTTGGTCCGCTTCGCCCTCGAACAACAACCGCTGTTGAAACCGTTCGCCGACTCCGTCCACGAACGCTTCCACGAATGGCTCATGGACAAGGCCCAAGCCGGCGTCAAATTCACCGGCGACCAACTCGCGTGGCTGAATCTTATCCGCGACCACATCGCCACCAGTTGCAGCATCGAGACCGACGATTTTGATTTCACCCCCTTTGCCCAAGCCGGTGGTCTTGGCAAAGCCCGGCAGCTCTTCCCGCAATTACCGGCGTTGCTCGACGAACTGAACGAGGCATTGGTCAAATGATCTTCACAAACATTTTCACTTTTCGCAATGCGTTAGCAGGTGTATTCTACGCATGTCATTGCAAATACGAACTTTGATGTATATGCAACATTTTCAGAAAGATTTTCAGAATGAGTGAGGAAAAAGCAGTTTTTCGTGACGTTGCGGCCATTGAACCGCTCCTGCCGGACTTGAGGCGGGCGGACTTGGCGGAGCTTTCCCAGAAGATCACTCTGGCCGTCGGCGAACTCCGGGGCTTTGTTCACGCCCCGGTGGTGCGGGAAAAAATCGCCGCGCTCGTTCGAGAAATGAACTGTTATTACTCGAACCTGATTGAAGGCCACAAGACATTGCCCCGTGACATCGAGCGTGCCCAACATGCCGACTTCGCGAAGGACCAGAAGCAGAAGGAGAATCAACTGCTGGCCGTTGCCCACATCCAAACGGAAGAAGCCATGCTCACACACCTCCGCAAAGGTGGTGTGGACGTGTACTCCCCGGAGTTCCTCTGCTGGATTCACAGCGACTTCTACCGCCGCTTGCCTGAATCCATGCACGTCTCCAAGACGAAAGCCGGCAAAGAATACCGCATTGTGCCCGGACAGCCACGCGACTACATGGTGGATGTCGGGCCGCATACGCCGCCTGATTTCGCTGCTTTACCGGCCTTTCTTGATCGCTTCCGTGAGGCGTACAGCAGCCCGGAAATTCTGGCGACAGACCGACTGGTTGCCATTGCCGCGGCTCATCAACGGCTCGCGTGGATTCACCCATTCGGCGACGGCAACGGTCGTGTCGCCCGCCTCCACTCCCACGCCCTGTTGCAACATCATGACCTCGACGGCCACGGAATGTGGACGCTGTCACGCGGTCTCGCCCGTGCCCGGCAAGCCTACTACAACCGGCTCCACGAAGCCGATCAGCCACGGCGAAACGACTACGACGGGCGCGGCAGCCTTTCCGAACGCGGGCTGTCCGAGTTCTGCCGCTTCTTCCTCGAAACAATTCTGGATCAAGTTACGTTCATGGGTGGCCTGCTGAAACTCCCTGATCTTCGGACACGCGTCGAGCGTCACTTCACCTACGAATCGCTCCACTTGAAGAAGTACCGGGAAGAACTCATGCGCATCGTGCGCGCGCTGGTGGACGAAGGCGAGTTGACTCGAGAACGCGCCAGCGAAATCACCGGCAAAGGCCGAACGATTGCCGTCGAGATCATCAAACTGGGACTTAAGGAAGGCTACATCGAAAGTCCGTCCGCTAAAGGAAAACTCCGCATCGCTTTCCCCGCCAAAGTGCTGCCCTCCTACTTCCCGAACCTGTTCATTGATCTACCGGTGGAGCAGGAGAAATGAAACGCGACCACATCGCCACCAGTTGCAGCATCGAGACCGACGATTTCGACTACGCGCCGTTCGCCCAACAAGGCGGCCTCGGCAAAGCCCGGCAATTGTTCCCGAAGCTGCCGGAGCTGCTCGAAGAACTTAACGAGGTGCTGGTAAAATGATGCCCATGCTGAAAACCCCAGCAAAACTGCTATATTTTTTGTGTGGACACGGCGTAGAAGCTGCGTATTATACGGCCAGCATACCCGCCAAGCCTCTGGCTCTGCCAAGCTCAAATGTGGCGGGTTTTTCTTTCCCCGAAGGAGACCGGCTACCGTGAATTACTCAAAGCCACCACTTACATACGAACAGCAAGCCGACCTTTTGTTGTCTCGCGGCCTTCTCGCCGACCGGGCAGAACTCGTTGCCAAGCTGACCGCCGTTAACTACTACCGGCTCAGCGCCTACTGGTTTCCGTTCAAGCGCCCCGACAACACGTTTGAACCCGGCACCGAGTTCAAAACCATCTGGCGGCGCTACACGTTTGACAGGCAATTACGCCTGCTGGTGATGGACGCCGTCGAGCGTGTTGAAATTGCCGTTCGCTCGCGCCTTGTTTACGAACTTGTGCATCAGTACGGCACGTTTGCTCATCTCGATCCCAAGGCGTTTCCCGGGATTCCTGCTCCTGAACATCAACGCCTGTTGGACGAACTCCACGACAATGCTCAGCGAAGCCGGGAAGCATTCGTTGATCATTTCCGAAAAACGTACGACGAATTTCCTGATCTGCCACTTTGGGCTGCCGTTGAAACGATGATGTTCGGCCAAATGCTCACGATGTTCCGGCACAGCGGCAAACACGTCCAGCGCGCCATCGCGACCGACTACAAGATTACCGGTGTCGTGCTTCAGTCGTGGCTGTTCACCCTGAACTATATTCGCAACCTCTGCGCTCATCATTCTCGCTTGTGGAACCGGGAACTCGCCATCAAGCCAATCATCCCTGACATTCGTCACGACCCGCGCTGGTACGCGCCGCACGCCGTGGCCAATAACCGGATGTTCGCGGTGCTAACGCTGCTCCGCTATCTGCTCACTTTCACCGCTCCGCAGAGCAAATGGCGCGACCGTTTGTATGACCACTTCGACAACTACAACGAAATCCCGCTGCTGCTCATGGGTATTCCTGCTGATTGGAAGGATCATCCATTATGGAAGTGAGTCGCGCCCACCAACTTTTCGGCGCTGAGTTGGCTAAACTCCTCGACGAACTCAACACGGTGCTCGCCGCATGAAGACTCGCTCCTCACATTCCAATTATGGCGAATTCGCTACTTTTAATTCCCTCGAATTCGATGGGATTAGAATTCGAGTGACGGTCACCGCAATCAGCAGCCCGGTCTGTAATCCCGTCGAATTCGACGGGGTTAGAAAGAAGGTGGATGCTCGATGACGATCACCCAGTCACTTCGTCATTCTGAGCGAAGCGAAGAATCTCTGTCGTTACCGGCTGGCTGGCTGACCCAGCTAATTGAGCAACTGTTCGCACCGCTCGAAGACGAGCGCACGCTTCACCAAGGCTGGAGTCCGCAGTGCGAGAAAGAGCCGTCGCCATCGGAAGACGTTTGGGGCGTTTTGAAGACGACTTCGATTCAAGCTGGCGAGTTCCAGCCGGAACACAACAAGCGATTACCGGACAAACTCGCGCCCCGACCGCTGATCGAGGTGAAGGAAGGCGACATTCTCGTCACTTGTGCCGGTCCACGTGCGCGCTGTGGCGTGGCCTGCCTTGTCAGGCGCACCCGCAAGCGACTGATGATGTCCGGCAAGATGTACCGCTTCCGCGTTGATCCGAAACGTCATGACGCCCGGTATGTCGAGGCGTTCCTTCAAACTGAGCAAGCCCGGCAAGCCATCGACAAGATGAAGACCGGCGGAAGCGATAGCGGCTTGAACCTGACGCACGACCGATTCCGGCAACTTCCTGTTCCGGTCGCCCCGCTTCCCGAGCAACGGCGGATTGTGGGGGAGATTGAGAAGCAATTCACGCGGCTGGAGGCGGGGGTGGCGGCGTTGCGGCGCGTGCAGGCCAACCTCCACCGCTACCGCGCCGCCGTCCTCAAAGCCGCCTGCGAAGGCCGCCTCGTCGCTGCCGACATTACCGGCTGGCGCGATGCAACTTTCGGAGAAGTTTGCCGCGTCCAATGTGGTTTCGCATTCAAGAGCACAGACTATCAGCAGTCCGGTATTCCACTCATCCGCATCGCGAGTCTCGTTGATGGCGAGGTCGCGCTCGACGCGAAGACGGCATACCTGCCGGCAAGCTTCGTTGACGAGTACGCAGCTTTCGCGCTGAAAAAAGGCGACGTGCTCATTGCCATGTCAGGTGCGACTACCGGCAAGATGGGCACGTTCAACTTGGACACACCGGCTTTGCTGAATCAGCGCGTCGGAAGATTTCAAATCAAAACCGGTAACTTCTGCAATGCTCGGTTTATGGCGTTGATCGTCGAACAGATTAAGCAGCAGGTAATCCGGGACGCCTATGGCGCTGCGCAGCCGAACATCAGCCCGAAGCAGATTGAAAGTATGCCGTTCCGGTTCCCCCCATTGGCGGAGCAGGAGCGGATTGTGGCGGAAGTGGAGCGGCGGTTGAGCGTGGTGGAGGAGTTGTCCGCGCTGGTGGAAAGCAATCTGAAGCGTGCAACACGACTCAGACAATCAGTGCTTCAAGAGGCATTTGCCGGGAGGCTTGTGAAATGATGACCGCCAACTCCGATAAGGAATCGCGAGACTTCGTCCTCCAGCGCGCCACCCGCCTCCGCCAGTCGATCTTGCAGCAGGCGTTTGAAGGGAAGCTGAAATGATAAAGACACTCGGTGCAAACCCATTGTTCTTGTTCCCAGATCCCCTTACTCACATCAATCAGCTTTCGGGCGCTTGCTTTCTATATTTCGAGAGGCCGGTCTGTATTACGCCCCCGCCTGCTGTGGTAACCCAAGAAGCCTTTCAGCTTCCTGAACTTGTTGAAGCGAGACGACCTGAGTGGGGAGGAACATACTTCAATATTCTCAATCAGTGGATGGAGCAGCAACGCCAATTCAAACTCGCAATCGACTTGCTCACGCCTCTGAAAGAAAAGGGCTATTGTGCAAGCGTCTATCTCGCGTACCCGGCCAATAATTCTGCGATAGAGCGCGTAGATGACATGTTAGCAGCGGCGGGACTCAGTATCCAAGATGCTGCTCGTTTTGCCCGTCTTCCAGAAGCATGTTCAGAGCTTGTCCGACACATTCATTTGGAGTGTTTTTTGGAAGCCAATAAAGACATTGAGCAACTCTATCAACACTGCGGGAATATCCTAAAGTTAGGCTCTATTGAAGACCTGCTATTGAAATGTTATCTCTTGCGACCCAGTTCTTGTGACCACTTCAGAAGCTCCGGTGCCTTCTCGCTCCTTTTGACAAACCATAGCCTGTTGGAGTTGTTTGGACGCATGCCGGTCGAGCAGCCCAAAGCAGAAAACCTAACGAAAGACCTTGTCGACATCGCTGGCTGGGAGATTTTTTGGCGTTTAATCTCACCACATCTTGATCCGATGACACCGGATGATGTTGCCTCAATAATCGAGATCCGAGAGAAAAAGGCTGATGAATCCAAGAAGCTGCGATCTCGCTGTGGCACATTGGCTGAACAGCTCGACTTGACGGCGGACCACAAATCAATAGTCGCGCAAATTGACAGATTAGTTAGAGCAGATTTGTCTCCTCAGATTGCCACCCTACTGGAGCTTGACCAAAAGGCGTTACGCGATTTCCTCGTCGAAGTGTTCGGCGATGAAGTGACGTGGCTCGCATGTGCCGGAGCCGTGGGTGGCTTGTTGTCCGGCACTCTACCGCTAACAGCCGGAGCTGCTGTAGCGGCAATGTCCAATCTTGGTGCTAAGGCCTTCAAAGTCGCAGCGGACAGAAGACAGAAGCTCAAGGAAAGTGATTACACACTAATTTACAGTCTTTCTAACCGTTAACTCTATGACCAACCACTCCACCGCACTCGTCCAAAAACTCTGGAACTACTGCAACATCCTCCGCGACGATGGCCTGTCGTATGGCGATTACGTGGAGCAGTTGACGTATCTGTTGTTCCTGAAGATGGCCGAGGAACAGGCGCAGCTTCGCGGCAAGCCGTCGCAAGTGCCGAAGGGGTTCGATTGGCCGAGCTTGTTGGCCAAGGACGGCGATGAACTGGAGACGCATTACCGGCACGTGTTGGAGTCGCTCGGCAAACAGAAGGGGATGCTCGGTCTGATCTTCCGCAAGGCGCAGAACAAAATCCAGGACCCGGCCAAGCTCCGCCGGTTGATCGTGGACCTGATCGACAAGGAACAGTGGTCGAGCCTGTCCGCCGACGTGAAAGGCGACGCCTACGAAGGGCTGTTGCAGAAGAACGCCGAGGACGTGAAAGGCGGTGCCGGGCAGTATTTCACGCCGCGCTCGCTCATCACGGCGATGGTGGAGGTGATGTCGCCA
>VHCW01000112.1 GCA_016871575.1 Verrucomicrobiota bacterium
CAGGAGAGGTTCTGGGAAACAGACTGTTGGAGTGTTGGTGGAGTGGGTGGTTTTCATAGGTGATTGATCATCACCTATTTGACCGGCCTCCCCGGCCTTCGTTCAATCAATCAGTGAATTATTCAGGCTATCCGAAGGGCGTCGTGGCCAAGGCGCTGATGAACGTGGCGTTTCAGGACGACGGCCTCATCCAATACAAGGCCGAGGTGATGCTCCGCATCTTCGAGGAAAAGGTGATGCCGCTGGTCGGCGGTCGGGCCAAAGCAATGATCGTCACCAGTTCCCGCGTGGCCGGGCTGCGATATTTCAACATCATCAAGGAAAAGCTCAAAGAGCGCGGCGCGAAATACAAAGTGCTCTACGCTTTCTCGGACTTCACGCACCCGGAAACCAACGCGGAGATTCACGAGCACGCCGTCAACGAGTTGAAGGAAGGCGAGTTGATCGAGGAACGGTTCGAGGGTGAGGATTACCGGCTCATGGTGGTTGCCAGCAAGTTCCAAACGGGCTTCGACCAGCCGTTGCTGGCCGGCATGTTCCTCGACAAGCCAGTCGTGGATCGCAATGCCGTACAAACCGTGTCGCGCTTGAACCGCTGCCACGAAGGGAAGAAGGACGTGATCGTCGTGGATTTCACCAACAACGCCAAGGCCATCCTCAAGGCGTTCCAAAAATACCGGAAAGGCACGCCGTTCCCGCCGACTGAGCCGGACGAGGAGCTTGTCCCGAAACTCTACAGGGAAATCCTCGATGCCGGTGTGTTCACGCAAGAGGACGCCGCCGAGTTCGTCAAACTTGCCGCCACCGGAACAGACGCTCAGGTGCAGTTCGTCGTGAACGGGCTGCGGACACGCTTTCAGACCAAGATTCCCGGCAACGAGGATCGCAAGGCGTTCGTCTATTTGCTTGCCCGGTATGTGAAGGCACTCCATTTCCTCACCTGCTTTTTCTCGTATGCGCCGGAGTTGAAGGAGTTCGCCACGTTCGCGGAATACGTCGGCCCGCAACTCATCAAGGTGGGCAGCGTTTCCGATTTGATGAAGCAAATCCGCCAAACGGAAGTCGTCAAGGCTGCGGTCGAGTATCAGGGCGTCACCACCAGCGGCGGCACGGTGAAGTTGAAACGCGGCAAAGGCAAATCACGCGGCGGGCCGCCGATGAAGAAGGTCTCCGTTCAAGACATGATTGACGAGATTCGCCAGAAGTTCCAAATCACCGACGAAGAAGCCCTCTACATCAAGGAAGTCACGCAGGAGAAGATTGCGGACCCGGTCATTCGCACCACCGTCATCGCGCACCGGGGCGACCGGGTTTATCTCGACGGTCCGTATCGCGGTCAGGTCAATAGCGAGATTCAGACCGCCTACGACCAGCGCGGACGCTACGAGGAATTGGCCGATGCTAAATACACGGACACAGGCGGCATTTTCGACATCATGGCCATCACCGTCATTGATACCAACCTGGCATTTGCGGCATGAGCAAGACCATTGACCAAATTCCCCAGCACGACCGGCCCCGCGAGAAGTTGTTGGCGAAAGGCGCTGCCGCGCTAAAAGACCACGAGTTGCTGGCGATTCTGCTCGCCAAGGGCACGACCAAGATTGACGTGATGACCGTCGCTGAAAATCTGCGGCGAGTTGTGGATGAAAAGGGACTGGCGCTGACGGTGGAAGATATTCAACACTTGGAAGGCATGGGGCAGATCAAGGCGATGACCATCGTTGCCGCCATCGAGTTTGCCCGTCGCCGCATCAAGCCCGAAGGAACGAAGATCACGACGCCTGCCGATGTTCTCCCGCTGATTCGCCACTACGCCGACCGCAAACAGGAGCATTTCCTTTGCGCGACGGTCAACGGCGCGAACGAAGTCATCAACATCCGCGTCATCTCCATTGGCCCGATTGATCGCACGCAAGTCCATCCCCGTGAAGTCTTCGCTGACGCCGTTGCCGACCGCGCCTCCGGCATCATCGTCGCCCACAACCACCCCGCCGGTCCTCTTGAGCCTTCACCTGCCGACACCGAAGTCACGCGTCAACTCAAAGCCGCCGGTCAAATCGTCGGTATCGAACTGCTCGACCACATCATATTCAATCGGAAAAGCTACCTCAGTTTCTTGGAGGATGGACTTCTCTCCTGAAGTTTTCCTCTGTGACCGCGCCGTGATCGCCCCCCGCCGCTGAAACAATGTTCCGCTCTCCCATCACCCAGCAATCAGGGAAAGCACGAAGTCAGAAGGAAGAAAGCGTAAGCGGGAAGCGGTCAGCAGTCAGCGGTCAGCACCGGAACCTTTGCGTTTTTGCCGCCCTGCCCCCTCGGCGTCTCGCGGACTCGGCTTTGCGCGTTATTGCGGCCATCCAATCCGTGTATTCTGTGTATTCCGTGGTTCCCACCTTCGCTAAAGCTATGGCGGACAAGCCCGTCTTCGCGTTCTTCGTGGCTTCGCGGTGAACATCCCTTCTCCATCCGCGCCCCGGTTTTCCCCCGCCGCGTCGGGAGCCGAGTCCGACGAGACGCCGAGGGCGAGGGCGGCAAACACGGCCTGCAACTCGCGGAACAGGCGGGACGCCCGTTCTACTGTTCACTGCAACGCTGCGCCGCCCTTTTTTTCCTTCACGGGGGCGGGCGCCATCGGCGACGGCCAACCATTTTCACGAATCCGACGGCCCACTTCGCGCAACGTCTTCACGTCCACGGGATGTATCGAGCCGTCGGGCAACGGACCGGTGTTCATCAAGAGATTGCAGTCCTGGCCGAACGATTGCGCGAGACGTTTCAACGTCTCGTCGGCATCGAGATGTTTGTCGTCGTCGTCTTTCTTGTAACCCCAGATGTGCGGCTGGAGCGTGTCGCAGATTTCGTTGTGCTTGGTCTTGTTCGCCTCCCACGCATCGCCGGCGATCTTCGCTTTCGCGTCGCCGTACTGTTTGCGGACGCGCTCGGCGAGCGATTGGCCGGTGCGTTCGGGCGCGGCGAAGTCCTCGGTGCCGGTCGCGCCTTGTTTGAAGCAGAGCAACGTCTGCGGCTGGAGCTTGCGGATCATCGCGTAGGTCTCGTGGATCGGGAACAGGTCGGGCCGCGCGTAGTAGCCCATGATCGGGTCGAACCAGATGCCCGCGAGCGGACCGTAGTTGGTGAGCAGTTCCTTGAGCTGGCCGTGCGCGAACTCGATGTAACGCGCAAAATCTTCGTCCTTCTTCCAGAGATAGCGCGGCTCCGGTTGCTTGTAGGCGGGACGCGCCATCGGATTGTGCTCGCGCGAATAGAAGTACGGATGCCACCAGTCGAGCGCGTAGGAGTAGTAGAGGAACAGGCCGAGTCCTTTCTTCCGGCATTGCACGGCCAATTCGCCGACGAGATCGCGCTTGGCGGGGCTGTTGACGCTGGTGTAGTCGGAGTGCTTCGAGTCGAACAGGCAAAAGCTGTCGTGATGGCGCGCGGTGATGTTGACGTAGTTCATGCCCGCCTGCAACGCGAGGTCGGTGATGAAATCGGCGTCGAACTTGTCGGGGCGAAATTGTTCCTTGAGCTTTTCGTATTCGGCGACGGGAATGGCCTCGCGGAACATGACCCACTCGCCACGTCCGAGGATGCTGTAGAGACCATAGTGCATGAACAGGCCGAACCGGGCGTCTCTGAACCACGCCAACGCCGCCGCGTGCGGGTCTTTCGCGTACTGCGCTGCATGATTCTTCAGGTGCGAGGGCACGGAGCCTTCCGCCGCGCGCTCCCGCTTGCCGCACCCGGCCGCTGCGGCGGCCATGCCGCCCAGGACGGCAACAAATGTTCTGCGATCAATCTGAGGAGTGTTCATGGCCGTTTGTTTACCGGCGAGGACGGCATTTGTCGAGCGCAACCATACGGCAGAAAAATACGCAAACTGGTCGCTTATAGTGTTGACGGAAACGCATTGGCGCGTTGAAATGCGGCGCGTTGCCAGAAAGGAATCAAACCATGCCACGCAAACTCAGTTCCATCTCTGCCGATTGGTGGGATTACACCACGCTCGACTCCGAGGTCATCGAAGCCGTTGCCCGGCTCACACCACGCGACGTCGAAAAACTTTCACGTCCCGGCTTCAAGGTCGTGATGTACGACACCATCGAAGACTTTTACCTCGCCGAGGCGCTCGAATACATCAGCGCGTGGCGCCAGAGCACCGCCGACAATCCCGTCGGCATCTGCGGCCCGATCGGGCCGACCGAGCAGTTGCCGCTCGTCGCCCGCATCGTCAACGCGCTCGGCCTCGATGTCCGCTCCGGGCATTTCTGGGGCATGGACGAGTGGTTCCTCGACGGCAAGGAAACGCCGGTGACGCATCCGCTGTCGTTCGAGAAAGCCGACCGCGAGATGTGTTTCAACCGCATCGAGAAGAAACTCCGGATGCCCGACGCCAACCTGCATTTCCCGAAAGCCGACACCGCGCCGTACCGGAAAAGCTGGGACGCCGGCGTCCGTTGCGCCGTGATGCAAGGCGGCCAGGGCGACGTGAAACACTGGGCGTTCAACGACCCACCCCAACGCACCGGCAAATATAAAGATGCTCCGCCATCGCCCGCCGAATACCGCGCACTGACGACGCGCGTCGTGAAGTTGCATCCGCTCACCGTCGCGCAGAACGCGCGCACCAGCGGCGGCGGCAACATCTCGCTCGTGCCGACGATGGCGATCAGCGTCGGCCCCGTCGAGACGTGGAAGGCCGAGAAAGTTTCCATCTGGCAGGCCGGCAATCACGACAACCCGTTCGGCCAGCGTCTCACCGCCTACATGATCTCGAAACGCATCCCCGACAGCGCGGTGCCGATGTCGTTGTTGGCGGATCATCCGAACGTCCAGTTCAACTATTTCCGCGGCGGCCTCGGTTCGTGCGCCGTCGAAATGCACTAACTCCAGAAAGGCAATCATGAGTTCTACCCTGACAGCAGCACAACGAACACGCTCCATCGGCGCCAATGACCGGATTCGCATCGCGCAAATCGGCTGCGGCGGCCGCGGCCGGCAGGCGCACATGGGCGGCGTCCATAAACACGACAAGGCGCAGAACGCCGAGTTCGTCGCCGTGTCCGATCCGTGGCGGCTCGCCCGCGAGGAAGCCGCCGGGATGTGCAAGCAATGGTACGGCACCGACGTGAAGCAGTTCGTCAGCTATCGCGACATTCTCGCGCTCAAGGATGTTGATGCCGTGATGATCGCCTCGCCCGACCATCATCACTCCCTCCAACTCGAAGCCGCCGCCAAGGCGAAGAAGCACGTCTATGTCGAGAAGCCGATGGCGCGAAACATGAAGGAGCTTCTGAGCGCCGTGGCGGCTGTTCAGGCTGCCGGCATCGTTGTGCAGGTCGGCACGCAGACGCGCAGCTTGGGCACCAGCACCGCTGCGCGCGAGCTTTGGAAGTCCGGCATCCTCGGCAAAGCCTCCCGCATCGAGCAGTGCCGCAACGGCGAGAAACCCTATTGGTACGGCTACGTCAAAGCCCACCTTCCGAAGGGCAAGGAACTCCGAAAGGAAGACATCGCGTGGGACGAGTTCCTGATGAACGCTCCGAAACGTCCTTTCAACGCCGAGGTGTACGCCGGCTGGTACGGCTACCTCGACTACACCGACGGCCCCGTGGCGAATCTCGGCTGTCATTTCCTTGACCTGATGCACTACGTCACCGGCACGTCGTATCCGGTGAATTGCTTCTGCAACGGCGGCACCTACACGTGGATAGACGAAAACAAGTTCACCTGTCCCGATCACGCCGAGGCATTGTGGGAGTATCCCGAAGGTTTCATGGTCGCCTACTCCAGCAACTTCGGAAGTTCCGGCGGCACCCGCCACCGGTACTTCTGCGAGAAAGGCGAACTCAACATGGATAACTGGGGCGCGCCAACCTTCAGCGCCCAAGGCGGCCCCAAGCGCGACGGCAAAATCCGCGGAACCAATCCCGTCAAACCCATCGAGACGCCCGATCATTTCCTCGATTGGCTCCAGTGCATGCGCAACGGCAAACCGACGCGCGCCCCGCTCGAAGCCGGCATCCAGCATTCCGTCGCCGTCATCATGGCTGCGATGTCCTACAAGACCGGCCGCAAGACGCTCTACAACCCAACGAAGCGCGAAATCACTCTTGCGTAGGACAAGACCATGAACCCCAACATCACGCGCAGGGATTTCCTCAAGTCATCTACCGCGCTCGCCGTCGGCGCGACGTTGGCCTCGCGCGTCACACTCACCGCCGCACAGCGCGCACGCTCCATCGGCGCCAACGACCGCATCCGACTCGCTCAACTCGGTTGCGGCGGACGCGGACGCGGAGCGCACATGGAGGCGGGCATCCACCCGCACGACAAGGCACAGAACGTCGAGTATGTGGCGGTGTGCGATCCTTGGCGTGTCGCGCGCGAGGAGGCCGCCGCGCTGTGCAAGGAGTGGTACGGCACCGATGTAAAACAGTTCGCCCGTTACCGCGACCTGCTGGCGATGAAAGACCTCGACGCCGTGATGATCGCCTCGCCCGACCACGCGCACACCGCGCACATGGAAGCCACCGCCAAGGCGGGCAAACACATCTACGTTGAGAAACCGATGGCGCGAAAAATGGACGGTTTGCGGCGCGCCGTGGACGCAGTCAAAGCCGCTGGTGTCGTCGTGCAAGTCGGCACGCAGATTCGCAGCCTGCCGACCAGCACCGGCGCGCACGAACTCTGGAAGTCCGGCATCCTCGGCAAAGCCTCGCGCATCGAGCAGTGCCGCAACTCCGAGAAACCGTACTGGTATCGTTACGTCAAGGACGTGAAGAAGGAAGACCTCGATTGGGAGGAGTTCACGCTCGGCGCGACGAAACGCCCGTTCGACGCGGTCTTCTATTCCGGCTGGTATGGCTACCTCGAATTCAGCGACGGCCCGATCTGCGCCATGGGCAGCCATTTCATTGACCTCATGCATTACATCACCGGCGTTGGATTCCCGACAAGCTGCGTTTGCAACGGCGGCGTTTACACTTGGAAAGACGAACGCAACTTCACCTGCCCCGACCACGTCGAAGCGCTCTGGACCTATCCGGAACAATTCATGGCCGTGTTCTCCGTCAACTACGGCAACTCCGGCGGCAGCCGCCACCGTTACTTCTGCGACAAAGGCCAACTCATCATGGACAGTTGGACTTCGCCGACCTACAGCGCCGAGGGCGGCCCCAAGCGCGATGGCAAAATCCGCGGCGTCAACAAAGTCACACCGGTTGAGACGCCTGATCACTTCCTCGATTGGATCCAGTGCATGCGTTCCGGTAAACCGACGCGCGCCCCCATCGAAGCCGGCTACCAACATTCCGTCGCCACCCTCATGGCCGTGACAGCATTCGAAACCGGCCGCAAGACATCCTACAACCCCAAGAAACGTGAAATCACATTTGCCTAAAGGAGAACATATGAACAACAACATCACCCGCAGAGATTTCCTCAAAGCCACCGGCGCGCTTGCCGTCAGCGCAACCGTCGCCGGTTGCTCGTCCCTCACCGCGTTGCAGCGCGCGCGTTCCATCGGCGCCAACGACCGCATCCGCCTCGCCCAGATCGGTTGCGGCGGACGCGGCATCGGCGCCCACATGGGCGGCATCCACAAACACGACAAGGCCGAGAACGTCGAGTTCATCGCCGTCTCCGACCCGTGGCGGGTCGCGCGCGAAAAAGCCGCTGCCACCGCCAAGGAATGGTATGGCACCGACGTGAAACAATTCTCCGGCTATCGCGACGTGCTGACACTCAAGGACGTGGACGCCGTGATGATCGCCTCACCCGACCATCATCACTCGGCGCACCTGGAAGCCGCCGCCAAGGCCGGTAAACACGCTTACGTCGAGAAACCGCTCGCGCGAAACATGCAGGAACTCCACCGCGCGTGCGCCGCCGTCGAAGCGGCCGGCATCGTCGTCCAGAACGGCACCCAGATTCGCAGCCTCCCCACCAGCACCGGCGCGAACGCCCTCTGGAAATCCGGCCTGCTCGGCAAAGCCTCCCGCATCGAACAATGCCGCAACAGCGAGCGCCCCTACTGGTATTCCCGCGTCAAAGAGATGAAGAAGGATGACATTGACTGGAAAGAATTCATCGGCGATGCCCCGAAGCGACCGTTCTCGGCCGAGCTGTATTCCGGCTGGTATGGCTACCTCGACTACACCGACGGCCCCGCGGCGAACCTCGGCTGTCATTTCATTGACCTGATGCACTACGTCACCGGCGCAAAGTATCCGACCAACTGCGTCTGCAACGGCGGCGTGTATACATGGATAGACGAACACAAGTTCACCTGCCCCGACCACGTCGAAGCGTTGTGGGAATATCCCGAGGGCTTCATGGTCGCCTACTCGACCAACTTCGGCAACAGCGGCGGCAACCGTCACCGTTACTTCTGTGAGAAAGGTCAACTCATCATGGACAACTGGAGTTCGCCGACCTACAGCGCCGAAGGCGGTCCTAAGCGCGACGGCGGCATCCGCGGCGTCAACGACGTCAAACCCATCGAGACGCCCGATCACTTCCTCGATTGGCTACAAGCGCTGCGCACCGGCAAACCGACGCGTGCCCCGCTAGAAGCCGGCTTCCAGCATTCGGTCGCCGTCATCATGGCCGCGACGAGCTACGCCACCGGCCGCAAAACCTTCTACGACCAACAACGCCGCCAAATCTACACCGCATAGTGGAACGGGCGTCTCGCCCGTTCATTTCCCGAAGCGCCTGTAGCCGCGAGCCTGCTCGCGGCGGGGATTACAACAGGCCGCGAAAACGTTTCGCGGCTACAAGTCGTCGTTCCACAGAGCGCGACAAACGCCGTTGCATTTCCGGTGACAGCCCGATAATCTGTTGCCTGTGAACTACGATGTCGAGATCACGGATGAAGCGAAGGAGAAACTTCGTTCCATGCCCAAGGAGGTACGAAGACTGATTGGTTACAGGATTTTCCTCCTCCAAGACAACCTCGGTGGCGATGTCCAGAAACTGCGCGGGTCGAAGAACGAATATCGTTTGCGGGTCGGCGATTATCGGGTACTATTCGAACTGGAAGGTCGAAAGATCATGATTTACGCTGTAGGCGACCGAAAGGAAATTTACCGATGAGCACTGCTGTCATAAGCCGAAAAACAGAGCGTACCAATCTGGACGTTCAGATTCGGCGTGCCAAGGCCGTCTTGCGTGAACTCCGAGACGCATTAGAGGACTTGGAAGACCGTCGCGACCTCGCTGCCGCCAAGAAACGCAACGCGGGAAGACCGGGGACCCCGTGGAACCAAGCAGCCAAGGAACTCGGCATCTGACAGCACCACTTACCTTGCCGTTCTGACTGTTCCGCCTTCTTGCTTCCCAATTCTTCCTTCTTTCTTCTCCGCATCAAATCGGCTATCAAAGTCGCGATGAAAACTGCCTTCATCCTTCTGCTGACATTGCTCTCGTCACTCTGCGCCGCGCCAACACCCGACCTGCTCTGGTTGCCTCTCGACGAAGGTTCCGGCACATTCGCCGCCGACCGTTCGCCGAACCGGCTCGAGGCCGATCTCACTAACGTCCAGTGGGCGAAAGGCGCGTTCGGCACTGCGGCCCGGTTCAGCGGATCAAACTCGTTCATCGAACTGCCGCCCGTGCCGTCGTTGAACGGCGCGACGCAATGCACCATCTCCGTCTGGGCCACGTGGGAAGGCACCGGACGTTATCCGAACCTCCTCACGACGCACACGTGGAGTCCCGGCGGCCTGATGTTCTTCGTGAACAACAATTCCTGTTCCTTCCGTCTCGGTCGCCCCGGCCCGGTGTGGTCCGAAACCAGCGCATCGTTTCTGAACACGCTCCCGCTCCGGCAATGGACGCATCTTTGCGCCGTCTTCGCGTTGCCCAACATCAACACCTACGTCAACGGCAAACCTGCCGGCAAAGGAACTTGGCGCTACCCCATCGCGGCGGACGCTCTCCGCATCGGTCGCTGGGCCAACTCCGTCTCCCACAACGGTCTCATCAGCGATCTGCGCATCTACAGCCGCGCACTGATGCCGTCGGAAATAGACTTCTCCGCACGCGGTAGCGCAGACTACACGTTGGTCAAGGAATCCCCGCAACTCGCGGCGAAGTTCGAAAACCGACGCGCCGAGCTTTCGATTGACACACAGGGACGGGTCGTCTCGCTCCGGAGCAAAGGCTCGAAGCGCGAACTGCTGGCGCATCCTCAGGAACTGATTTCCGCGAAGCTGAAAGACGGACGACAACTCGCCGCCCGCAAAGCGTCGTTCCGCAACGGCGCGTTGACTTTCGAGTTCCCGCGCGGCGAGGGCGCGGCGGTGCTGGCTGTTGACGCCCGCAAGGATCATTTCACCTTCACGATCCGGTCGTTGACCCTGCCCGATGTCGCTGCTCTCACGTTTTTCAACGTGCCGGTGACCACGACCAAATACCGCGGCACGATGGCCAACATGCTCTCGGACGACACCGACGCCGTTTGCCTGCGCGGCTACGATTTGCCGGTCGAGATGTCCACGGAGTTGAAAGTCTGGACCACCGCCGAACACGGCCTCACCGGCTGGCGTGCCGGTCTCGCTGTCGGACCGAAGAAAGAAATGCCGATGATGTTGCGCGCGATGGCCGCCGACGCCGGCGTGCCGGTCTCGAAACTCGGTGGGGCGTGGTCGCTCGGCGCGGAGGCGAACCGCGGCTCGTACCTGTTCGCTGACCTCTCGCTCGCGTCGGTGGACGATTGGATCGAGTTGGCGCGACGCGGCGGCTTCACGCACATCCACATGCACGGCTGGTGGAAAACGCTCGGCCACTACGGCGTCAACACGAACCTCTTCCCGCGCGGCCTCACCGACATGAAGGACACCGTCGCCCGCATCCATGCCGCGGGCCTCAAGGCCGGCATCCACACGCTCACCGCCTGCATTGACACGCGCGACTCCTGGGTGACGCCCGAAGCCAGTTCAAATCTCATCGCCGCCGCGAGCTACACATTGGCGCGCGCCATCTCACCAATCGACACCGTGATCTACGTGAACGAGAAACCGATTGCCCAGCACGATGTCGTGTTCACCTATTCGGGTCGCGGCAACGCCATTCGCATCGGCTCGGAAATCATTCAGTATAGCGAAGTCCTTTCTGACGGATTCGCCAAATGCCAGCGCGGCACGTTCAAGACGCGTCCGGCAGCGCACGCCGCCGGCGAGCAGGCAGATTATTTGCAGCAGCGTTACATGGCGTTTTATCCAAAGCCAGGTTCGCCGCTCGCCGACGAATTGGCCGATTGCATCGCCAACGTCTTCAACACCTGCAAACTCGACCAGATCTACTTCGATGGCTCCGAGGGCATGATGAGCCGGTACGGCATTGACTTCATGCGGCACGCCATCTTCAAGCGCCTGCGCGGCGAAGTGCTGGTCGAAGCGAGTTGCTGGGGCGCGCACAACTGGTGGTTCCATTCGCGGCTCGGCGCGTGGGACCATTCCGTCTGGGCCGCCAAACGATTCCAAGACCTGCACATCGCTTCCGACGAAAAATTCCGCCACAGCGACCTGCTCGAACCGCAAATGGGTTGGTGGGCGCCGCGCGCGCCGAGCACGCAGGCGCGCGGCCATTTCCTCGACGAGATGGAATATTTTGCGGGCAAGAACCTCGGCCTCGATTCCGCGATGTCCATCCAAGGCGTGAACGTTACGCGCCAGCCGCTGCCATTCCACATCGAGAAACAAATGACCGTTCTCGGTTGGTACGAACGCCTGCGGCTCGCGCGCTACTTCGACACCCAGACCGTCGCGCGCGTCGCCGTGCCCGGCGATGAGTTCCGCCTCCGTCAAGATCGTGACGGCGCATGGAAGTTCACGCCGGTCAAGATGTCCGCTCATCGCGTCACGCAGCCCGGAAGTTGGAAAACGAAGAACCCGTTCACCGAACAACCGTTGTCCGCCCGCATCGAAGCGCTTTACTCCGCCGCACCGTACGACAGCCCGAAACGAATCTGCCTGACCGGTGACACCAACCTGTGTTTGCGCGCCGAGAACAAGAGCGCGACACGACGCAGCGCTTGGACCAAAACTGCTCTCACGTTCGCGCCGCCGTACCGGAACATCACCGGAACAGGGGCTTTGGGTGTCTGGGTGAAAGGCGACGGCAAAGGCGCGCTGTTGAACATCCAACTCGCCAGCCCCCGCGAGTACATGAGCGGACGTTCGGACCATTATGTGACGCTTGATTTCACCGGCTGGCGTTACTTCGAGCTGTTGTTCCGCGAACGCGACGTTGATCAGATGCACAAGTACCAGTGGCCCTACTCCAGCAGTTACACCCTATACCGCACCGGTCTCGACTTGGCCCACATTTCCGAACTGAACCTCTACCTCAACAACCTTCCACCGAGCGAAACCACCGAAGTAGTCATCCGTCCCATCATGGCGCTCCCTGTCCAACCCGCCGAGTTGAAGAACCCGTCGCTCACCGTCAACGGCAAAGCGCTCTCCTTCCCCGTCACAATGAAATCCGGCGATTTCCTCGAACTCGAACCCACCGGCGAATGCGCTCACTACAACGACAAAGGCGATTCGCTTGCCTCGCTTCAACCCGTCGCTGCTCCTGCGTTGCGCGCCGGTGAAAACACAATCGCCCTCAACTGCGCCCGCGCCGAAGTCACCATCAACTCCTTCGGCGTTCCGTTCGGCACACTCAACCCGCGACGCAAACAGATTGCGCGCGAATACGACATGCCCCGCTGGATCAGCGGACCAACCGAATGGGACTTGCCGGTCCGTCCCGGCGAGAGGGCGAAACTCGAACTCGAACTCACCGGCGCGATGGACACTCCCGTCTTGACCGTGAACGGGCGCGAGTTTCGTTTCCCTGTCACCCTGAAACCGGGCGAAAGACTGATCTGCCGCGACCAACGTCACTGGGTCGTCACGGATGCCAAGCGCAAAACAATCGCGAAAGGTGAGCTTCCTGCCGCGCTGCCCGTTCTGAAGGGCGGACCGAATCGCATCGCGTTCACCTGCGCCGCACCCGATCGCGCCCAAGTCAAACTCGTGAAGGAGTACGACTGATGAAAGCCGTTATCATTGCCCTGCTGCTAATACCTCTGACCTGTAAGGCTGCTCAACTCCAAGCCGGTGTTGCCAAGGCGGACATCACGGACCGCACCGTGCCCGTCAACGACCCGCTGTTCGCAAAGGCGCTGGTGTTGCGCAGCGGCAACACGACCGCGGTAATCATCACCGTGGACGCCGTCGCCATCGGCGAGATCGGTCGAATCAAGAACGACTTCCTCACCAACGTCCGCGCGCAACTCCAGAAGGAACTCAACATCCAGCCGTCACACGTCCTCATCAACGCCAGCCATTGCCACGGCATCGTTTGCGCGGATGTCGAACAGCGGACGGTGCAAGTTGTCAGAGATGCTTGCCGAAATCTTGTACCCGTCAAGGTTGGCGCGGGACGTGGCCACGAAGATCGCGTCGCGGAGAATCGACGGCTCAAGCTGAAGGACGGCACCGAGACCGATGTGCGCCACGCCTATTCGACGGCTCCCGACGAGGAGATTGTCGGCACCGGACCAGTGGACACGGAGATCGGTTTGTTGCGCCTCGATAAACTGAATGGCCAGCCGCTGGCGGTCATTTACAACTTCGCCGTCCATCCCATCCAAGGTGTGCCGAGTCGCGGCAACACAGCAGACATCACCGGCTTCGCCTCGAAGGCCATCGAGGACGACCTCGGCGACAGCGCGCTTGCGCTGTTCCTGCAAGGAGCTTGCGGCGACATCAACCCGGTGCGCTACAAGGACGTCCACAATCCCCGCGACGCCGCGCCGCTCGGAAATATGCTGGGCTACAGTGCGCTCCAAGCATTGAGAAAAATACAGACGCGCGAGACCGGCGAACTGCGTGTGATCAACGAAATCCTCGCGTTGCCGCGAGCCGCTGACTTCGACCGGCGCATCGCAGCGCTTCAAGCCGAGCAGACCAAGTTGTCTCAGTCGTTGCGGGGAACCAGTCTCAACCTCAAGACCTTCACGGAGTTGTTCCCGCAATACAAAGAAGGCAAACTCGACGCAGAGAAACGCGCGAACATGGAAGCTTACATCCGGAACGTCCACACAATGGAGAAACTCACGCGCCTTCAAGTGAACCTGGCCTTGCTCAAGAAACACCAAGCGAAAAACGCGGCAGCCGGAAAGCCGACGATTGATGTCGAGATCATGGGTGTGCGAATCGGTGATTTCGTTCTGCTGACGTTCCCCGGCGAACTGACTGTCGAGATCGGTCTCAACATCAAAAAGCGCGCGCCCGCGCCGTTCACCTTTGTCGCGGGCTATACCAACGGCTACATCTACTACGCGCCGACGGCACGGGGCCGGAACAACAAGGGATTCGCGCAAGAGGACTGCGACTGCCTGCTCGCGCCCGAATGGCAGAAGCTGTTCGAGGACAAAGTGGCCGCCATTCTGAAATGCCTCTGATTCAACATGCGTGCTAACCGCAATGCCGATTAGATATTTGGGGTGTGTTTGTAAGTAATTGATAATTATTTACTTCCGGTTTCATCGCGATTTTGCTTTAACGTCGGGATGCACCACAAACATTCCTGCAAACAACCCCGCCATGCA
>VHCW01000113.1 GCA_016871575.1 Verrucomicrobiota bacterium
GGCGGTTGGTTTGCGCTGGCCGTGGGCGTCCTGGTGTTCTGGGTCTGGATGTGGCGGACGCGGATCTTGCCGCCACGCGTGGCCGATGCGGTGCTGGTGTTGATCGTGGTGGGCGCGGCAACGGCGCTGACAATTCCCAAGGTGCGCGAAGGCTGCGCGGCCGTGCTCTCCTTCAACCTCGATTACACATTCGATTACAATGCGGTCCGCTTCCTCGATCCATCTCTTGAGGGTCGCGCGGAGATGAGCCGGGCCACGTGGCAGATGTTTCGCGATCATCCGTGGTTCGGCGTCGGACCGGGCGCGTGGCATTGGTTTCATCCGCAATACCGCATCGAGTCCTTGACGCTCAGCCCGCGCTACGCCCACAACGACCTGCTCCAATTCGCTGCCGAGTACGGCATCACGGGTGTCGCGCTGCTGCTGGCGGTATTGACCGGTTTCTTCTGGCAGGCATTGTCGCTCACGCGCCGCCATTTTTCCGAGGATGAACGCGCCATTTCGCTGGGCAGCGCGCTGGCCGTGTGCGCATTGCTGGCGCACTCATTGGTGGATTTCAATATGCACATTCCGGCCAACGCGCTCCTGATAGCCACGCTCATCGGCCTGACCGCGGGCATCAGCGACAGTGAACACTTCCATCGCAAGCGCCTGCCGCGCGCCGGCAGGATTGTTCTTGGCGTTCTCCTGCTCGTCGGGGCTGGGGCGATTGCGTGGAACGCGTTTCGCCTCTGTTCGGCCCAACGGCACTTGCTCGCCGGCCGCGCGGCACATACCGGCCGACGCTGGGACGAGGCGATCCATCGTTATCGAGAAGCGCTCGCCCATGCGCCCCGTTGCGCCGAGGCGCACGCGCGCATCGCCGAAGCGTACCTGTTCCAGAACACTCCCGCCACCGCCACCAACGCGCTCGCCGCCTATCAACAGTCGCTGGACATGAACCCGCGCGACGCCGCCGTCGTCTTCAGCATGGCGATGGCACAGCAACAGCTCGGCGACACCAATCAGGCGTTTGCCGCGTTCCGTCGCGCTTTTGCGCTCGACCCGCATAACGCCGACTACTGGACCGAATTCGGACGGCTCCAAGAGCGCCTCGGCAACAACGACGATGCGATGCGCGCCTACCAGAAGGCGGTTGACGGGCATCATCCTGACGCCAACCATTTGCTCCAACGGCTGCGAAGACGGATTGAAAATCAAAACCGTTGACCGCGCACGCCGCCCTGCGGCAGTATGAGCCTGCATGTGGCAGTGGACAGAAAATGTTGAACAATACGTGCTCGATGTCATCTTCGAGCGACGACGCGACCTCGGCGCGCGCCTGACCGGCGCGGGACTCGCCGCGCTGTCCCGCATCTACCGCGTTGCCATCCAATGCCGTCTGTTCCTCTGGAACTACCGCATTTTCCGCGACCACACGCTCGGTTGCCGCGTCGTCAGCATCGGCAATCTCACCGTCGGCGGCACCGGCAAAACGCCCGTCGTCGAGGTCTTCGCGCGCGCCCTGGCCGCGCGAGGCCGCCGCGTCGCCATCCTCTCGCGCGGCTACAAAAGCATCCCGCGTCCGCTTTGGCAGCGGCTCTACGAACGGTTTTCATTCGATGACGACCTGTTCCCGCCGAAGATCGTCTCCGATGGCCGCTCGCTGCTCCTCGACTCCGACCAGGCCGGTGACGAACCCTACATGCTTGCCTCCAACCTCAAGAACGTCATCGTGCTCGTGGACAAAGACCGCGTCAAATCCGGCCGCTACGCCATCCGGCGGTTCGGGTGCGACACGTTGCTGCTCGATGACGGTTTCCAGTACCTGGCGCTTCGGAACCGGATTGATGTTTGCCTCGTGGACCGCAACAACCCCTTCGGCAACCATCATCTCCTTCCGCGCGGCACGCTCCGCGAACCGATCACCAACCTGGCGCGCGCCCATTACATTTTCATCACCAAGTCCACGCCGCACGGTTCCAAGGCGCTCCGTGCCGCCCTCCACAAGTTCAATCCGCACGCCGAAATCATCGAGTGCGCCCACGATCCGCTCTACCTCCAGGACGTGTTCACCAGCGAACAACGAGAACTCCCACTGCTGCGCGGACTCAACGTCGCCGCCATCTCCGGGATCGCCGTCCCCGAAAGTTTCGAGCAGGGACTGCGCGACCTCGGCGCCAACGTCATCTACGCCAAACGCTACGCCGACCACCACCGCTACAACCAGCAGGAAATCCTCAACATGATCAACCGCAGCGTCCGACGCGGCGCCCAGGCGATCCTCACCACCGAAAAAGATGCTGTCCGTTTCCCTAAAATAGACCGACGCGACCTGCCGATTTATTTCCTCCGCGTCGAAATCAAAATCATCGAAGGCGCCAAGGACTTCCACGATGCCGTCGCCCGCATCTGCCACGAATAACTGCATCCTCATCCGCGCCACCAACTGGATCGGCGACTCCGTGATGATGATGCCCGCCGTCACGCGCCTCCGCGAAGCGAATCCCCAAGCCCATATCGTGCTGCTCTGCCCCGCCAGACTCCGCGATCTCTGGCGCTACAATCCGCACATTGACGAAGTGATCACCGAACTCACCGGCCGTTTCGACACCGCTTATATCTTCCCCAACTCCTTCCGCTCCGCGTGGGAAACATGGCGCGCCCACATCCCCCGCCGCATCGGCTACCCCGGCCACTGGCGACGCCGCCTGCTTAGCGACATCATCCCCGACAACGAAACCATTCATTACGAAAGCATCACCATCGCCGGAACGGCATTTCGCCGGAAAGTTTTTAACTCGCAACGCCATCAAGTCCACCGTCACCTCGCCCTCGTCGGAAGTTCGCAGCCAACTCCGCCGCGCATTTGGCTCGGCCCTGACGAAGCCGCGATTCGCGCCAAGCTGCTCGGCGACGATCCACGTCCGATTCTCGCCCTCAACCCCGGCGCCGAGTTCGGCCCCGCCAAACGCTGGCCTGCCGAGCGTTTCGCCGAAGTGGCCACGCGCGCCGCCAACTGCCGCGTCGTGTTGCTCGGCGGCCCGCGCGACCCTCTGATCCCGTTGCCCGAAAGGTCGCTCAATCTCGTCGGCAAGACTTCGCTCCTTGCACTTTGCGTCGTGTTGAGAGCCGCCCGCGTTCTCCTCACCAACGACACCGGCCCGATGCACCTCGCCGCCGCGCTCGATGTTCCGCAAGTCTGCATCTTCGGCTCCACTTCCCCCGAATTGACCGGACCGCTCAGCGACAAGGCGGTCGTTCTTCGTCAGCGCGTCGAATGCAGCCCTTGTTTCCTTCGCGAGTGCCCGATGGATTTCCGTTGTATGACCCGTCTCGGCGTCGAAGAAGTCGCCGCAGCCGTTTTGCGGCTGCTCCAATCATCGTGACGAACGATCACTGCGGCGCAATACGGACGGCCACGCCGCCGTTCATGACAGCGCGCAACGTCAGCACACTCCCCTGCTCCACGGGCTTGCGTTCGATTCGGACATGCGTGCGCGTCGGCACGGTGGGATCGTCGGAGTAAACGTGCGCCGTGTATTTCTTGCCGGTGTCGAGAAACGTGAGCGGCTCATCGAATGTGCGCGCGTCACCGCTGTTCATAAAGCCGATGAACCATTCGGCGCCGCTGCGGCGTGCGATGACGGCGTACTCGCCAATCTTGCCCTGCAACACTTTCGTGTCATCCCAGACAGTCGGGACGTGATCGTAGAACTCCAGTTCCGGCTCGTCGCCCATAACCGGCGTTGCGCCGCCGGCGCCGGGAGTTTTCTGCGGTGACGCAGGCGGTCGGTCATACCAGTAAAGGAATTGCCACGGACTGTAGAAGCAAACGGCCTTGGCGAGTTGATAGGCGTGCGTGGCAAGCTGATCCACGCGGGCGTCGTAGTAGCAAATCGTGTTATCCGCTGCCCCGGCGATGAAACGGGTGAACTGCAACGTCAGCGACTGCGTGTTGACGGGTTTGGTTTCGTCGCCGCCAATACCTTCCTGCGTCATCAGGTTCGGGTAGGTCCGCGAGTAGCCAGTGGGGCGATACTCGTCGTGAATATCCACCATCAATTTGTGCTCGGCGGCTTTGCGGACCGCCATGTGCAGCCAGCTTGTCCATTCCGGCGAGCCGACGTTGACGAAACCGTATTTGACGCCTTTGACGCCCCATTTCCGATAGAGCGGCAACACTTCGTCGAGTTGCCGTTCCAACGCCCTTCGGTTCACATACAGGATGATCCCGATGCCTCGCTCGTTCGCGTAGCGGATAACCTCGTGCAAATCGAGCGGTCCCTTCGAGCGTTTCGGGTCGAGGTTCACAGCACGCGCGTCGGACTTGTCGTCATACTCATTGCCGTACCAGCCAGCGTCGAACTCGACGTACTGTAGGCCGCGGCTGACGGCGAAATCCACGCACGCCTTGCCGCCAATGGTGGTCAACGTAACTTCGCGGATGATTTTGCCCGGTTTGATCCACGAGGTGTCGGCAATGGCGCACGGGTCGTTCAGGTTCAGCAGAAGGAAATTGTTCTCCAGCAATCGTCCCGCCGATTCAGCAACCATGATGAACCGCCACGGCGTCGTCAACGGCAACGCCGCCGTCACCTTGCTGCTGAGATCACTGACCACGGCGTTCGGTGACAGGGGCGCGAACTTCATCCGCGCGAAATCCACCAGCTTCGCCTCGCCCACCGCGATAAACAGGTCGTCTGCCGCCTGAAGGACCAGTGGCCGCTCGCAGCCCTTCTTGATCTTGCTGACCGGCACCTTCTCGTACTTGCCCTGTGCCGAATACACAGCCCACGCCGTGTGGTCGAAGGGAAAACGGAACTCAGTATTCTCGCGGGCGATGGTGACGCTGCCGGTTCCTTTCGGCAGCGTGTAACAGAACGCCACTCCCTCGTCGTACGCACGGAAGGTCAAACGGAGTGTGCCGAGATCAACGACAAGCTGGTTGTAGTGGTCGCGAATCGAACTGCGCTCGCCATACACGGGCTTCCACGTCTCGTCGTGGCTACTCACCCGATGTCCCACAACCGCGAACTTAGTCAGTGCTGCGCCCTCGATCTCCAAGCCGAGCCTCGATTCCGTGACAATCGGTTTGCCGTCGCGCGCGACGCTGTACACCGGCGCGCCGCCTTTCACGTCGAACGTCAGCGCCAGTCCTCCATCCGGCGACTTCAATTCCATCGCGCCGCTCGACGCCGCAAGCGCACACAGCAACGCGATTCTGGAAAACAAGCGTCTGTTCACTTCTTCAAGACTTTGTCGAAGAACGCCAGCACTGCCGCGTCGAGCGCTTCGCGGCTTGGTTCCGCAGGCGGCTCACCGCTACCAGCGGTCATGCCGTGGCCGCCGTTCTTGACGACGATAAGTTCCACCGGCACACCAGCTCGTTTCAATGCCGCAGCAAATTGTAGCGAGTGTTCCACCGGCACGGTGATGTCTTTGTCGCCGTGGACGATCAGAAACGGCGGAGCGGTGCGCTTGACGTAAACAAGTGGGCTGCCGTCCTTCCAAAGAGCGGGTTTCTCCTTGAATGGCACGCCGAACAAACCGAGCACCGCCTTTGAGTCTTCGCCTTCCTTCGCATTCTGAACACCGCCGCTGCCGTTGGTGAAATCTGACGGACCGCAATAATCCACCACCGCTTGCACGCGGCTGCTGACACCAGCATGACCGCCGTTGCCCTCAAACCGCGCATCATCCATCGTGCCGAGACAAGCGACGAGATGGCCGCCGGCGCTCGATCCCCAACAACCGATGCGGTCGGGGTTCACGTTATACTTCGCCGCGTTGGCGCGCAGCCAACGCACACCGAGTTTGCAGTCCTCGATCTGCGCCGGCCATTTCGCTTCACCGCTGAGCCGGTACTCGATGCTCGCGGTGAAATAGCCTTTCGTCGCCAACGTGGCCGCCCTGTTGCTCTTGTGCGAACCGCCGCTCCACCCGCCGCCGTGGATCCACAACACCGCCGGCATCGGCGCCGCCGGCGGATCTTTCGGGCGCGCAATCTCGGCGTGTAACGTTCGTCCGCCACCTGTGCCAATCTCGACGTCGTGAATCAGTTCGACGCCCGGAGGGGCAGAAGATCGTTGGGATTGTTTTCGAGGTTCGGCCGACCACGCGACCGTTGCCGCCAACAGAAGAAACAGGGCTGTTCTCATGGCCGACAGCCAATCACAGCCCTGTCTTGTTGACAAGCCAGATATGACAGTTCGATTCGGCTAGTCTTCCTGATCGTCCACGCGTTCGATAACGGCGCCCAACTCGCGCAATTTCTGGTCAATGTGCTCGTAGCCGCGATCAATATGATAGATGCGTTTGATGTCCGTCTCGCCGTCAGCCACCAACGCAGCCAGCACCAGACCGGCGCTGGCGCGCAAATCGCTCGCCATCACCGGCGCGCCGCTCAAGCGGTTCACGCCCTTGATGATGGCGGTGTTGCTCTCCAATGCCACGTCAGCGCCAAGCCGCGCCATCTCGCTGAGGTGCATGAAACGATTCGGATAAATTTTTTCCGTCACGACACTGATCCCCGGCGTGATGGCCATCAGCGCGCACATCTGCGCCTGCATGTCCGTCGGAAATCCCGGATACGGCATCGTCGTAATCTCCAGCGGCCGGCACTTCGCGCCGCCCCACACGCGAATCGTGCCGTTGGTGCGCGTCACGGTCACACCGGCTTCCTCCAGTTTGTCGCGCACCGCGTTCAGGTGCGGCGCGCACGCGCCCTTGATCTCCACGTCGCCGCCGGTGACCGCTGCGGCCACCATGAACGTGCCGGCCTCGATCCGGTCGGGAATGACCGCATGATCGGCCCCGTGCAATTCCTCGACGCCTTGCACCTCGATGGTCGGGCCGCCGGCGCCGGTGATCTTCGCGCCCATCTTGATCAGGAAATTGGCAAGGTCGGCAATTTCCGGCTCACAAGCAGCGCAATCGATGATGGTTGTCCCTCGCGCCCGCACCGCCGCCATCAGGATGTTGGCCGTGCCGGTCACCGTCGAGCCGAACCGCCCGCCCATGAACACGTCCGTGCCGACCAACTCATCGCACCGGGCATGGACGTAGCCGTTCTCGACCTTCATCTCCGCGCCGAGCCGGCTCAGCCCCTTGATGTGCTGGTCAATCGGACGGTTCCCGATGACGCAGCCGCCGGGCAACGACACCTTGCAGTTGTGCAGCCGTCCCAGCAATGGTCCCAGCAGGCAGACCGACGCGCGCATCTGGCGCACCAGTTCGTAGGGCGCCACGCCAAGCGGGTTTTCTGCGCGCATCTCGATCACGCCGGCCTTGCGGTCGTGGCTCACGTGCACGCCCAGCCACCGGAGAATCTTGCACATCACGCGCGTGTCCATGAGGTCCGGCACGTTGCGGACAACGCATTTCTCCGGCGTCAACAATGATGCGGCCAGAATTGGCAGACAGGAATTCTTTGAGCCGCCGATTTGGACAACGCCTTTCAGCGACGCGCCGCCACTGACAATCAACTTTTCCATAGCTCCCTCCTTGGTTTGAGCTATCTGCTTTTCACTTCGGGCGCGCGACCATCACGCGCTCCGTGCCCTGCAAATCCTTCACGACCTGGTCCACTGTCCAGCCGTTCTCCGCGCACAAGCGCGACACGGCAGAACTCTGGCCATCGCCAAGTTCCAGGCAGAGAAAGCCTGTTGGAAGCAAGAAACGGCGCGCACTCCCCACGATGCGCCGGTAAAAGTTGAGCCCGTCCTCACCCGCGGTCAACGCATGCACCGGCTCAAACTCTCTTACCTCCTTGGGCAGCCTCGCCAAGTCCCCACTGGCGATGTACGGCGGATTGGATACGATCGCGTCCGCCGCCAAGCTGTCGGGCACTGTTTCTAACAAATCGCCGCAGAAAAAGCGAACCTTTTTTTCAACATGGTGGCGTTTTGCGTTCTCCTCCGCCACTGCCAACGCCTCCGCGCTGACATCCGTGGCATAAAGTTCCGCCGCCTCAACTCTCGCCGCCAATGCCACCGCCACGCACCCGCTCCCCGTGCACAGGTCAATGATGGTGAGTGGTGAGTGGTGAGTGGTGAGTCGGGACGATGTCGTTTCCACGAGAAGTTCCGTCTCCGGCCGCGGAATCAGCACCCGTCGGTCCACCGCAAACTTCAACCCGCAAAACTCCGCCTCGCCCGTGATGTATTGCAGCGGCTCCCCGACGGCGCGACGGCGGACCATCTCGCGGAGTTTCTCCAGCGAGGCCTCGTCCAACTCCCGCTCGAACTCCAAATACAGATCGAGCCGCCGCTTCTTCAACAGGTGCGCCAAGAGAAGTTCAATCGTCAATCGCGGGCTTTCCACACCCTGCTTCTCAAAATACGGACCCGTTCGCTGGATGACGTCGAGGATGCGCATGGCAGGTCATCACGCAGCATCCGTCCAACCGGGACGAATTCGCGCCTGGATCTCCCATGCGTCGAGCAACACGAGCGCGCTCATCGCTTCAATCACGGGTATCACGCGCGGCACAATGCACGGGTCATGCCGCCCCTCAACAACCACCTCGCGATTCTGTCCGCGAACGTCCATGGTGCGCTGCGGTTTCCCAATGGACGACGTCGGCTTGATGGCGACGCGAATGAGAATCTCGTTGCCATTGGAGATTCCGCCAACGATGCCACCGGCATGGTTGCTGAGAAATGCGCCATCGTGCATGCCATCGTTGTTTTCACTGCCGCGCCGTCGTGCGGCCTCAAACCCATCGCCCATCTCGAAGCCCATGGTGGCGCCAATCGAAAGCAACGCCGAAGCCAGCCGCGCATCCAGCTTGCCGAAGACCGGGTCACCCAACCCCGCCGGCACACCGGTCATGCGCAGTTCCACAATGCCGCCGACAGAATCCTTGTCTTCCTTCGCGCGAAGAATGGCCGCTGCCATCGCCTCTGCCGCGACAGCATCAGCGCAACGGACCGGGTTCCGTTCGATCACGGTGCCATCGAACGTTTGGGCGCGGATGCCGGCGATTTCGAGCGCGTGCGCAACAATTGTCACACCGCGCGTTCGCAGCACCTGCTTGGCCACGGCGCCCCCGGCGACTCGACCGGCGGTTTCGCGCCCGGAAGAGCGTCCGCCGCCGCGATGATCGCGGATGCCGTATTTTTTCCAAAAGGTGAAGTCGGCGTGACCGGGACGGAACAGATCGCGCAGTCCCTCGTATGCCGACGGACGTTGATCTTCACTCATGACGAGCATGCAAAGGGGGGCACCGGTGCATTTGCCTTCGAAGACGCCCGACAAGATGCGCACTTGATCGCGTTCTTTGCGGGGGGTGCTCAACGCGCTCTGGCCGGGACGGCGACGATCCAGCTCGCGTTGGAGTTCATCCACGTCAATCGGCGTGCCGGGACGGACGCCATCGAGCACGCAGCCGATCGCGACACCATGGCTTTCGCCGAATGTTGTCACCCGGAGCACCTCGCCAAACGTGTTCGCGGCGCCGCAACGCACGGCGAGTTCCGTGCTGATCCCCTCGATGATGCGCGCGCCACTGCTGGCGATGTCGTTGGTGCTCGTGTCCACGAGCAGGTCGGCGTACGGCGTAAGCACATCTTCGATCATCTGGACGCGTTCGGTGAACTGTTGTTCGGGATTGTCGCCGTGAAGATACGCCGGCAAGCCATGGCGCTGGACGCGCGGCCAAAGTAATTCGGGCGGTGCAGTCAGCAGGACCAGCACGGCGTTGCGCCGCAGCGCTTGGCGCACGTCAGGATGGAGCATGGAGGAGCCGCCGGTGGCGATTACGCACCAGTCACTGGCCGCGAATTCGCGCGCCGCGGCCAGTTCGAGCGAGCGAAATGCCTCCGCGCCCGCTGCCTTGTAAATCTCGCGGCAGGTCAGGCGCGAGCCGGTTTGCGCGGCGTAGAGTTCCTCGACTCGCTGGTCTTTCTCGAACAACGGCAGGCCGAGTTCGTCGGCGACGCGCTGTGCCAGAGTGCTCTTGCCGGTGGCTTTGGCTCCAGTGATGACGATTTTCATGGGATCAGCGATACAGGTGGTTTTCGGTTCTCATGGGACTGGTCATAGTTGTTGCCGTAGCTTCTGGTTCTTCGCGCGGGCCTGTTCAGCGAGCCGTTGTTTGAACTGCACCATCTGCGCGGTCCGTTCTGCGTCCCCCGACGCGATGATCTGCGCGGCGAGAATGCCCGCGTTACGCGCGCCGCCGACGGCCACCGTCGCCACCGGCACACCCGACGGCATCTGCACCATCGCCAACAACGAGTCCAGCCCGCCGGCCAGTTTCGTCTCGATCGGCACCGCGATCACCGGCAACGGCGTCATCGCCGCTGCCACACCGGCGAGGTGTGCCGCGCCGCCCGCGCCAGCAATGATCACGCGCAGCCCCCGCGTGTGCGCGGTGCGCGCATACTCGGCAACATCATCCGGCGTGCGATGCGCGCTCATCACATTCGCTTCCCACGCCAAGCCCAGTTCCGTGCAAGCTTCCGCCGCCGCCTTCATCGTCGGCCAATCCGAATCGCTGCCCATTACGATACCCACTAGTTTATTTGTTTTGTTGTCGCTCATGTTTGTTCTCTGGTTGATGGTTGTTCTCTGTCGTTGCCGTCATTGTCGCCGCCCGGCGCGGCGGAGTGTAGTGACGATTCCCGAAAAGGAAAGCCAATAGTTTGCCCTGGTTCCTGCGCGTATTACGTTCACCGGATACGTTTCCATTGGCATTTCAGCCGCCTCAACGCTCATAGATCGGGAGAAAACGGTAGTTCAGCGCCAGCGACAGCAACGCGGCACTCGTGGAGAACACCGGCCCCTGCGTCCCCGGCCAACTGCCGTCAGATGCTTGGGTGACGGAGAGGCGTTTTACGTTCTCGGCGTTCCACTCCGCCCACGTCCTGTCATCCATCTGGAAGGCGGCTTGCGAAGCATAATACTCCATATAGTACGTCGCCATCTGATGACCCTCCCGCCAGCCGGCACTTTTCAGATAGCTCGCCATCGCTTTGTACGCAGTCGAGTTTTGCTGCCCAGCCAGCGTGAACACCAGCGCGGCGATGGCCGTGCGCGTCACGTTCGGCCCGCCCGCGCTCGTGTAGCCGATGCCGCCGCCCGCATCCTGACAGTTCCGGTAATACTGCAACCCTCTTTTGATCGCCTCGTCCGGCACCCCGATGCCGGCGTTGCGCGCAGCAAACAATGCGACCATCTGCGCGCCGGAAACCGTTGTGTCGGCATCGTTGCTTTCAGGGGAATAACGCCACGCGCCGTAGCTGTTCCGTTTCTGCGACGCCACGATCAAGTCCACCGCCTTCTGCAGCGTCGAGCCGATGCCCGCCTGCTTCACGCTTCCGTACGCTTCGGCCAACGCCAGCGCCGCAAAGCCGTGATGATACATCGAAGGACCGATGTAGCCGGTTCGTTTGTCTGCCGCATCGAGGATGCTCTTGATGCCTTTGTGAATCGCGACAGCATACGGCCCAACGTTTGGATCATCGCCATGCGCCAGCATCGCCAACACGGCCAGCCCCGTCACGCCGGGACCGCTTTCGCCGCCGCGCCGAGAACCCGTGCCTCCTGCGATCAACTCCGACGAGAGGTACTTCAACCCTTTCAAATACATCTTCTCCACTTCCAACGGCACCGGCTCGCCGCGCTGGATGAACAAGTCCTGGGCGAAAACGCTCGTCGAGATCATCACACAGAGAAGGATCAACTTCACTTGCCGCCTCCTTCAATCGAATTGAAATATCCTTCCAGCGCATCGCGGAACTCCGCCGGCCACGCCGACGTATCGTGTCCGCCGGTTTTCTCGACGCCGCGCTGGCCGCGTCCTGCGCCGCCGGCGCCGGTGGTGTCAGGACTGGCGTTGTCGGTGCTGCCGCCGCTCCAGTTGCCGCCGGGACTTTGACCCGCCTGGCCGCGCTGTGCCATCTGCTGGAGCATTCGCATCAACGCCTGCATCTGGGCGCTGCTGCTGCCTTTGCAGGAACTCTGGCTTTGTTCGATCGTTGCAGACAACATCTCGATCACGGCGGTCTCAGCCCCGAGCGTTTCGCCGCCGGTGTCAGGCTTGGCCAACAACTGCCGCGCATCCGCCATCGCAGCCACCACGGCATCAAACAGTGGGTTGAGCTTCTCCATGATCTCCTTGGGCAACTTAACTTCTTCGGGTGCGGCTTCCATCCGGTTTCGCAAGTCAGCCTGCCACCGCGCCAAGTCCTCGGCGCGGTCGGCGTAACGCTGGTTGGTCGCCTTCGTCTCGTCGAGCATCCGGGTCTGCTCGCGCAACTCCTGTTCCTGCTGCCGTATCCGCATCAGCTTCACCAACAACTCCAGCAACTCCGGCGGCATATGCCCGTCGCCGCCACCTCCGCCTCCACCTCCGCCTTTCTTGCGTAGCGACTCAGCCCACGTCTTCAATTGTTTTTCCCATTTGCCGGTGTCCTCCTGCGCTTGCGCCATTTGATTATTACGAATCAACTCCGCGACGCCGCCCAACTGCTCCACGGCGTTCTTCTGTTCCATCTCTTCACGCACCGTCTTCACCGCCGGTTCGGGGACACGACGGACATAATACTCCATGTCCTGCGCGATTCCCTTGAGCCGCTTCTGCGTGTCGCGCTGTTGTTTCTCCTTTGCCTCGATTCTCCCGCGCAGGTCGGCGGGCAAATCCTCGCGCCGTATCCCGACGGTCTTCGGCAACAATTCCGTCACGCCCGCGCCGATCTCGTTCTCGCTCTTCGCACAGCCCATCAGGCGATTGATGAAGTTCTCGGCGACAAGCTGTTCGCCAGACTTGTTCATCTCCTTGAGCGCCTCCTTGAGCTTGCGCAACGCCGCCTGTTGCTCGCTCTCCGCCTTGCCCGTCTCCTCACGACGCTGCTCGGCTTGCTCGCTCTGCTCGGCGTTCTGCAATTTCCGTTGCGCCTCCTGCATCTCGCCCTGCGTGAGCTTCTGGAGCATCTGCATGATCTCCGCCCACTCCTTCAACCGCTCCGCCGGGATCGAGTTATTGCGCATCGCCTCCTGCGACAACTTCTCCAGCTCGCGTGTCAACTGCTCGACCGCCTCGCGGTTGGCCTGCTCCGTCCGTTTTGTCTCGCGCAACTCCTGCGTCGTCTTCGACGACTTGATCTCCTCGTTGTTCTGGTCGCGAATCCGCTGGCTCGTGTCCGCCTGCGCCTCCTCGGTGCGCACGGCCTCCTCCAATTTGCCAACCAGCTTCTCCAACGCCTGCTCCAACAACTTCGCGTGGTCTTCCTTGCTCAACACAAACACCGTGTACGGTGCCGATGCCGATGGCGTCCGATCCGGAAAATAATCCACCGCCAACGCCCGCAACGTCACGCGCCCCGGCCCGATGCCGAGCACGCGCGGCGCGAACCGCGCTGGCGTCCGCAACGACTTCGTCTGCGACGCGCCCGCCTTCAAATCGTAGCCGCCCTGCTTACTCGGTTCCGGGCTGGTCAACTCACCGGCCTCCCACGCGACTCGCGTTTGTTTCACGCCAAAATCGTCGTCCGCCTGTAACTCAAATTCCAGCACCTCGTCCTCCAAAATTCCGACGACACGCGCCAACCCTTGGAAATCCACCGTCGGCGGCACGTCCGCCCGCCAATCCAGTTTCACTGTGAATGGCTGGCGTCCTTCCAAACCGAGTTGGTCTCGCCACGCGAACACCACGTTCGTCGCGCCTGCCAGTGACAACTTCGCCGTCGCAAAATTCTCGCCGCGCACACTTGCCGTACCGTCGAGCACCCGCACCTCACGCAACACCCGGCTCACGCGTCCGCTGAACGTCACGCTGCTCCCCTCGACCATGTCCACCGATCCCTTCCGTGCATCCACCGCCTGCGTCGGATAGGCGAGATAACTCGGTAACTCGATCTCCGCCGTCAACGCCGCCAAATCAGGACGGAACACCGGCTCGACCATTGTCCGCTCCCGCGCATCGCCGACCGCCACCGCCAACGTCCCCGGCTTCGTCTGTCCCGGCAGCGCAAACTTGTATTTACCCGTGTCCGCTTTCGCCATCACCGGCGTCTGGCGCTCCACGCGCGCCCGCGCAGAATCCGGCTTCCACTCTGAGTCCAGTCGCAAGCGCGCCTCAACGTTGAAGTCCTCGCCATACGGCACGATTCGTTTCGGCTCCAACTTCTCCAGCCGCGTGAAAGTGAACCGCTCGACAAAGCTCGCCGGCTTCAGCCAGCGCAACCACGCGTTGCGCGCCGCTGACGGCACCGCCACCAGCGCCGCGACCGCCAGCCCCGCCGCCGCGAGCACGCCCGGCGTCCAACGACGTAGCCCGCGCGTCGGCACCGCCTCCGTGAAATTCAACTTCTCCGCTTCCGCCGCGACCTGTGCCATCGCTGCGCGCACCAGTCCTTGAGAAACGTTCGGCGGCAAATGTTCCGTGTCTGACAACTCGATGATGCCGAGCAACCGGTCACCGAGTTTCGGGAAGCGTCGTTGCACGAGCCGGGCCAGCGACCGCGTATCCTCGCGCCACCGCCACCGTGCCGTCCACCACAACGCACACACTCCCGCGCCGAGATCGCCCGCCGC
>VHCW01000114.1 GCA_016871575.1 Verrucomicrobiota bacterium
CATGTCATAGCGCTCGTCCATCCGGTCGCGCGTGCAGAGCACAAACTCACCGGGCGCGACCTTCGCCTTGCCGGCAAACGCACGGCCTTGCATGTAGCCGGGAATCTTCACGCCGGCCAGCGAGAGCACCGTCGGCGCGAAGTCAACGAAGTGGACCGGATCCTTGATGCGCGAGCCGGGCTTCGCAGGCGCGAGATGTTGCCATTTCGGCGGGTAATAGACGACGAGCGGGACATGCGTGCCGCTGCGTTGGAGGAAACGTTTGCTGCGGGCGACCACGCCGCCGTTGTCGCCGTAGTAGAACACAATCGTGTCCTCCGCCAGCCCGGCGTCACCGAGGTCCTTGAGTTTCTCGGCGAGTTGGCTGTCCATTTTCGCGAGGCGACTGTAGTGACGCGCCCAGTCGGCGCGAATCTCCGGCGTGTCGGGCTGATACGGCGGGACGCGGACCTTGGCGGGATCAACCGTCGGTTCTTCCTTTTCAGGGAACAGGCAACTCTCGTGGCAGACCTCGTGGTTGAACACGCTGAAAAACGGCTGTCCTGCAGCGCGATTCCGCCAGTGCGCTTTCTTGCTGGACTCGTTCCATGCTTCCTTAACGTCAATCGGCGAGTTGTAATCGGTCTTGGCGTTGTTGGAAGTGTAATAGCCGGCCTCGCGCAGGTACGCGGGAAAACCTTTCAACCAGTCCGGTATCTTGCCTTGTGCGCGCATTTGATGCGCTGGCCCCGAACAAACGGCATACATCCCCGCGATGAGCGTGTGGCGCGACGGCGCGCAGACCGGCTGCGTGAAACACCGCTCATAGACGATGCCTTCACGCGCAAGCTTGTCAATCGTCGGCGTCGGCGTGATCTTGTCGCCGTAACAAGCGAGCGTTGTTGTCGTGTCTTCACTGACCAGCCACAGAATGTTCGGACGATCTGCCGCATTCGCGGCCATCGCCAGCATGACGATCCATTTCCAGTTCATTTCATTGCTCCATGTTCGGACTTACAGTTTGCCGTCGCAATACTTCTGATAAAGCTCCGCGACACGACCGGATTTCACGTCGCCTTTGTGGACAAGGACGCCGATGCGGCGCTCCATGGACTGTCCCTTCGCCAAGGTAAACGGTTTGCCACTCTGGGCGTCGGGCCGGCGCGGGCCGAATGTGCCGTAATCACGCGTCAACCACTTGTGCGGATACTCGTTCTGGCTGTGGCTGAAGATGGTAAGACCTTCCGTGACGCCTGCGATGGTGTTCGAGTAGTCCACCCAACGGGCGTCCAAGCTGCACGTGCCCTTCTGGTTGACGCCGCCCTCGGAGTTGGTGATCTGACCGCCTTTGTCCACGGAGAATTGCGGATGCATCCGCACGTATGGCCACGCGTAGTGGACAGCATCGCTGACAAACTTCACGTCGCCGTAACTGGCGGTGACACGGTAGCGGATGTCGAGGAAGTACTGCCCGTCGCCAAGCGCCACGATGCGTATGCGCTGCTCCTGATCGAGAACCGGCACGTTGAAGTCCAGTTGCCAGACATGTTTCATTCCCGTCTCTATCTGATCGGGCGCGAGTTGCTTCTCTGGGAAGAACTCGGCGTGGACGATCTGATCCTTGAACGGTGACTTGGGATCGTTCTTGTCGGCACGCGTGTACAAGGCATTATAGAAACTCGCCTTGCGTTGGCCAACCAGTTCGACCGTGTCGGCAAACCAGAAGGATTGGTGATGCGGGTACGGCGTCATCTCCTGCACCGTCATCACCTTGCCGGACGGACTCCAGATCGGATAGAACCGCGGGAAACAGACATCCTTGCCATAGCGATAGACGAACGCTTCCGCGCCATCCACCACGACGCTCATGCGATTCGCCGCCTCATCTTTCTTCAACACGATCCGCGGCTTCGCACCGGCTTTGGGCGACTCCGCGCGGACCGGCGGGTGAACAACTTCTTCAGGCTGAACCACCGGCGCGGCCGGCTTCTTGGGCCGGGCGGGCTTGTCAGCGGCTCCAACGGATGCCACGAGCATCCAGCTTACGACGAGGGCAATGACATTGTTCATGATGCTTCTCAGATGGTTTGCGGAAGTTCATACGGTTTACGGCGAACGCGGTCGAGATACTTGTTCGCGTCGGCGTCGTCAAACCGCTCCTTCACCGGATCCCACTTCAATCTCTTCCCGGTCCAGTGAGCGATGTTGCAGAGGTGACACACGGTTGCCGAGCGATGACCGATCTCAACATCAGCAATCGGTTTCTGGCGCGACCGGATGCAATCGAACCAGTTCTGCATGTGGCCTCCGCCCAGCGCAGGCGTTGGCGCCGACGGCGCTGCCTGACCGGGGACCGGCGACGGCGGCGGCGTGGGATCTTCGACGGACGATTTGCGCGCCTTGGCCTGCTCGCGCACTTCCGCAATCGCCTTCTTAAGCGGCCCGGCAACAAAATCAACGGGGTCGGAACTGCAACGGCCACGGTCAATCGTGACTTTGCCTTTTTCACCGAAGAAAACTCCACCACCGCGCGGACCATTGGCCAGTTCCACCACCGTACCGGTGGCGTAGCGGAAAAACACCTGCGGCACACTGCAAATCTTGTTGCCGCGCGCACTCGTTTCCGATGCCGTGTAGGTCGGCGGCTCAAACTTGCCGTCGCCCACCCACACTTCAACGGGACCGGTGTCGTCCATGCCGAGCGCGCACTGAATTTGATCAAACCCGTGTGCGCCCCAGCCGGTCATCTCGCCGCCGGAGTACGGGCGGAACGAGAGCCAGCCGGGCTTGGCGCGGGGCGCATAGAGGTCGGCGTTGAACGGCACCGGCTCGGTCGGACCGCACCAGAGATCCCAATCCAATTCGTCGGGAATCGGTTGCGCCGGCAGACCGCACTCCCATGGGCTGGGATAGTTGAACGCAATAACGCGCTCGACTTTACCGATGATCCCTTCCCGCACCATCTTGCACCCAAAGTAGTTTTCGGGCTGCGACCGTTGCTGGCTGCCGCACTGGAACACGCGTTTGTACTTGCGCACCGCCTCGACCATCAATCGCCCTTCGCGAATGGTGAGCGTCATCGGTTTCTCCGCGTACACGTCCTTGCCGGCCTGGCAGGCGTGGATGCAAGTCAGCGCCCGCCAATGCTCCGGCGTCGCGGTGATGACGGCGTCAACGTCTTTTCGCTCCAGCATCTTCCGGTAATCCTTGTACACCTCCGCCTTGTATTTCTCGGCGGCCTTCCGCGCGCGCGGCAGGTTCACGTCCGCCAATGCAACGATCCGCGCCTGCGGCGATTTTCCGGCGGACGCGAGCAACCCACCGCCTTGGCGTCCCGGCCCAATGACAGCGATGCCGATGCGTTCGTTGGCGCCGAAAACCGACGACGGCACGACGTATGGCGCAGCCATTAGTGCCATGCTGCATTGTATGAATGACCTGCGGGAGATTGTTGATCTGTTCATTCCTGCATTCGTAACAAAAAACCCGCCCAATTGAAATTACGATTGAAGTAATTAGTCAGGCGCACCACCAGTTCGTTGCGTCCCTTGCGCAACGGCAATTTGATCATCGTGGACTCGAAGCCGTTGGCGTGTGAGCCGCCGGCGTAGATGCGTTGGCCGTTCAGCCAGACTTCAGTCGGGTCATCATGCGCGAACCGGCAACTCATCGTCCGCGCGCGGTCTGATTCGATGAACCGTCGCGCGAGAAAAGCGTGGCCGTTGCCGCCGAGTTCGACTTCGCCGGTGATCTTGGTGTGATGACGGGCGGTGTAGGTGAGGTTGAGCATTGGGCCGACCGACCATTCCTTCATCCAGCCGCTCGTGAACTTCTCCTTCACCAGCCGGCATTCGAACTTCTTCCCAGCATCGAGGTCGGCCACGGACGGCAGCGGTTCTTGAACGGGCACCGGACCGAACACATCCCACTCGACCGACTCGGCGCGTGCGCCGTCGGCGACCGTGGTGTCGTCGGGTTTGTCTTGATACCAGACGGCCACGCTCTCCGGGCTGAGATTGGGAAACGCGCCCCACTCGATGGCAATGGATTTCTGAAACGGATAAACGTTCTCGAAGTGATGCCGATAACGTCCTTCGTCGTTGGAGTGCGCGACGGCGTAAGGATGATGCGCGCCTTTGCCGAACCACGCGAACGTGAAGTAGTCCTCGCCGTTGATGCCGTGCAGGAACGCGGGCTGGTCGCCTTCGCCGTCAATCACCGCGAAATCGCCGCCGCCATGATCGTGGCCGGTGCGGTAGAGCGTCATGCCGACCCAGTGACCGCGTCCGCGCGCATACAACACCTGATGCAAGCGATGGCCGTCGGTCTTCTCGGTGCGTTGGTGAAACGCGTGAAAGTAACCCCACGTCGGCAAAAAGGATTTCACCGGCTCCAGCGCGACTTTGCCGGAGACTGTCGCGGTGGTGGTGCCGTCGTTGCGAATCAGCAACTCGCAGTTGCGTCGAAACGGCATCGGCAGATGACAACTCGCTTCGTTCGTGGCGTGCCGGAAAAACGAGACGCCCTTGAACGGCCCGAAGAACCGTTCGACCGGCGCGTTGACGGCGAAGGAGTCAGCGTCGTCGTAGCGCACGAGCAACCGCACATCGCTTGACCAACGCAACCGTAGTTCGCGAACGATGGCTGGGCCGGTGAGACGAGCGAGCGACTTTTGTTCGCCGGGCCTGATTTCCATGAGCGGCATAAGCTGTTCATTGCGTGGCTGTTCGGCACGCCACTGGGAAGGCAATCCGGAATAGACGAAGGAGCCGTTTTGCTGACGCAGTCGAGCGCCGGCCAGCGACGAATCGTTGAGGCGATAATCAAGCTGACAGAACCAGAGCCAGAAGGTCGGCTCGCGCTGGACAACATCAATCCTCAAACTCCTGTCGAACGGCACCGGCAAAAAGAAATTGAAAGCTCGCTTGTCCACGGGAATGAAATTCGCCGGCGCGACGGGATCGGTCACGGCGCGAGAGCGTTCGACCAGTTGTTCGTCGGTGGCGCGGATGCTTGGCGCCGTTTCGCCGTCCACGAAAAACTCCCAATCGAGGAACGTCGGGCCGTCGCCGCGCGTCGTCCAGATGTGGCGGACGGACCCCTGACCTTTCAGGTCGGCGATGGTGTAGCGGAAACCGGTGTTGGTCCACGCGCCGGCGTGGCGGGCGGGACTTTCGACGAAGCTGTTTTTGCCGGCGCGGTAGTCGCGCAACACGAACAAATCATCGAGTCCCAACGCCAGCAGCAGAAGACAGAAGTTCACGGCTCAGTCAGTGCGACAGCGTCCAGGCCGAAGAAGGATTTGCTGTTCTTCGATTTCGGGTTGGCGCCGACGACTTCGACGCGCAGGATGAACGCGCCGTTCTTTGGCTCGAACACGCCGAGCGGGATCGCGCCGCTGGGTATCGGTTTCTCGGCCCACGCATCGAAGTCCTTGCCGGCAGGCCGGCCATTGACGCTGAAGCGAAGGATGCCGTAATCCCAACTCTTCGTTGAGTACAACGTCAGTTTGCGCTTTTGCGTCGCGGGAATGCGCAGCTCGATGAAATCGCCGGTCTGCTTGCCACGGATCCACAACTGGGCATCACTGCTCCAGTCGCCGTGCAATGGCTGGGGGCCTACGGGGATGCCGGGCGTCTGGGCGACGATCTGCATCGTTTCGCATTCGAGCGCGCCGGCGATACGGAATGGTGCTGGTGGTTCATGGAGCGGGCGCACGGCCTCGTCGGGCTGCGGCGGGCGATTGCAGGTCGCGCCGGGGCGGGCGTACCAATACGTTGTCGCGGCGTAGCCGACATCGCACTCGCCCCAATGCCAGACTTCCATGTCGAACCGGAACGATTTGGTGAACGGGATGCCGTCGAGGCTGCGGGTGCGATTGACGACGGTGTAGCCGGCGTTTCCGGGGCCGTCGCAGCGGATCTGGTTGGCGAACGGCGTCTGGAACAGGCCGGTGTGGCACCAGGAATAGTTGTAGTAATCCTCGGTGCCGGTGCCGATGTGCGACGGGAAACTCTCGCCGTCCACGTAAATTTTCTCGTCGCCTTCGCCCCACCATTTCCTGACGGGGTTGAACACCACGAGCGAATCGCCGACGAAAATGCCCTGCCCTGTAGCGGCAAGGTAGTTCCAGTCAATCATCGGCCGGGTGGGGATGGGATCCTGCTGGCGCCAACTCGCATGAAAATAAAGGGAGCGGTCGTCCCATTGCCACTGTTGGTCCACGCGTGCCGAAAGTGTCGCTTTCACCGGCGTCTTGCCGAGGTTCAACAGCGCGAACTTCGCGGATTTCCGGTACGGCATCACCCAACGGCAACTCATCGTGCCGTCCTTCTTGACCGTGCGATACCAGCTATCGAGCGCGTTCAGCCCGACGCCGCTGCCGAAGAAATCGCCGATGGGACACCAGATCGTCTGCTCGCCGTCGAACTCGGCGCGCAACACCAACGTGCGCAGGTGGGCAGGATCGGCGCGCACTTCCAGCACACGCACGGCAGCAGGGCCGCCGAAATCAAGCGTGGCTTCGGCGCCGGGGGCAATCGAACCGGGACTCATCAAACCGGGATCATCAAATGCAGGCGGATTGGCGAGGCATTGGTTGACGCGGTCGTAGTTGCCGGGCTTGAACGTCTCGACCTTGGTGCCGGGCGGGTACGTGCGGTAGTTGATCTGGTAGTAACGCGACGGAAACTTGGGACCGGGTTCAAGTTCTTCCCACGTGACTTTGCAGTGCTTGGCGTAGGGAATCGGCAGGTAGAGCGTGTTGCCGCCGCGGGCTTCGGGCGTCGCGCCGGGATGGAGCGTGAGCAACGGATTGCCGGCGGGCAGCGCGTTGTTGTTGGCGAAATCAAATGACGGCACGGTAATCGTCGGTTGCTTCGCGCCGTCGAGGTAGATGCGGATGTTGCCTTTCTTGGCGGCGTGCGTGGTGATCCAGAAACGGACAATCGCACCGGGGCCGGCGGTATCCATCATGACTTTCTCGATGCAGTTCTGGTTGGTCTCGATGCGGATGTACTGGTTTTGGTCGCCGTTGGCGAACCAACCCTTCGGATCGTCGGGCGTCTTGGTGCCGCGGTCGTAGCTGCTGGCTTGGTGGCAGGTGTACGACGGATCGGGCCAGTGGGCGACGGCGTTGTAGTCGGTCATCTCGGCCAACAACGATTGCAGCGTGACGGCGGCGGCGGCAAGCAACGTGATCATGTCATTTCTCGAAGTCGGTCTCGCTGACCCAACCGGCCTTGAGCTTCTCGCCTTTCATGTAGCGTTCGTAGAAACCACGATGACTCTCGTGGGCGTGGGGATACTCGTCGAAGACGCGCCCCGTGCCGAGAACGCGCGGGTCGTCCTGCGCCTTGAGTTCGTCAAAGAGTTGGCGCTTGAACGGACGGAAGTCCACCTGCCCGGCCAGGTTCGTGAGACAATCGGGATCTTTGCGGAGATCGTACAGTTCATCGGCGGGACGTTTGTCATAACACGACGTCCAGAACCGGCCGCGGACTTTCAACACTTCGGTCTTCGTGGGGCTGCCATCGCTGTCGAGATAGCCGGTTTCGGGATTGCAGGCGGGCCAGCGCGACGGCTCGAAGTTGTGGAGGTAAAGCATACCGTTCTTGACGATGCCACGGACCGGATAACCCTCGTCGCGCGGGCGGCCGATGTCGTTGCGCTCGCGGCCGACAAGCACGTGGTCGCGGTTGGTTTTGGCGGCGACGAAAACGTCGGTGAGACTGCGGCCGGCGGCGGGGGCCATACCGGTCTGTTCCCACTTCAGCCCGGCGACCTCGATGAAGGTGGGCGCGAAATCAATGAAGCTGACGTACTCGGCGACGACGCGGCCGGGGTTGCGGATGCCGCGTTTCCACATGGCCGCGAGCGGCAGATGGTTGGAGACTTCGTAGGTGTTGCCCTTGGCGCGCGGGAACGGCATCCCGTTGTCGGCGGTGACGAGAACGAGCGTGTTGTCGAGCTGGCCGCGTTTTTCGAGCGACGCGAGCATCCGGCCGAGATGGGTGTCGAAGTGCTCGACTTCAAAGGCGTAGTCGAGGATGTCGTTGCGGACAACCTCGTTATCGGGCCAGTAGCCGGGCACGCGGTCAAGGTCGGCGATGTTCTTGCCGCCCTTGGCGGCGCCGGAGCCGTACTCGTAGCCGCGGTGCGGCTCGGTGCTGCCGTACCAGAAACACCACGGTTGCCCGGCGGGGGCGGCGTCGAGGAAATCGTCGAAGTTGGCCGCGTAATCGTTCCTGGAAATGCCGGTGGCGGGCGGTGGCGCGGCGTGTTTGTTGAACGGGCGGCCGCACATCTGGCGCGGTTTGCCGGTGGCGTCGTTGGCCACGCCGGGCGCCCAGCCTTTGGCGGTCATCCCGACGAAATAGCCGTGCCCGGCCAATGTTTCGGCGTAGGTTTTGAATTCCGGCGGGAAATACGGCACGTGATTGCCGGCGGCCTTGAGTTGCCACGGGTTGCGCCCGGTGAGGATGGCGGCGCGCGACGGGGCGCACTTGGCGTTGGGCGTGTAGGCGCGCGTGAACAGGATGCCCTCTTTTGCCACGCGGTCGAACGCCGGCGTCTTGACCCATCGGCAACCGTAGGCGCTGGCGTGGCCGTAAGACCAATCATCGGCAAGCGCGAAGAGGATGTTAGGACGAACCGGCGCGGCAGTTGCCACTGCCGCGCCGGTCAACAGAATCAGAATCCACTTCACAGTATCCGGTGTCAGGATCGGCGGGATTGGCGGCGGCGCAACAGCCACATCGCCAGCAGGCCGAACCCGACGAGCGTGCCTGCGCCCGGCTCAGGCACCACGGTCAACATCACGTCCTTCCCGCTTCCATCCGTAGCATCCAGCCAGAGATAGCCGTTCCAGCCGCTTATGCCGGCGATGTTGTTAACGTTGGTGCCGCCATCGAGAAGGTACGACCATCCCAAGCCCGCTTCCGAGTGGATCAGCACGTAGTCGCCCTGTTCGAGGCCGCCCACTGCGCTGAAGACAAACCAGTTCGTGGACATATCGGTAAAACTAAGGGAGTTGGTGACAATGATCCTGTCACTGTTCGAAGGCGAGTTCAGTTCGAAGTTCAACTGAACGCCGTCGTACAGGTAGAGGTCTCCCGTGATGGTGAGCGTGCCAATCGAGTTACCGGGGGTGATGCTGCCCGGACCGGCAAGGACATTACCCAGCACGGTGCCGCTGCCCTTGAGGTCCTGCTGCGGCGAGAGCTGCAAGTCGTACGCCGTGACATCGAGGACTGTATTGGGCATCAGTTCGAACCGGACCGTGTTGGTCATGATTGACCCCGGCCCGAAAGCCAGCGTGCCTTCCTGAATAAGCGTCGTGCCGATGTAGGTGTTGTTGCCCGTCAATGTCAGGACTCCGGCGCCGGTCTTGGTGAGGCCGCCGGTGCTGCTGTTGGCGCCGATCAGGGCCGTGAGGCCCACATCCGCTTGACCGCCGCCGGTGAGGGTGACCGTGGGCGTGCTGGTGTAACCGGTGCCGCGGCTGGTGATGGCGATGCCCGTCACGCTGCCGCTGGTGAAGTCAAACAACGCCACGGCTGTCGCGCCGGTGCCGCCGCCGGTGATGGCGACATAGGGGGCGCCGAGATAACCGGTCAACGAGCCGCTGCCGAGGCTGATGTTGGTAACGCCATTGCCGAGAGGCGCGAGGAGGTTCTGGCGGATTTCGACATTCTGGCCGTCGGTGTCAACGATGGCACCGCGATCCCAGATGTACGCGCCGGTGAAGTAGCGGTTGCTGGCGCCGAGCAACACCGTACCGTAATTTTGACTTATCCCGTCGAACAGATCACCGGGGAGCGTCCCGGCGCGGAGCGTGCCGCCGTCGAAGTTCAGGAAGCTCAAGCCGCCGGTTTGCCGGCGGTTGATCCAGCCGGCCTGTAGGGTGCCGCCTTCGAGCAGGTTGACAATGTTGGTGCTGGCAGTCTGGTAGTTGATGTAGAAGGTCTCATCCACCACGAGCGTGCCGCCCGCGATGGTGACCTCAAGACGGTTGGTGGCAACGCTGCCCATACGGAATTGATTGACGAGCATGGTGCCGCCGGTCTGGTAATAGACGCCGGTGGAACTGCCGGCGCCGGCATTGGCGCCCATCATGATTCCGAAATTCTGGCGGAGGTTGTTGGTGTAATCGCCGCCGTGAACGTACATGAGTCCCATGCCGCCGGACGGGATTTGCGTCCAATTGCTGACGGTCGCTGACCCGCCAGCGAACCCGTAGAAGCCGTAGCTGCCGCCCGTATAACCAATACGAATGTCGCCGTAGCTGGTGATATCGCCGCCGGTCTGGTAGATGGCACCCACGGCGCCGGCGCCGTTGCCCGCCAAGAGGCCCTGGCCGGGGTTGGTGATAATCATGCTGCCGCCGGTCATGTGGAAGAGACCCCTGCCACCGGCATTAAGGCCGATCTGCACCCATTGCTGGCCGTAGTAGGACGCGTCATTTGTCATGATCAGCGTGCCGAGGGCGCCGGCGACGGTTCCAACTTGCAATTGCACCATGTTGCTGAGAATGGTCGAACCCGCCAGCACAAAGGTCGCCTGACTGCCGGCGAGGTTGCCCACGACCATGGTGCCACCCGGATTGGTCACCATGGAATCCTGCAACATAAACAGGCCTTCCCGAACCGTTACGCCCGTCGTACGGAAGGCGATGTTGCTGTACACCAGCGTGCCCGAACCGCCCTTGGTCAGCGTGCCGACACCGGAAATTGCTCCATTGAGGATGAGCACACCAGATGAATCCGTGATGTCATACGTGGCGGCGCTGATGTTGGTAATGCTGAGGCCGCTGGTCTCGGTGCCGGCGCCGGTGTAGCGGAAGGAGCCGCCGCCGAAGGCGAGCGTACCGCTGCCAAGAGCGTTGATCGTGCTCACGCTGAGCGTGCCGGCGTTGATGCGGGTGCCGCCGGTGTAGGTGTTGTTGTTGGTCAATTCAAGCAGGCCCACGCCGAGTTTGAGCAGGACACCGCCGCCGCTGATGACGCCGTTGACGGCGAAGTCCGGATTGAGCGAGCCGGTGTTGTTGGTGGTGATGTTGAAGGAGTTGGTGCCGGGATCGAGGATCATGTTGCCGTTCCAACTGCTGCCCGCGCCGTCCATGGTCACGATGTTGGTGCCGACGATCATCACCATGGTCTTGTCAGCCGCCATGTTGAGCGGGCTGACGATCTGGAACACCGAGGCGTTGGTGATGTGCTTGGAGCCGGAGCCGAGCGCGTCGGCATTGTTGATCGAAAGCACGCCGCCATTGATGACGACGGGGCCGGTGAACGTGTTGTTGCCACTCAGCAGCAGGACGTTGGTGCCATTCTTGATCAAGCCGACGGGGCCGTCGAGGTTGGCGCTGATGACTCCGCCAATTGTTTGGAAGTCGAAGTTGGCAGAACTGATCGTGCCGTTCTGGGTAATGCCGCCAAGCAAGGCAACATTGCTGGTCGTGTTCTGTGTGCCGCCGCCGAGGTCGAGGACGCCGCCGTTGACGGTGATGAAGTTGGCAGTCGGGATCGGGTCGTCGCCGGAGGCGAGTTGGAGGAAGCCGTTGTTGACGGTGAGGCCGCCGGTGAACTGCTGCGGGAGGTCATTGAACGTCAGCGTGCCCGCGCCGTTCTTCGTAAATCCGCCTTCACCGGCAATGATGGTGTCCAGTATGAGGGTGGCAGCGGAATCAACCACGTCGAACGTCGCGCCGCCGATGTTGGTGATGCTGCGGGTGGTGGTGTCGCCGGTGCCGGTGTAGCGGAGCGCGCCGCCGTTGAAGATCAGCAGGCCATTGGTCGGGATATTGCCATCCACATCAGCGAGGCTGGCGACGCTGAGCGTGCCGTTGTTGAGCGTGGTCGTGCCTTCGTAGGTGTTGGTTGCCGTGAAGATCACGGTGATGGGCTGGCCGCCGCCGATGATGACGTTGCTGCTGCCGCCGATGATGGCGTTGTAGGTGAGCGTGCCGGAGCCGCCGCCAAAGCGGTACGTGTCGCCATACGGCGTGTAGAGGCCGGTGTAATTGACGTCGCCGACCGCGCCGAGGAACACGTTGGTGAAACTGAGTCCCGTGGCGTCGCTGAAGTTCACGCTCGCATTGGTGTTGAACGGCGTGAGCGCAATGGCGCTTTCGACGAACGCGGTGACCTGCGTGCCGAGGAAGTTTTGCAGGTCGCCGTCGCCGAACACGAACCCCGCCGTGGCATTGGTATAGACCGTCACGTACGACCCGACGCTGCCGCCGAACACGAGGACGCCCTCGCGGACGAAGTTGCCGCCGGTGTGCGGCGCATGGTTGCTGAGGACCAGCATGCCGTTGCCGAACTTGGTGAGGGACGCGGGAGCGGTTTCCTGCAACACGTGCGTGATGAACACGTTGGTGCCTTCGCCGACGACGAACGTGGCGCCGTTGCCGGTGATCCAGACGTTGTCGCTGAGGCCAAAATAGTTGTTGGCGAGCGCGTTGGTGATGTACCCGGCGATGAGCGTGCCGCCGTCAATGGTGACGTCCGCCACGGAATTGGTGCCCTTGGCGGCCGGGAACTGCGGCAACGAGACAACCGCACCGTTGCCGATGTAGATGTGCGCTTCGGCGTTGGTGTGATTGGCGAAGTGCAGGAACGACGTCGCCGTAAAGACACCGTTGGAGATGAGCAGCCAGCTTTGCTGGTTGGTCGAGCTACCGACATAGAGAGTCCGGACTAACGCCTCGCCGCCGGATTGGATGAAGTAGTTGGTGCTGGAATGATACCGTTGGTCTCGGCGACCGACTTCGAGGAAGCCGGCATAAAGGAAGCCATTGGTCATGTTGAAGGTGCTGACGCCACGAATGCCGAGGCTGAGAACAAGCCGATTCACGTTACTGAGCGTGCCGCCGTAGAGGTTATAAACACCACGAGCATCAGTGGCAGCGGCGAGCATGACGCCGTAATCGGCATCAAGCGTGACGAGGCCGGCCGTCTGATTCACGACGGCCGTAACGCCGACGTTATTGCCGATATTGAGACGCCCAGCGTCTACCGTACCGGAAATGTTGAGGATCGAATTACTGCGGACATACCAGGCATCCAAGTTGTTATCAGTCCCTGTCCAGATCACGTTGCCAGTGATGTCGAGAATGCCTTCATTGATATAGACATAGCCGGTGTTGGCGACCGCGTTGGTGATGACAACGTTGCCGGCCAGTTCCAAGGTACCGGGGCCGTATTTCTTGATGCCGCCTTCGCCGAGGATGTTGCCGGCGAGGGTGAGCCGGGTCGCCGGATGGTAAATATGGAACCCGGCGCCGCCGATATTGGTGATGTTGCGGCTGGTGGTGGTGCCGATGCCGCGGTAGTCGAGCACGGCGTTGTTGTTGAAGATCAGGTCGCCGTAACCGATGGCGCTCGGACCGGTGTCGCGGAGCGTGGAGATGGTGAGCGTGCCGCCGTCAATGAGGATCTCGGTGGTCAGCGCGTTGTTGGTCGAGGTGAGCACGACGGTGCCGGCGAACCCGCCCTTGTTGATTTCCAACGAGGTGCCGCCGGCGCCGAGGGTGATTTCGTTGGTAAACGTGAGCGTGGCATTGGTGTACGCGCCGAGACGCCAGTACCTGATGTTGGACTCCTCGAACGGCGCAAACGTGCCGCCGTAGGTGAATGAGGAAGCGGCGCCGAAGATGAGGTTGGTGTAGTCCGACGCGGTGAAGTCGAAGTTCTCATTCGCATTAACGGCGTGCAGCGCCAACATGCCGTCGCTGCTGGTGGCGTTGCCGAGGCGGGGCAACAGATTCGAGGCGAGGTCGCCCATGTTGAGCGCCACGGCGGCGCCGGAGTTCAGATAGATGGTGGTCGTGGTGGGGATGGCGTTGGTGTCGTTGAACCAGAGGAGACCCTGATTGATGAAGGTGTCACCCACATAGGTGTTGTAGTTGCTGAAGATCAGCGTGCCGCTGCCGAGCTTGGTCAGGCCGCCGCCGATGCCGGTGTTGTCGCCGAGAAGCGCGGTGTACGTGGAATTCGTCTGGCCGCCGCCGGTGACGGTGACCGTGACGCTGTCGCCGCTTTGGTAGCCGGTGCCGTAGCTGGTGACGAGGATGCCGGTCACGCTGCCGGTGAGATAATTAAACAGGGCCACGGCGGTCGCGCCGGTGCCGTTGCCGCCGCTGAGGCCGACGTAGGGCGCGCCGATGTAACCGGTCAGGGCGCTGCTGAAGTCGGTATTGGTGACGC
>VHCW01000115.1 GCA_016871575.1 Verrucomicrobiota bacterium
TGTTGGTGTTGCAAGAGTACTGGCGGAATGGTCGGTGGGCGCAACTGTTTCCCCACATGGGTTGTGCCAATCCCTCCCTCAACTGATTTCACCTTATGTGCCCCCCATTAAAAGTTGCCTTGCTCCCCCTGGCAGGGCGCCTCCGGTAACTCGGTTTGAGGAGATGGGTGTTGTAGGCCGCTTCTGCGAAGCGGCGTTGTTGCTGGGGATTTCGCCGACTCGCAGAGTCGGCCTACAACAAATTGTGGACGGAGAGGAGTTACCGGAGGTGTCCGGTAGATTCTGGAATCTCGCCGGGGTGTCGTGCCGTGTTGGTCTCAATTCCAAGGAGGCAGGTTGCAAACCTGCCCCACATTCTTCATTCTACCTTGCCAGACGAAGGCAGAGTCGGTGTGCGGAGGGGGCTGACTTTGAAACAGTGGTTGTCGCTCGCGATGAGTTGTCAATCGGTTCACGGTTTGTGGTTGGAGTAACAGCTTGTGTTCTGTCGGGTCAGAGGGCAAAATAGGGCGCACTCATCATGGTGATAGCGGCGACCAAATCAGTCTGGAGATTGTACCGAGCGACAACGGGCAACTGGATCGTTCGCGGGATGGATTTGTTGCGCGAGCTGGGCGCGTTTGCGATCATCACCACCGGGGTCACGATCACCAAGTTCAACACCGCGCGGCGCGTGGTTCATCCGTTGATCTACGAACAAATCTGGCGCGCGGGTGTTCGGCTCTTTGCAATGGTCGCGTTCATCGCGGCGGCGCTCGGTCTTGTCATCGTGGGGCAGACAGTGTCGTTGCTGACGCGCGTGGGCGCGCAGGAATACATCGGCACGGTGATGGTGACGGTGGTGATGCGCGAGTTGGGGCCGTTGTTGACGGCGCTGCTGGTGCTGGCGCGCGCCGGCACGGCGAACGTCGTGGAACTGGGCACGGCGCGCGCGATGGGCGAGGTCGAGGCGCTGGAGGCGCTGGGGATTGACACGGTGCATTACCTGGTGATGCCGCGCGTGATCGGGTTGGCGGTGTCGGTGTTCTGTCTGGCGACCTATTTGATGGTGATCACGTTTGGGTGCGGCTGGTTGTTTGCGTTTGTGCAGGACGTGCCGATGACGTTGGTGGAGTATTTTGGCCAACTGGGACAGGCGATGCGGTGGCAGGACTTTTTGTTGTTCGCGTGGAAGACGGCCTTGTTCGGCGGCATCATCGCGGTGGTGAGCTGTTATCACGGGCTGGCGCGGCCGTTGAAGGTGGAGGAAGTGTCGGGCGTGACGACGCGCGCGGTGGTGGAAGCGGTGGTTGGTTGTGTGCTGTTGGATGCGGTATTCATCGTAGCCTACCTGTTTGTGTGACATGGAAACCGAATGGATCATCGAATTGGAAGAAGTGAACGTGATGCACCCCGAAGAGGGTGAGACGCCGCTCCTTCAAGGCGTCCAATGGCGCATCGCCCGCGGTGATTTCTGGGTCGTTGGCGGTCCGCCGGGGTCCGGTAAAAGCTCATTGCTGGCGACCGCCGCCGGGTTGAACCGGCCCGGCGACGGCGTGCTGCGATTTTTTGGACGGGCATTGTCCGAGGCGACGGAGGCCGAGCAAATCCAGTGGCGTCAGCGGATCGGTTTTGTGTTCGAGGAAGGCGGGCGGTTGTTCCCTCAACTGACGGTGGGACAAAACATGGCGTTGGCGATGCAATATCACACGACGCTGACGGACGAAGAAATCGCGGCGAAAGTCACGGAATGGCTGGATCGGATCGGCTTGTGCGCGCACGTCAACCTGCTTCCGGGCCGGCTCAATCAGGTCTGGCAGCAACGCGTCAGCCTCGCGCGCGCGCTGATCATGCCAAAAGAGGCGCTCTTCGTGGACAACCCGCCGGTGGGACGAACCCGCGACGCGGCGTGGTGGCGCAAACAGTTGGCCGGCCTTACTGCCGAGGGCGTGACCGTGGTGGTTGGCACCAACGATTTTTCCTTGTGGCTGGACACGGCAAAACAATTCGCGCTGGTTCAGGACGGACGTTTCACCGTCCTCGGCGGCCCCGACCAGGTGCGGGCCGGCGCCGAGGCGTCCTGGCGCGAGTACATCATGGTGGACTGACATGGCACTTCAAGACCTTACTCCCCAATTGCGGACGCGGCTGCATCGCGTCGAGAAAATCGTCACGCTCTTTGTCGTGCTGGCGGCAGTGCTGTTGTTGTTCGGCTTCGGCTATTACCTGTACGACACGGCGGCGCGCAAAGGCTGGTTCATTCCCACGTGCCGGTACTATACGCTGTTGATGAGCGCGGAAGGACTCAAGCTCGGCGATCCGGTCGTCCTCATGGGATTCAACGTCGGCGAAATCACCGAGATCGAAGCGCAACCGCCCGACTCCTACTATAAAATCTTCATCGGCTTCGGCGTGCGCCAACCGTATTACGGCTACATCTGGTCCGACTCGAAATTGCGAATCAACTCCAGCCTGCTCGGCGGACGAAAAATCGAGCTGCTGCCCGGCGTTGACGGCAAACCGACGGTTGCCGAGCGCGATGGGCGTCCCCACCAAGTCCTCGACAAGGACAAGATGGTTCCCATCGCCAAGATGCCCAAGGGCCTGTACGTGCCCGCCCTCGAAGACGCGGCCATCAGCGACCGCGCCCAGAAACTCATCAATCAAGTGGAAGAAGCGTTGCCCGGCGTCTTCGGAATGACCAATCAAGTCAATGCCACGCTTGCCAACGTCGTCCAGATCACCAGCAACGTGAACCTTCTCCTCGTCGAGGCCAAACCCATCCTCCTCAACGCCCAAGTCATCACGGCAAATCTCACCAACCAGAACGGTTCCCTCGGCCAGTGGCTTATTCCCACCAACCTCAGCGTCCGCCTCGATGCCACGCTCGACTCCGTGACCAACACGCTCACCTCCGTCAACACCACCATCGGCAGCGTCAATACCACGATTGGTTCCGCGAACACTGTCATCACCAACGTCAACACCCAGATCCCGGAGATCACCGCCAACCTCAACAAAATCCTGCTGAACGTCTCCCTGATCACCTCCAACCTCAACGATCAGGTTCAAGACAACGACAGCATCATCGGCAACGTCAACGATCTGCTGATCGAGACCGAAGACCTCCTTCGCGGCCTCAAACGCCACTGGCTGCTCAAGAGCGCATTCCCCACGCCCAAACTCGAACTGCCGCCACCGATTCTCGAACCGAACATCGGGGGAGGACGGCCATGATTGCGCGTCTTCTATTCACAGCCGCCCTTGTCGCATTGCTGCAGGGTTGTTCCACCACACCTGCCCCGCCCGTCAACGAACAGCTTCGCCAGAAACAAATCGCGCAAGACACGGCCTACGCCGCCTACCAAGACCAGAACTGGAAGGCCGCCGCGCGCAATTTCGGGAAGACCGCCGACCTCCTCAATGCGTTCGACGATCACGCCGGCGAAGCCGCTGCCCGCCACAACCAGGCGCGCGCCCTTCAGCACGACGGCCAATTCGATGCCGCCATCGCCGCCTATGAACGCGCCCTCGCCATCAACCAACGGCTCAAACGCACTGCCGACCAAGCGTTGAACCTCGCCGGCCTCGCGCAGTGCCACCAAAAACTGGGACGCCTCGCGCCTGCCATCGAGACCGCAGAACAAGCATTGCCGTTGGCCGCCGGCGCGCCTGCTGCCACGCTCATCATCCAAAACGATCTCGCCGCCCTCTTGCTGGAACGCAATCAGCCCGGCGACGCCGACCGCGCCCAAAAACTTCTCGATGCCGCCCTCGCTGCCGACCCGAAAGCGGCGATCACGCAGTTGAATCTCGGCCGCGCCGCCCTTGTCGCCGGCCAGATCGCGGCGGCGCGCGCGCGTTTCACACAGGCGTTGGAGGGGTTTCGCGCGGAAGGCAATCCCGCCGGCATCGCCGGCGCGCATGAATGGCTTGCGCGCTGTTGCGCGGCTGCCGGCGACCGCGAGGCGGCCCGGTTCCACCATGAACAAGCCCGTCAGAAATACGCCTTCCTCAAGAACGCCGCGGCATTGAAACGGCTCGACTCCTTTCCACCGTGAACGACCCTGCCGCCAGACGTCCTTGGCTGCCGTACGTCGCCCCGATGGCGGCGTACATGTTGATCATGCTCGTGCAGGACTCGAAGAATGTCCTGTGGATTTATCCGATCAAGATCGCCATCGTCGCGGCCTTGCTGTGGATTTTTCATAATCGCTACGAAGAACTGAAGCCGAGCTTTTCGTTTCTGGACATCGCGGTTGGTCTCGTGGCCATCGCCTTCTGGATCCTGCTCGACCCGTACTACCCGCAATTCAAGCCCGACATCTTCAAGCCGACCGGCGAACACCTGTTCATCGCTGTTCGCGTCACCGGCGCTGTTCTCATCGTTCCGTTGATGGAGGAATTGTTCTGGCGCGGCTTCCTCATTCGCTGGCTGGTGGAGGAGGATTTCAAAAAAGTGCCCGTCGGCCTCTACACGCTTCCATCATTTGCCATCACGGTCGCGCTCTTCGGCATGGAACACAGCCAGTGGCTCGCCGGGGTGGTCTGCGGCGCGCTCTACAACTGGCTGTATTACCGGCGCAAAAGCCTGTTCGCCTGCGTCATCGCCCACGCCACCAGCAATGCCGCGCTCGCCGCGTGGGTTCTGTGGCGCGGCGACTGGAAATTCTGGTGAAATGCGCCTACACTACCGTCGGAGGTGAACCATGGCTATTCCCGCCAAACTGATTGAGTTCCTCAACCAACACAAAGTCCGCTACACCGTCCTGCACCATCCCGAAGCGTTCACAGCGCAGGAACTGTCCGCCATCGAGGGCATCAAGGGCCGCTACCACGCGAAGGTTGTGATGGTCAAGACCGGTGACCAGATGATCATGGCGGTGTTGCCTGCCGACCATCGCATCGAACTGGAACGCATCGAGCGGCTCAGCGGCGCGCGCGCGTTGCTGGCCACGGAGGCGGAGTTCAAGGACACGTTTCCCGATTGCGCCGTCGGCACCATGCCACCGTTTGGCAAACTCTACGATGTCCCGACCTGGGTGGACAAAAGCCTCACGGAGGACGACTACATCGTCTTCGAGGCCGGCACCCACACGGACGCCATCCGCATGAGCTACGCCGACTACGCGCGCCTCGCCGAGCCAACAGTCGCCGACTTCGCCGTCAAACTGCACTGACGATTTTCGAATCCCGTTCGTAGTCAGGCACGGAGCGTCGGCGGAGTGCCGTCACCACGCCACTTCGCTTCGCTGCGTGGCTCACTACGAACAATCCCACAGTTGTGCGAGGGTCTCCTGACCCCCGCACAGGATTCGACCGAAGGTCTCGCTGCTTGCCGGCTCCGGAGACCTCACGGTCAAACGAAACGGCGCGGTCAGGAGACCGCTGCCGAACAAGAGAACAAACCTTGCATTGCACTCTCACACTCTCACGGAAAGCATCTTGCCAGTGACGCTGTCACCGGCTACAAAGCTGTGCATTATGAAATCCAGTTTCACTCGCCGTGATTTCATCCGCACCGTTGCTGCCGCCGGCGCCTTCACCATCGTCCCGCGCCACGTGCTGGGCGGCCCCGGCCAGACGCCGCCGAGCGATCAGCTCACCCACGCCATCATCGGCTGCGGCGGCATCAGCGCCTCGCACTTGCGGATGACCCATGCCCGCCTGTTGGCGCTTTGCGATCCCGACAGCCAGCGCCTCGCCAACCGGATGAAAGACCAGCCGCCGGAAGTCAAAGGCTACCGCGACTTCCGCGAAATCCTCGCGCGTTCGGACATTGACATCGTCCACATCTGCACGCCGCCGCATTGGCACGCGCTGATGACTGTGTTAGCCGCCGAGGCCGGCAAGGACATCTGGTGCGAGAAACCGATGGCGCGCACCATCGGCGAGGCCATCCGCTCGCGCGACATCGTCCAGCGTCGCCAGCGAATCTTCCGCATCAACACCTGGTTCCGTTTCTCCAGCAGCCTCTACGGGTTCGGCACGCCGGCGGCGCCGTTGCGAAAAATCGTCGCCAACGGTTTGCTCGGCTGGCCAATCAAAGTCATTGTCGGCGCCGCCACGGGATTCAACTGGAAACTCGAACTCTGGAGCGGCAAGACCGATGTTCCCCCGGAGCCTGTTCCGCCCAACCTCGACTACAACCTTTGGCTCGGCCCCGCGCCATACAAACCGTATTTCCCGCACCGCGTCCACAGCAGTTTTCGCGGCTACTGGGATTACGATGCCGGCGGCCTCGGCGACATGGGGCAACATTACCTCGATCCCGTCCAGTTCATCCTTGGCAAGGACGATACCAGCCCCGTCAGCGTCGAGGTTGACACGCCGCCGCAACCGGCCGACGCCGTCATTCCGTGGCGTCGCGTCACGATGAAATACGCCGACGGCTGCGCGATCATCCTCGACGGCGACAACCGGGAAAAAGACGCGCCGTACCTCGAAGGACCGCTTGGCAAAATCTGGCCCGGCCTGCGTTCCGACATTCCGAACCTCGCCCGCAAGGTTGCCGATCTTCCTGACCTTCCACCGGCGAACGACGACTTTGCGAAGTGCGTTCAGACCCGGCAACCGTTTGTGCTCAACGAGCAGAACGCCTCGCGTTCCTGCATCATGGTGCAGATGGCCGCCTGCGCCGTGAAGCTGGGGCGCAGCCTCAAGTTCGATCCTGTCGCCTTGCGTTTCATCGGCGACGACGAAGCCAACCGTCTCATTGACCAACCCATGCGATCCCCGTGGCACCTATGAACCTTCTCGCCATCATTCTTCTCGCGGCGTCGGTGAACATTCCCGACGATCCTGCCATCCGCCAACTCATCATTACCGGCGGCCCGCAAGCCGAACGCACCTTGCTGGACGCACTCCCGCACTCACAAGGCTCCAATCTCGTTGCTGTCGTCAAAGCCCTTGGCGACCTTCGCAGTGCCGGCGTAGTGGATGCGTGCGCGCGACACCTCGACACCGCAACGGGCGACCTCAAGGATGTCTGTCTCTACGCGCTTTCGCGCACAACTTCGCCGCGCGCTGCCCGCCTCCTGCGCGCCCGGCTCGCCGACGATGCGGTCGCCACGGCTTACTTGCGACACGGCGAGAGTCTTGCCGAGATCGGTCGCAAAACCGAATCGGCTCGCGTCGCGCTCGACCTCTTGCGCGCAAAACCACCGGTGGTTCGTTGTGGCGCCGTGGCGTTGCTGACCTCAGTGCACGGATATGCGGCACAACCCACCTTGCTCGCCATGCTCGACGACCCTGCCCCATCTGTGCGCGAACAAGTTTCACGTCAACTTTCGCGGATGCCGTCCGACATCGGCCTGATCGCCGCTCTCCAACGCGCAACAGGCGAGCCGCGCCGTTTGTTGTTTGAGGCCATCGCCCGGCGCGGCGACCCGCGCAACATGGCATTGATGATTGCGGGGCTTGGCGACGAAGAAGCTTCCATCCAGCGAGCCGCCTCATTGGCGTTGCACCCGATGCACGGGCCGCAAGTGGATGCCGAGATTGCCAAGGCGCTCGCCTCGCCGAAATCGCAGGCCGCCGCCCTTGAACTACTCGCAGCGCGGCGCGCCCGCTCGCAAGTCGGCGCTGTCATGCCGCTCCTTCACAACCCATCCATCTCGAAACAGGCGTTTGCCGCGCTCGGCGCACTCGCCGGTCCGGCGGAAATCGAGCAACTCATTGCCTTGGCATCGAAGGACGAAAAAGTCCGTGACGACGCCACCAAGGCAATCGCTGCCGCCGGGCCGCGCATTGGCGACGATGCCCGCTGCATTGCCGCGCTGCTCAAAGTGCCGGCGTGGGGACTGGCGTTGTTGCCGGCGTTTGGCGGCAAAGCGGCGCTCGACGCGGTGATGGCCGCGACAAAAGGCAATGACAAGGACGCGGCTGTGCGTGCGCTGGCCGACTGGCGCGATGAATCAGCGCTGGAACCGTTGCTGGCATTGTGCCGTGGCGAGACCGATCTCAAGCTGCGCGTGTTGGCCGCGCGCGGCGCCATTCGCATTGTCCAGCAATCCGTGATTGCCAAGGATGAAAAAGCGGCATGGCTCCAGAAAATTGCCGATGCCGCGCCTCGCCCCGAAGAGAAACAACAAGCCCAAGCCGCGCTGAAACAGTTGCAATCAGGGAAAAGGAGGAAATGAGATTCACCTGAAGCCGAGAGGTGTCCCGGCATGAGCAATCCAAAGAAATCCACTATCGAAGTCCAAGGGACAGCAGTCAGCATCATCTCTTTTCAGAACAAAGACTACATTTCACTGACCGACATGCTGAAGGCCAAGGACGGGGAGTTTTTCATCTCCGACTGGCTGCGCAACCGCAACACCATCGAGTTTCTTGGCATTTGGGAGTCCGTTCACAATCCGCATTTTAATTCTGGCGAATTCGCCATAATTAGAAGTCAGGCCGGCCTGCACAGTTACAAACTCAGCGTGAAAGAATGGGTTGAAAAGACCAAAGCCATCGGCTTGAAGGCGAGCGCCGGTCGCTACGGAGGCACCTATGCCCACAAGGACATCGCTTTTGAATTCGGAATGTGGATCAGCCCCGAGTTCAAGATTTACCTCATCAAGGAGTTCCAGCGCCTCAAGGACGACGAAAACCGCCGGCTTTCCCTCGCGTGGAACCTGAATCGCACCCTTTCCAAGCTCAATTACCGCATCCACACCGACGCCATCAAAGCCCACCTCATCCCCGCCGTCGTCACTCCCGCGCAGGCGGCCATCACCTACGCCACCGAAGCCGATCTGCTCAATGTCGCCTGTTCGGCCAGACCGCCGCCGAATGGCGCGCCGCCAATCCCAAACTCGAAGGCAACATGCGCGAGTACGCCACTCGTCGAGCAACTCCTTGTCCTCGCCAACATCGAAGGCATGAACGCCGAATTCATCCACATGAACCTCCCGCAGGGCGAACGCCTCAAACGCCTCAATCAAATCGCCATCCGCCAGATGCAAACCCTCACCGCCGTCAGCCCCAAGGCACTACCAAGTACGAAGGAATGAAAACAACGTGTTGTCTGATTGGTTTGCTGAGTGTCAGCGCGTGGGCCGGCCTGTCCATCAAAGTGGATGAGACAACTCAGCAGTACACGATTGAAGACAACGGGCAGCCGGTGTTGACGTACAACTTCGGGACCGTGTCGGCACCCGCCGGCGTCACCGGCAAATATGCGGTGGCGCGCAGCAATTACATCCATCCACTCTACGGCCCGAATGGCGAAGTGTTGACGGCGGATTATCCAAAGGACCATCCGCATCACCGGGGCATTTACTGGGCGTGGCCGGAAGTCACGTATCGCGGCGAGATGCACGACCTGCACGCGTTGCAAGGCGTGTTCGCGCGCCCGGTCAAGATGCTGCGACAGAAAGGCGGCATTATCGAGGCGGAGAACGTCTGGAAATGGGGTGACACCGAGCCGATTGTGCGCGAGCGGGCGACGATTCGCGTGTCGCCGGGCCGCGTGGTGGATTTGGAGTTCCGTCTGACGGCTATAAACGAGCCGGTGACGATTGCGCGACGGAAACAAAACATGTACGGCGGATTGAACCTCCGGTTTTCAGAACGGCAGGAGCAGGTGATTGTCACGAACCAAAGCTGGGGCGTCATCAGTGGCGTGCCGCCGGAGGGAAAGGGGCCGGTGTCGGTGGCGATCTTCCAGCATCCCGGTAATAACACGAGCGAATGGGCGGAGTATCCAAAACTGAACTGGTTACAGCCGTTGTTCCCGGCGAAAGACACCGTCGCCACGCTGACGAAGGACAAGCCTTTGGTGCTGAAATATCGTCTCTGGATTTTCACCGGTGCACCCGACGAGAAGGAACTAACCCGTCGTTCGCGTGAATACAAGTGAAAGCGATAGTCGCGGCGCTCCGCCGCCGCGTATTCCCCGCGCACCAGCGCTTGTCCGCCGAGGCGGAGACGAACCTGTGTTCTGGTGTCACTCATGAGCAACGCAGCGCTACAACGCCGGCACGTTCTTCTCGCGCATCCGGCACGGATGTGGTCCCTATATACACGCGCATAAGTATTTCGACATAGTGGTTATAAGAAAGGGGCCAGACGATTGCTGATCTGCGACGGGCGCTGCGCCATTTCCTCGAACGTGTGCAACAAGGTGTCGCGCAACTGCTCAGGACTTTCGAAGTACCGGTTGTGCGTCGCCCGCATCCGCGTGTGATGCCAGAACCGTTCGGTCGCATTCAGTTCCGGACAGTACGGCGGCAACTGAAAGACTTCCATCCGTCGCCGCTGCTGCGCGAACCAGACATACGTGTCCGTGTGTTTGTGATAGGACGCATTGTCCTGAATCAGGTACACCCGATGCCCGCGCCGATAGAAGCGCGGCAATACCACCTCCTCCAGAAACGCCACATAACTGTCGTGGGCAAAGTACTCGCTTTGGTGGCGATAGGCGAACCGCGCCCGTGCCACGGCCACCGCCCCAAAGACCTTTTGCGTGTGGCGTTCGCCGCGCGTCGGCACCTGCGGCTGACACCCCAATCGCGCCCACGTCTGATGCGTGGTCGGCGTCTGGCGAAACGACGCTTCATCCTCAAACACAATTACCGCTTCTTCGGCCCGGGCCTTTTTTTTAGCGGGGGATACCGGTAGCGAACCCACCGGTGTTTCTTCACCGGATCGGCCTGCACCAGCCGCGTGGTCGGTCGCTGCACGGAATAGCCCAGTTGCCGCAACAGCTTGCGCACATGGCCGGGATGAAAGCGCACGTCCCACTCCTGGGCGATCACCTCGCCGATGATCGGCGAGGTCCACACGCCGGTGTCCAACCCATAGGCCACCGGGCCGCTATCGAGGATGTCTTGGAGTTGTTGACGCTGACGGGCCGTGAGTTGGGAGGGGCGCCCGCTGCGATGGCCTTCGAGCAATCCGTCTTCGCGCTGGTGATTCCACTGTTGGATCCACAGCGGGACGGTGCTGCGATGGACTTTGAGCAGACCGGCGATTTCGGGGGCGGTGCGGCCTTCGAGACTGAGCACGATGGCGTGCAGGCGTTGGGCGACGCGCGCCGCGTTGTCTTGGATCGCTTGCCGTCGCAACGCGATCAGGCGTTGCGCGGTGCGTTGATTTCCACGAGCAAATACAGGGTTCATACTGCTTCCGCAGTATACCTGCGCCTCGCGTTATGTCGAATTATTTATGCGCGGTTATATAGCTTGCATGATCACCTGCCGTCAATACCGCAACACCAGTTGGTTGAGTTCGGAGTCAGGCTGCATACTTCATCCTTCTTCATCGTTGCCTGAAGTAGTTCAGCAGACTGGACAAGTCGTCACTTGGACGCGCCTCATGCTGCCGTAAGCTCAGCAGCGGTAAATCGCCGATTTTCATGCCTCCGCAAAGCAAGGTCACTAGGCTCATGCCAGCCTGCAATTTATGTGGACAGAGAGTGGGGACAACGTATCCTGAACGGCAGGAGCTAAACCATGAAAAAGATGATGATCGTCGTTTGTTTGTTGCTGAGCGCGTTGGCTGTCAACGCAACAACCGCAAAACCGTTGCGCGTGCTGTTCACGCACGGCGGACACAAGTTTCAGGAGAAAGAGTTCTACGCGTTCTGGGACGCATTGCCGGGCGTGACATACACCAAATGCGAGCTACCGAAGGACGCCGACATGCTGAAGCCGGGGTTGGAGAAAGACTACGATGCCATCGTGCTGTATGACATGGTCAGGCAGATCACGACGGAACAACAGCAGGCGTTCGCTGATTTGCTCAAGAATAAGGGCATCGGTCTCGTCGCCACGCATCACAGCATTGCGTCACACACCAACTGGCCTGAATACACCAAGATCATCGGCGGCAAGTTTCTTCTCAAGCCGTCGGTGATTGACGGGAAGGAACTTCCAAAGTCCACGTGGGCGCATGATCAAGAGATAAACGTCACCATCGCCGACAAGAAGCACCCGATCACCAAAGGACTCACCGATTTCACCATTCACGATGAGACATACGGTGGCTATTACGTTGCGCCGTCGTCGCACGTGTTGTTGACGACTGATCATCCGAAGTGCACTCGCGAGATTGCGTGGACGACGCAGTACGGCAAGAGCCGCGTCTGCTACCTGATTTTCGGCCACGACAACAAGGCGTGGGTCAACCCGAACTACAAGGAATTGATTCTGCGCGCCATCCGCTGGTCGGCGGGAAAATAGTGGAACGGGCAGGACGCCCGTTCCACCATCTGCAATTGCGCCGATATATTACTGCTTTTTTCCAAACTTCTGGAATTGCGCGCGCATCTTCTCGCGCTTTTCCTGCCACTTGGCAAACTGCTCGGAAGTGAGAATCGCCTTCACTTCTGGGTCCATCTTCTCTTGCATGGCGCGGAACTCCCGCATTTTTTCTTCGGGCGACAAGCTGGTGTTGGCGCGCAGCTCCTTGAGTTTCTCGCCTTGACCGGCGAACACTTCCTTGAGCTTCGCCTTCTGGTCGTCAGTCAGATTCAAGTCGGCCATCGCTTCCTGCAGCCTCTCGCGCATCCGGTCTCCGGGCGAAGAGCCGGCGCCCGCGGCGAACATCTTCTCGCGTGCATCCTGCCAGATGACGAATTGTTCCGCGTTGAGGAGTTTCTTCACTTGCGGCTCCATTTCCTCCTGGATGGCCTTGATCTTCTGCATTTTCTCTTCGGGCGACAGGTTGGCGTCAGCGCGGATTGCCTTGAACTTTTCAGCCTGGGCCTCGAACAAGTCGCGCATTTGGGTTCGCTGATCTTCGGAGAGTTTCATCTCATCCGCCAGTTCGATCATCCGCTGGCGCGACGGGTCGCCGCCGGTGGCCTTGGGACGCTCGGCGCCGATAACTGGTTGCAGGCTCAGCGTGCCGCCCAGCAACAGCGCTATTGAGAGGGATTTTGTGAACATACGGTTTCCTTTCCTTGGGGTTGTAGATTGGTTTGGTTTCATGTTGTCCACTGCTCTAGACGGTACGCCCAGCACAATGGTTACAGGTTTTATTTTTTGAGTTCACCGGGAGAGATACCGCAAAACCTCCCGCGCGACCAGCATGTTGCCGGCGTCGTTGATGTGGACGCCGTCCTTGGTGAACAGGCCGGGCTTGTCAGGATGCGCGCGGGTCGGCTCGTACAAGTCCACGTAATCGGCGCCGAGGTCCGCGGCGACTTTGCGGGCGATGGCGTTGAACCGCTCCAGCGCCTCCGGTTTGCCGAACAGATTGTGCGCTCTGCCGGCAGCGGCAGCCTTCGCCGCCGTGGCTTTCGTGGTTTCATAGACCGACGACGTGGCCGACAAGACGATCACCCTCGCGCGAAGCGTTTTCTGAATGGTCGCGACCACCTCGCGATACTGCCGGTCAAAATCCTCCGGCGTCACCACCGGTTCCTCGTAGTTGCTGGACGACTTCAGCTTGCTGTCGTTGTGGCCGAGGAAGATGAACACGTGGGTCGGCTTCGGCGCAAGCTTCAACACGTCCTTCTCCAGCCGCGCCTGCACGCGCGTGATGTAGTCGCCGCCCACGCCCGCGTTGGTCACGCGCACCGCGTCGCCAAACCGCGCTTGAAGGCGCGCGCGCACTTTCGCGACATAATTGCTGGCGGAAAACAACGCCGTCAGGCTGTCGCCCACGAAGACCAGATGCGCCGGCGGTTGCAGTTTGATGGTGTCCGTATTCTTGCATGGCGCCTCGGCGGATGCCTGCATGGCACAACGCAGCCCGGCAACAAAGAACAACAACACAAATGTGGCACGTTTCATGGCCTGGGTTCCTCGCGGTTGCATGTCCGGACAGTATGAGCAACACCATCGCGCCCGTCAACCGCGCCCTCTCCAACAGGGATTCATTTGTATCGCTGCTGGAATGCGTCCATAAAAAAGCAAGTGGGGATTGGTATGCCCGGCGGGAGTTGAACCCACAACCTTTGGCTCCGGAGGCCAACGCTCTATCCAATTGAGCTACGGGCACACACCAATGAACGGATAGACCGCAACGTGAGTTCTACAATGCCAGCTTCACGCAGAGAAGCAAGCAAATCAAACGGGCCAAGACAAC
>VHCW01000116.1 GCA_016871575.1 Verrucomicrobiota bacterium
CCCGCCCGACGCGGCCTCCGCAGAGGCCGTCGTCCTTTGAAACTGCTGATGACTCTTGGGCAGAGGGTTCAGAGCCTCAATCAAATCGAAAAACCATCACAACCTTTCGTACGGTGAAACAAATGGGCTAAAAGATCAACAATAAGGGCTTCACGGTCTTTCGTAGTCTTATCGAGTGAGCGCAACAGAATTTTTTGCAGAAGCGGAGCGTTGTCCGAGAGGGACTGCAGAACGGCAGTGCGCACCTTGACGATTTCTGGAGTTCCGACCTTATCATCATAGGAAGCCTTCGCTTTGATGAGTGCATCTTTGGTCGCTGATTCGCTGTTGGGATTCGCGTTGTTGGTGAGTGCACCCACTTCTTTCTGAAATTTGTCATGGACATATGACATGCGTATGATCGCCCTAAGATCTGGAGCCTGAAGATTATCACAAACTTTTAAGAATCGTTCTGCCGTTGGCTCCGGACGGTAGTTCTCAGAAAGAACTACGAATTTCATCTGTCGTTCCCATTTGTCGTTCTTCCCCTTTTGCCAGTAGCCGATAAGAATGTTCGCGTCCGCTTTGTGCTTATCCCATTCGGCCAGAAATTGCTCTCGCGTCCCCATAAACCTGTGATAGATCGAGTCAATTACAATACCCGCAGGTAAGCCGCGAAAGTCCTTGTTGAGCAACACTCCCTGCGTCCCAATATTAATGCTTAATTGCTTGCGTAGGTCTTCCGTTAGCGTCTGTACATCGAGGGCAGGCACGAGCTTGCTGCTGGTCGGTACGGCATCAACCCATATTTGATCTGTATTTGAGAGCCTCTCCGTGTAGTTAGCTGCGCGCCCGGCAATGATCTGGGTTCCTGAGACAAAGAAATCTTCATCGTACCCTATTTTAAGAACATCGAAGATGCTACTCTGTGTATTGCGGAATTCAATGAGCCACTTGTTATCTGCCCTCTCAATTCGTGCAATTTCGCTTAATTGTATTGTCAGCACCGACGAGCCTTTAGTGGCGTCAAAAGACATGGAGGATGACTTCACCCGATCTGACGCCCACCAGTTTAGCCTCCGGGAGTAGTAGTATTCTAGATAAGCATTCTCAACAGCCGCAATATTCCCCTTCTTATCTTTTACACGCAGTCTTATTCCACTGGCTTCTTCTGTCGCCCCCGGTGAGCAAAAGAAACACAACATGAAGATCGCAGTGAATATCAAACCAATGGATCGCCTAGTATCCTTCATCTCCAAATGCTCCTTACTTCTTCTCTGCCGCCGGTTTGTCTCCGATCTTTTCCAGCTTGGCTAGGAGGGCGTTGATGTCCACGCCGCTGAGGGTTTTCACTACTTCGGGGATTTGGGACATGATGGTGGTGACATCCTTGGTGATCTTGTTCGTGCCAGCAGAGGTGCCTTCGCCGCCGTTGCTGATGACGACGATCTTCTCGGTCTTGGCCAGCGGCTCGGAAATCGCCTTGGCAATCGCGGGGGCGTTTTCGAGGAAGAGTTGGAGGATGGCGGCTTCGTTGTAGGAGCGCCACGCGTCGGCTTTCTTCTGCATGGCTTCGGCGGTGGATTTGCCTTGGGCGAGGATGATGTCGGCCTCGGCGAGACCTCGGGCTTTGTTGGCGTCGGCTTCGCCTTTGCCGACCTGACGTTTGGCTTCGGCTTGGCCGGTGGCTTCGGTCTGGAGCTTGAACTTCTCGGCTTCGGCCAAGGTCTGGACGCGGTAACGCTCGGCGTCGGCGGGACGGCTGACGGTGGCTTCGAGTTCCTTCTGCTTGCGCATGATTTCTTTTTCTTGCACTTCGATCTGTTTCTGTTTCTCGATGACGGTGACTTGGATTTCCTCGGCTTTGACGGCTTGGTTGGTCTTGTTCTTCTGGAGATCGTAAGCGAGGTCTGCTTCGGCCTTCTTCAAGTTCACGGAGGCGGTGTAGTCGGCGACCTTCATCTGGTAGTCGCGATTGGCCTCGGCAACCTTGGTGTCAGCGGCGAACTTGGCTTCCTGTCCGGCTTGGTTGGCTTGGGCGCTCTTGATGGTGGCGTCGCGGTCGGCTTCGGCTTGGGCAATGATGGCGTCGCGTTTGACCTGAGCGGTGCGCGGTTTGCCGAGGGCGTCGAGGTAGCCTTGGTTGTCGCGGATATCGCGCAAGGTGAAGCTGATGATGCACAGACCCATGTTGGCGAGGTCGGCGGCGGCAACGGTCTGGACGCTTTGGGCGAAGGCGTCGCGGTTCTTGTAGATGTCTTCGACCGTCATGGTGCCGACGATGGCGCGAAGGTGGCCTTCGAGGGTCTGGGTGGCAATGTTCATGATCTGTTCGAGGTTCATCGAGAGGAACTGCTCGGCGGCGGTCGCGATGGAAATGTCGTCGCCCTTGACTTTGATCTGCGCCACGCCGTCCACGAGGATGGGGACGCCGGTGATGGTATAGACTTCGGGCGTCTTCACATCAATGGTCATGATCTCCAGCGAGAGGATGTCGTACTTCTCAATGATGGGCCACACGAAGGCGCCGCCGCCCTTGGTGACGCGGAACCCGACCGTGCTTTCGGTGCCATCGGCCTCGCGCACTCGGCGGCGGCGACCGGAGATGACGAGCACCTCATTGGGGCCGACCTTGACGTAGCGTTTCGCGTAGAGCGAACAGAAGATGAAGAACAGAAACACGATGGCGCCGATGGCCATCGGGAGTGTGAAGGTGAATTCTGCAAGCATGGGTGTCATGGATGTCTCCTGGTTAACTGCGTTTCACGTAGTACGTGTTACCGACAATGCGAACAATGGTCACGACGGAACGGTTCGGAATCGCAACGCCGCCCTCGGCGCGCGCTGACGCGGTGAACCGCGACCCGCGCCGCACATAAGCGATCTCGCCGAGGCCGTCGGTGGGGATCGGCGTGATGACCTCGGCTTCCTTGCCCACCAGTTCCTGCACGTGCGGTTCACTGGAACCTTGAGTGATCTTGAAGATCTTGTTGAAAAATGCAAACGTCATCGCCGCCATCACGAACCCCGATGGCGCGGCCACAGCGAGGCTGCCGTAGCGCCAGTCGAACATCTGGACCGCGGCCAGCCCCGTGCCGCCAAAAGCCACAAGGAAGATGGCAACCACCATCGGACTGAACGGCGAGATATGCATTCCGGAATCCGCCGTGCCGGGTTCGTGTCCCATCTGGTCAACTTCGGCCTCGGTGTGTCCCGGTGAGTCCCCGACGTGGTCCCCGCCTCCGAACAACCCGCCGACGGCGCTGAACAACCACGCAAAGAAACCGTAAAACAGTCCGAGGCACAGACAGACCAGATATGCCAGTTCCAACGACCATCCGCTAATCGCCGCGATTGTCATAGGCTTCTCCTGAAAAGGTTGGCTGCATGATAGGGCGCGCTTCGCGCATTGTCAACGCTCCCACGGCGCGCGCGTCTGCGCCCGTCGCTTCGGTAACACCGGCGGCACGGGAGGAAGCGGAGGCGCCGGTGGTGGAACAATCCTCGGTTTCGGTACTGGTTCATCCCCTGCATCCGGCGCGATTTGCGCAGGCTTGGTCAATTGCGGCCCTTCGATGTTCAAGCGCGCTACCGGTTGCACGCTCGGCACCGCCGACGCGAGTGACTGGTAGCCGTTGACAACCCACTCCAGCTTGCCCGTCGTGATGTCCACCAACAATCCGTGCACCGGCACTTTCGCGCCGATCAACGGGCTGTTTCGCACAAAGTCCACCGCCTTGATCACGTTCTGCCGTTCGCTCGCGAACAAACCGAAATACTCAACAAGGTTGTCCGGCAACCGCGCACGCTCGACACCGAGCGTGCGGAACCTGTCCACCAACTCGCTCACACTCGTATGGCAGACTTTACAGTCGGTGTGGCCGATGATGGCGATCTCCTTGCCGCCCTTGATGGCGCAAGCGAGCGCCAAGGACCGGGTCGTGCTGCTGAGCGAACTGGTGATGATGTTGCCCGCGTTCCGCAGCCAGATGAATTGTTCCTCCGGCACACCGAGCACCCCCGGCATCAATTTGTTCAACCGCACATCAATGCAAGTCAGCACCACCACTGGCAGTGAGGCGCCGAACTCCGATACGTGTAACCCCGCGTGCGTGTCGCCTTTCACCGCACGCTGATTAGCTTCGACGATGGCTTCAAACAATCGCATGATTTCCTCCTATCGAACGCGCTTCTTCCAATAACCGGGTTCGCGTGCCGCGTGCATCACTGCCCACACCCACAGTTTCTCCTGCATGACCTCGTAGTAGATCACGAACGGGAATCGCTTGGTGATGAGACTGCGCACATTATCTTCCTCCGGACTGCCCAGTCGCGGAAACAGCCGCGCCAATTCGATTGTTCGTAATATCTCGTCGGCAAATGCAACGCCAAGACCGGGTTGTTTCTCCTCGTAATAGACGATCTCGGCCTTGAACTCCGTCAGCGCTTCGGGATGAAACGCAAGTTCCATCACCGCACCAATGCCTGAATCTCCTGAAACACCTGTTCGGCGGACACTCCCGTGACTTTGCCACTCAACACTTCCTCGCGCCGACGCATCACTTCCGTCATTTGCTGCCGCTTGACCGCCGCGGGGACATGAGACACCACATGGCCCACCAGTTTCTCGGCCAAAACCTCCTGCTCACCAGACGGCAAAGCCAAAGCCTCTTTCGTGACTTCGTCCAATGTTGCTTTCATCGCTTGCAGTCTAGCCTCGGACCCGCGCAATCTCAAGGCATTCTTCCAAACAACCGTTCTGCATTCGCGCTGGTCACGCGCGCCACTTCCTCTACCGACACATCTCTTATCTGCGCCAGCGCTGCCGCTGTCAACGGCAGATACGCAGGCTCGTTGCGCTGGCCGCGATTCGGTTCCGGCGCGAGATACGGCGCGTCGGTCTCCAATAATGCGCAATCGAGCGGAATCTTGGCCGCCACGTCGCGCATCGTGGCAGAGTTCTTGAACGTCAGGATGCCGGCGAAGCTGATCATCAGCCCGGCTTCGATGCAGGCGAACGCCATCTTGGCGTCGCCGGTAAAACAGTGCATCACGCCCCACGGACGCCAGTCTTTCGGCAACGCCTCGGCGTGCGCCTCGACAATCTCGAGCATGTCGGCGTCGGAATCCCGGCTGTGGATGACGGCGGGTAGTCGCCGTTCTTTCGACAGGCCGAGGTGCGCCCAAAACAGGTCGCGTTGTTGTTGGCGCAACGCGTGGTTCTTCCGCGCTTCGCGAAAATAATCCAACCCGGTTTCACCGATGGCGACGACCTTGGGATGCGTTGCCAGCTTCGCGATCTCCGGCATCCCGGCAAGCGAGACATCGGGGATGTCGCCGGGGTGGAGCCCGACAGCGACGCCGATGCCGTCGTGACGTTCGGCGAGCGCGATTGTCGCGCAAGCGCTGGCCAGATCGGTGGCGATGCTGACAATGCGTGTGACGCCTGCGGCGCGCGCGCGTTCGAGCACCGACGGGAGATCGTCGGCAAACGCCGGCCAACTCAGATGGGCGTGTGTGTCGGTGAACATTTGGTCTTGTCAGGGCGCAGGAAGTTGTTTATCACTCTCGGCGCGACAACTCAACAAAGGAGATTCCAAATGCCAAGACCAGTTACACTCTTCACCGGCCAATGGGCCGACCTCACCTTCGACACCATCTGCCAGAAAGCCAAGAGCTTTGGCTTCGACGGCGTCGAACTCGCCTGTTGGGGCGATCACTTCGACGTGGACAAAGCCGTCGCCGACAAAGGCTACTGCAAAGGCCGGTGGGACATCCTCGCCAGCCACGGCCTGACGGCGTTCGCGATTTCCAGCCACCTCGTCGGCCAGGCGATCTGCGACAACATTGATGCCCGGCATCAATGCATCCTGCCGCCCGACGTGTGGGGCGACGGCGAACCCGAAGGCGTTCGCAAGCGCGCCGCCGAAAAGATGATCAAGGCCGGGCAAGCTGCGCGCGCGTTCATTGACGCGAAGCCCGCCAGCCTCGGCGGCAAGAAAGGCGCCACCGCCGTCGTCAACGGTTTCACCGGCTCCTCGATCTGGCACTCGATCTACGCGTTCCCGCCAACCAGCGATGCCATGTGGCAGGCCGGCTTCGACGATTTCGCGAAGCGGTTCCGCCCGATCCTCAAGGCGTTCGACGAACTCAACGTCAACTTCGCCCTCGAAGTGCACCCGACCGAGATCGCGTTCGACATCGCCAGCGCCGCGCGCGCCATTGCCGCCGTCAAGAAACACAAACGCTTCGGCTTCAACTTCGACCCGTCCCACCTCGGCTACCAGCATGTTGACTACGTGAAGTTCATCCGCATGTTCGGCGACCGGATTTTCCACACCCACATGAAAGATGTCTGGTGGGGCCACGGCGACGGCACCGTCGGCGTGTTTGGCGGACACACCACGTTCGGCGACCCGCGCCGGTACTGGGACTTCCGCTCGATTGGCCACGGCGACATCAACTTCGAGGAGATCATCGTCGCGCTCAATGACGTCAACTACCAAGGCCCTCTCAGTGTCGAGTGGGAAGACGGCCGCATGGACCGCGAACATGGCGCGAAGGAATCGTGCGCCCGCGTCAAGGAAATGGACTTCAAGCGCAGCGCCATCGTCTTCGACGCCCAGTTCGACCGGTAAGCACGAAACGCACAAATCCCACGAAAGGGGCAAGTCCACGGACTTGCCCCTTTCATATTGCCACGGTAGAAGACGACGTTATACTTCCGACGTGCCTGACGACACGCCGACCCTGAACGATTCGCTTGCCAGCAAGATCAGCCAGCATCTGGCGGTTGAGCCGTCGAGCCGTACCGAGTTTGGCAAGTACGAAATACTCGGCGAAGTCGCGCGGGGCGGCGTCGGCATCATTTACAAGGCGCGCCAGCGGGGCTTGGAACGTATCGTCGCGTTGAAAGTCCTCCAGAGCGGTTCCACTTCCCCGGAGCACGTCCAGCGTTTCCTGCAGGAAGCGCAGTCCGCCGCCAAACTCCAGCACCCCAACGTCGTGCCCATCCACGATTTCGGCACGCATGACGGGCTTTACTTTTTCACGATGGATTTCATCGAGGGCGAGACGTTGGCCGACCGCATCGCCCGCGGCCCGATGCAGGCGCGCGAAGCTCTCGAAATCGTTCACGACACCGCCGAGGCGCTGCACTATGCGCACGAACACGGAGTCGTCCACCGCGACATTAAGCCCGGCAACATCCTTCTCGACAAGGAAGGGCGCGTCAAAATCACCGACTTCGGCATCGCCAAGGAAGCTGCGCGCGAAGAAAAAATGCAACTCACCGTCACGGGGCAGGTAATGGGCACGCCGCGCTACATGTCGCCGGAACAAGCCAGCGGGCACACCGCGAAAGCGGACCGCCGGTCGGATGTCTTCTCGCTGGGCGTCACGCTCTACGAAATGCTGACGGCCATGCCGGCGTTTGAAGGTGACAACGTGCTTGCCGTGCTGCGGAAGGTGACCGACGAAGACCCGCCACCCCCGCACAAGATCAACCGGAAAGTGCACCGCGACGCCTCGACCATTTGCCAGAAGGCGATTGAGAAAGCCCCTGAGCGGCGCTACCAGACCGCGCAGGAAATGGCCGGGGACATTGAGCGGTTTCTCGCCGGCGAACCAATCGAGGCGCGCCCTGTCAGCGGCATGGCGCGCGCCGGGCGACGGATTCGCAAGCATTGGAAACTGGCCATCATCAACCTCGTCGTATTGACTGCGGTGGGCTACTTCGTCAAATACTACATGGACTACTACCAAGCATCGCGTCCGAGCCATCTTCGACTGCAAGTCCAACCGGATGACGCTCACGTATCCGTTGACGATGTGATGGCCGCCGGGGATGCGCTGCAACGAGCGATCACGCTCAAACCAGGCAAGCACGTATTGGAAGCGAGCTGTGAACCGTTGTACGAGCCGCAGATGATTTCGTTTGAAACAAAGCCCGCCGAACAGATCACGTTGCCGGTGAGTCTTGTTCATCGCACGGGCCGCATCGAAATCACAACCGACCCGCCGGATGCCGCCGTGACCATCATCACCCCGACCGGCGCGAAGATGCCGTTCCGCGGTCCGCGTGTCGAGCAGGAGCTTCCCACGGGAGTTTACCTGACGCTCGTCCACCGCGAGAACCATCTCGCACAGGAAATCGAGACGGTCATCGAATCGCGCCAGACATCCAGCGTGCGCGTGGCGCTGCCGCCGATCACGGTCTGGGACGTTCCGACCAGCGGCAACGTCCTTTCCGTCCCCGCGGTGGCCGATCTGGATGGCGATGGTTGGGGCGACACGGTCGTGGGGGACGATGACGGCAAGATTTATTGCCTCTCCGGAAAGAATGGCGTCGTCCTCTGGCTTTTCCACGCGGAGAACGCGGTGCAAGCGCCCATCGGACTTGCCGAGATGAATGATGACGACGTGCCGGATGTCCTTGCCGGTTCGACCGATCACCGGCTCTACTGCCTCAACGGCAAGGACGGCAAGCTCCTGTGGTCCTACACCACCGGCGGCCCCATCCTCGGCCCGCCACGCCTCAAGGACGTCAACGCCGATGGCACGCTCGACGTGTTTGTCGGTTCCTCCGACGGGTTCGTGTATGCCATTTCCGGTGCAAACGGCAAGTTGCTTTGGAAATTCCGCACCAACGGCCGTGTCGAAAGCGCGCTTGCCTGGCAGAAGATCGAAACCGGCCATCTCCTGCTTGTGGGCAGCGCCGACAAAACACTCTACGCGCTCAACCCGAATGCCGGCGAACTCGTCTGGAAAGTTGAAACCGCCTCGCCGCTGTTGCTGCCAATGCGATTGGAAGACCCCGACCGCAATGGCCGCCTCGTCGCGCTGTTGCCGACGCCCCAATCGGCCGACGACGCGCTGACACACACCGCCGTTTCGCTTGATGAACGGCGCGTGCTGGGTGTCAGCGATTCGTTTCCATTGCGGCTCGACCTCCATGGCAACGGCAAACCGCTCAAACTACTCGTTGGCCCGCGCGGCAGCGAGTGTTACGCGGCGGACGCGACCAATCTCGTCTGGCGAACCGATTACCGCGCCGTGTCGCCGCACGGCGCCGAGATCAACGGTGACGGCGTGCTGGATCTCATCTTCAACAACGGACCGGACGAAATCCTTGCGCTCGACGGCAGGACTGCCGCAGTTCTTGGGCGTATCAAGCTCGACGAAATCGTCGGGCGCGGCTACTCGCTTGAAGACGTGGATCGCGACGGCGTGCCTGACGTGACGGTTGGCGCGGGGCGCAAAGTGTATTGTTTCTCATGGGTCGGCGGACGGAAGAAATGGTTTGCCCGGTCGGATGCGTACTACGACGCGCCACTGTTGCGTTCCGGCGACGCCATCATCACCAAGAACCACGCCGGCCTGATTGCCGCGTACACCGCTGACAACACCGAGCCGCTTTGGAAGTTCGCCACCTCGCCACAAACCCCGCCGTACACCGGGATGGCCGTGGGGGAGGGGATGGTTGTGGACGCTGACGCACACACGCGCTCCCTGCGCGCCCTCGCCGCCGGCACCGGCGCCGAGCTTTGGAAAGCACAACTCTCCGGCGACCCCGACACTCCCATCGGCTGGCCTGCTGTTGCCAACGGCTTGCTGCTTATCGGCGATGCCGACAACGGGCTGCATTGTCTCGGCGCCACCAACGGCCTCGTGAAGTGGAGCATCGCGCTTCCCAAGGTGACCGCCGCCCCGGCCATCGGCAAGGATTTCGCCTGTGTTGCTGACGGCGAAGGCGCGTTGCATGGTGTCGCGCTCGCTGATGGACGAGAACGCTGGCAATTTCGCGCTCCGGGGACGGGCGGCTGGTCGTCGCAACCGACGCTCGCCGACATCAATGGCGACGGCATCGAAGACATTCTGGCCGTCAACGACAGTGGGCAGACGTATGCGGTCAACGGAGCCGACGGCAAACAATTGTGGTCGTTTGCACACGCCAAGAACCGCCAACGCAGCCGCAATCGCGTCGCGCTCGCCGGGCCGCCAATTGGACTGCTGGCCACGGCGGAGGGCGACCTGTTTTGTCTGGATCTGACGACCGGCCAATCACGCTGGTCGGTGTCGCTCAAGGAGGCGGTTATTGGCGAGCCGGTGCTTGCGGACATGAATGGCGACGGCACGCTGGATGTTTTACTCGGCACGATGAACCGTCGCCTGCATTGCCGGGACGGACGAAATGGATCGTTGCTTTGGAGCTACGAAGTTGGTGGCCAAATCCGTCACAGCACCCCGCAGGTGCTGGCCAACAAAAACGTTTTCATTGCCACCGGCCCACCGGAAAATGGGTTATACTGCTTGCGTGGCGATTGTGTCCGAGAGAAGAGTCTTCCTTGGTTTGGGCCATGGCGGTCGTTGTCGCTGACAAAATAAACAAACAGGAGATCGTGATGAAAAGAATGTTGCAGTTGCTGGTGGTGTTGTGCTGCTTGAGCGCGGTGTACGTCGCGGGAGAGAAGCCGGGCATCCGCGCCCGAAGTGAAATTCATCTCCCGGATCTATCCGGTTATGTGACGCTCAAGTGCGATTTTCACATGCACACGGTGTTTTCCGACGGAGCAGTGTGGCCGACGGTGCGCGTGGAGGAGGCGTGGCGCGAAGGACTCGATGCGATCGCCATCACGGATCACATTGAATACCTTCCGCGCGCCGCCGATGTCGTCACTTCTTCGAATCGCAATCGCTCAGCCGAAATCGCCCGCGGAACCGGCGCGGAACTGGATATCATCGTCATTCGCGGCTCCGAGATTACCCGCAACATGCCGCCGGGACATTTGAACGCCATTTTCCTGAGCGACGCCAATCAACTGGCGGTGCCCGAATGGCGCGATGCGGCCAAGGCGTCACACCAGCAGGGCGCTTTCATCTTCTGGAACCATCCCGGTTGGGAACGGCAACTGGCCGAAGACAAGGTTGTGCGTTGGTATCCGGAGCACACTGAGTTGCTGGAAGGGAAACAACTCCACGGCATCGAGGTCTTCAACGGACGCAGTTATTATCCGGAAGCCCATCGTTGGGCGCTGGAGAAGAAGCTCACGATGCTCAGCAACTCCGACATCCATGCGCCGTTGAACCTTGATTATCACGTTCACGCCGGCGACCGGCGGCCGATGACCCTGGTGTTTGCGGAGAAGCGAACAGCAGATGCGATCAAGGAGGCGTTGTTCGCGCGACGCACGGCAGTGTACGCTGAGAACCGTTTGATTGGCGAGGAGCAGTTCCTGAAGCCCCTGTTCGAGAAGTCCATCCAGATCAAGAAACCGCAAATCACGATCAAAGGCAAACAACGTGTTGTCGTTCAAATCGCCAATCACTCTGACATTGACTATCATCTCCAGGCCGGTCCGGAAATCCCCGAAGTCGCCACGCCGAAAATACTGGTATTGCCCGCGCGCAAGACTGTGCTGCTGGAGGTGAGAGGCAAGGGCAGCGATGCTGTTGGCAAGCGCGCGTTGGAATTGCCCTATCGGGTGACAAACGTGCTCGTCGGACCGGAGGAACCATTGAGCGCGGTCCTTACGCTCGATGTGCTCTTTGGCAAGTAACGACGATCACAACAGCTTCTTGAGTTCCAGCTTGGCAATCTTGCCGGTGGCGGTGCGGGGCAGCTTCTCGAGAATGCGTATTTCGCGGGGGACTTTGTAATCGGCGAGTCGTTCGTGGCAGTGGCGAAGAATTGGCTTGGCCTCGAGTGTGGTATTGGGGGCGGCGCTCACAAAGGCCACTGGCAATTCGCCCTTTCGCTCAGCCACGCGACCGATGACCGCTGCTTCAGCAAGGCCGGGGAACGTGTACAGCACTTCTTCGATCTCACGCGGATAAACGTTCATTCCGTGGACCAGAAGCATCTCCTTCTTGCGGTCCACGATGTAAATGTAACCGTCGGCGTCAATCTTGCCCATGTCGCCGGTGTGGAGCCAGCCGTTGCGCAACGCCGCGGCGCTCTCCTCGGGCTGGTTCCAATAACCGCTCATGACGTTCGGGCCGCGGATGACGATTTCGCCGACGCCCTCGGCGGGGAGTTCATTGTCATTCTCGTCGAAGATCTTGACGTTGACATCCGGAATCGGCAGGCCGACGGAACCGGGTTTTCGCACACCGTGAATGGGATTGAAGGAAACGACAGGAGTCGCCTCACTCAAGCCGTAGCCCTCCAGGAGCGGGAAGCGGAATTTCCGGCTGAACTGCTCCAGGGTCTCGCGGGGCAGGGGAGCGGCGCCGGAGATGGCAAGGCGCAGGTTGAGTAGCCAGTGAACATAAAACGGCACATGGGCGTGCACCATTGCCTGAAAGAGTTGTGGAATGCCCGTCAGGATGGTGGCGCGCGCCCGAATGATCTCCTTGACGGCGTGGTGAAAGGGTTGGACCGACTTGATCAGAACGATGGCAGCGCCCATGGAAAGCGGCGTGAAAATACAAACGGTCAGCATGAAGCTGTGGAACATCGGCAGCAACAAGGTTAGCCGGTCATCCGCGGTCTTTTCGAGGACGCGGACGCAACTACTGACATTGGACGCGAAGTTGGCGTGGGTGAGCACGGCGCCCTTGGATTTGCCGGTGGTGCCGGAGGTGTAGATGATGACGGCCGGGTCGGCGAGTTGCGGTTCGATGAAGCGGGGTGTGCCTGTTGCCGTCTGGTCGAGGTCGCGCAGCGCGACGAGCTTGGTGCGGACGACTTTTGACGCAACCTCGCCAAGGTCATCATCGCTGATCAACGCCGTGAGCCGACAATCGTCGGTGATGTGTTGCACCTCGGGCGATTTCAGAAATGTATTGATGGGAACAGCGACAGCGCCGGATTTGAGGATGGCGTACAGCGCGTAGATGAATTCGGGGCGGTTTTTGACGAAAAGTCCGATCCGGTCGCCGGTGTGAAATGTGACGCGGGCTTGCAGGTTTGCAGCAAAGCGTGTGATCTGTTCGGCGAGTTCGCCGTAACGGATGCGGTCGTCGCCCCAGTAAATGGCGACACGGCGTGGCTTGGCGCGGGCAACAGCATCAAACTGTGTGAGTACGGTCTGCACGATCACCAGAGTGCCGATTTCATTTCTGCGAGCAGTCGTTCATTTTGCCAGAGGCTGGCGCGCCACGCGGAGACTTTGCCTCCCTTGCGCAACTCATCACCGGCGATGGTGAACACATGGAAGCGACGAGTGGTCGGCACGTAGGATTTCGCAAAGAGTTCATTGGGTGCATTGACCTGCCGGTACTCAAACTTGACCAGGCTGGCATGGCAGCGTGTCCAGACGACGCAAAACTCCTCGCGGTGTTCGGCGGGAGTATATCCTATCAAGCGGGTCGTGCGGGTAACCTCGGTGATGCGCGGTTGTTGGGATTGATGCGCAGTGCTCGCGCACCCGACGACGAGCGTAAGCGCACATGACAGAATCCAGCGGTGAGGAATGTTCATTTGATGTTGCCTTCGATCAGGAGTGTAATTTCCCCTTTGACGGCCCGATTCTCAAGACTTTTCCGCAGGGCACTGACATGATCTCGGAGGACCTGTTCGAACTTCTTGGTAAGTTCGCGGGCGATGACAACACGACGGTCGCCAAGAAGTTCGTGAATGTCCGCGAGCGCCTTGTGGATCCGATGCGGCGATTCAAACGCAACGAGTGTGTGGGGCAGGGGAGCCAACTCGTCCAACAACCGCCGACGGCGAGCGCCTTTATGGGGTAGGAAGCCGAGAAAAAGAAAAGGCTCAACCGCAAGTCCTGATACCGCCAAGGAGGCGGTGAGCGCCGAGGGACCGGGAATCACTTCAACGGGAATCCCCTCGTCAATCGCAGCACGCAAGAGGCGCAAACCGGGGTCGGAGAGCATCGGCATCCCTGCGTCGGACACGAGGGCAATTTGTTGGTTGTTGCGGAGGTTCTCGACAAGCTCGGCGGTGCGGCGCGCCTCGTTGAATTCGTGGTAGCTCAGCAGCGGCTTGTGGATCTCGTAGCA
>VHCW01000117.1 GCA_016871575.1 Verrucomicrobiota bacterium
AGCGGCGATGGCCGCGTCATTGTCGCAATGAGCGACGGCACGACTTACGGCCCGTTCACCGTCGCCAGCGGCCCGGCCGGTCCGCAGGGCGATCCGGGACCAGAAGGCGCTGTTGGCCCGCAAGGCGATGCCGGGCCGGCGGGTGAGCCGGGGTCGGAAGGTCGTCATGTCACCAACGTTTATGACAGCGGCGATGGCCGCGCCATCATCGAGATGAGCGATGGCAGCAGCTACGGGCCGTTCACGGTGGCGAGCGGGCCGCAGGGCGATCAAGGATCACAAGGCGATCAAGGCGAGCCGGGCGGCGATGGCGTCGGCATTGCCGATGTGCGCGATAATGGCGATGGCCGGGTGGTCATCGAGTTGACCAATGGCAGCACGTATGGGCCGTTCGACGCGGCGAGCGGTCCCGCCGGTGCCGATGGGACAAACGGCGAGCCGGGTGCGGACGGTGTCGGCGTCGCCAGCGTTCATGACAGCGGCGATGGGCGGGTGGTCATCGAGTTGACCGACGGCAACAGCTACGGGCCGTTCACTCTCGCGAGCGGTCCGCAGGGTGAGCAAGGGCCACAGGGCGACCAAGGCGCGCAAGGCGACCCCGGCGAAGTGAGCGCCCAGCAATTGAGCGATGCGATCAACGGCACGGCGAACAATCCGAGTGGCGTTGACACGCTGGACATCAGCGTGAGCGAGCCGCCTACGCAAGGTGAAGTACAGGCGGTCGTTGATAAGCTCAATGAACTCATCAATGCCTTGAAGCGGATGTAGGCCGCGTCCCCTGACGCGGCGTTGGTGATTCGCCACGTGAGGTCACGTGGCCTACAACCGTCCGGAACACACCCCTACTCGACTCGAGTCAGGCGGACGGCGCGGAGATTGATCGCTTTCCACTTCGTACCGTCAGCAGAACGAACTGTCAACGTCTGCACACCGGCTTGTTTGATCTCGATCTTGCCAGCAAAGCAACCTTGCGATTTGTCCCAATCACCGGTCTGCGGAATTCTCGCTGTGAACGTCTGCCCGGCAATCTCAACGACAGCTTCGATGCCTGCGTGAACCGTGGCGACATCGAGGTTGATTCTGTATGTACCGGGTTTGTCGAACTGAACTTTCCACGAAGCCCACTCGCTGGGCTTGTCCCAGAAACCGATGTTGGCGTGGATGCCGCGCATCTCGATTTTGATTTTGTCACCGTGAAGTTCGGCATCGTTGGCGTCGAGCTTGAATACGCCTTTCGCGTCGGCTTGGACAATCACCGGTTCCAGCGGCACCGGAGCGGGCTTGAGGTTCTTGCCGGTGATTTTGAGCGTGGCGGTGAACTCACTTATCTTCTGCGCCGGCAAGTTGACGAGCAGCCCGTCGGCAGTTTGTTTCCAACTGAGTTTTGCCTTCGAGCCGAGCAGCGTGACGCCGGTGACTTTGCCGGCAGGTTCGGCAAGCGACCGGACAAGAAGTTTCCCGTCACTCGGCCAGCCGAGCGCGGTGGCGTAAAGCAGACCGCTTTTTGTAGTAAAACGGATGTCCTTGGCGGTGTACTTGAAGTCTTCCTTGAAGTGGCCGCCCTTGGTGCGCACAGCGCCCTCGCCATGTACGAGCCACGGTCGCGTGCCGTAGATGGCTTCACCGTGAATCGCAATCCATTTGGCAAGCTCTTCGAGTTGTTGTTCAACTTCGGGATCAAGCGAGCCGTCGGGACGCTGGACAATGTTCAGGAGAAGGTTGCCGTTCTTGCTGACGATGTCCACGAGCATGTGGATCGTCCAAGTGACGGGGCGGAACTCCCAGTTCCGGTTGTAGTACCAATCGCCTATCGAAGTATCGGTCTGCCACGGGTACGGATGAATGCCGGGCATGACGCCGCGCTCGATGTCCTCGACCCACCGGCCTTCGGCTTGCTTTTGTTTACAGTTATAGACGACCTGCGGAATGCTGTTGTAAAGGTGGGCAATCATGGCGAGGCCAACCTCGTTCTCGAACGGCACTTTGCCGTCAGTGTAGAGGAGATCGGGTTTGTAGTTGTCCACAAGCTCGCGGATGCGGTCGTACCATTGCTGGTGCCACTTCGAATTCGTGCTGTACCACTTGTCGTCGCCTTCCTCGGCAGGGAAATGATAAAGATCGTGCCACTTCGGATTCGCGCCATCGTAAGGCACACCGGCTTTCGGGCCATCCTTGTCGGCTTTGTGGCTCCACTGGAACCAAGTGAAACTCGCACCGAGATGTTCGCTCACGCCAAAGTAGAGTCCGTGCTTCTTCGCCGCCTTCTGCCAATCGCCGACAACATCGCGATGCGGCCCCATATTGACCGAGTTCCATTTGTGGAGCTTCGAGTTCCAGAGGTAGAAGTTGTCGTGGTGCGACCCCATGCTGACGAAATACTTCGCGCCAGCTTTCTTGTAGAGTTGGATAAGACGGCCAGGGTCCCACTTCTCAGCTTTCCAGAGCGGAATGATGTCCTTGTAGCCATGTTCGCTCGGATGTCCCCAACGTTCGAGGTGGTCTTTGTACTTCACGTCACCCTGCTTGTACATCCGTTGCGCATACCAGTCCCCCATCTCCGGAACTGCTTGCGGTCCCCAGTGCGCCCACATCCCGAACTTCGCGTCGCGGAACCAATCGGGACACTGGTACTGCTTCAGCGAATCCATGTCGGCCTTGAATGGCCCTTTGGCGATGGGTGTGTTGACAGCGGAGGCAAGGAAGACAACGGCAATGATGGCGTTCATACGTGGAAATCTAACAAACCAGCGGCCATCCTGAAATGGCCAAACTTGACCGCTCCATGTCTATTCTTGACCCATCATTCCAGAGCCAAGGTCAGACAAGGTGCGTAATTCTTACATTACTCCATTTAGCCGCCAGATACTCGGCTACCAAGCGACGGTGGCAATGACTGGGGTCTTCCTCGCTACAGAGCAGGCAGCCACGGTCAATGATCGCTTTCGACACGGTATTTTCAACTTGCCTCTCCCGCATCAACTTGAGGAACTGAGTTTCGTATGTCTGCCAGTCGCCCTTTTGCTGTTTGTAAGCGTCGAGAATGTCCTGCGTGGGCGCTAATTGCGGAAGATGCACGTATTCGATACCGCCGATTTCTTGCAGGAAGTACGCAAGGTCTTCCTTCTTTGCAAAGCCGGCCAGTTGCGACGTGTTGTTCAGGCGGATGTCAACCAGATGGCGAACACCGGCCGCTTTCAACTTCGTGAAAAAATCCTTGGCCGACTTCTTCGTGAATCCAATCGTAAACAATTCCATCACGGCAACAGGACAGCCTCCTCCTTGTAAGCAATGCGTTTGCCTTGGCGCTCATACGCGGCGTCCAGCATTTCGGACTTACTGAGGAAAAGGTCTTCGCCCGCCAACTTGAACTGCTGCAACAAGCGCATTTCCGTTTGTTCGTGGCTTTCCAGCGAGCCGTCCGCCAAGATGTGCCAGATAGATGGGACGACAACCTTCAGGTGCCGGCAAATCAGGACGCAACGGTGGCACTCCAGCGGCTCGCGTTCTGCGCACATGATGACGATGCGCATTTTGCCTGCGCCCTCTGTTAACCGCTTCAACCCACATTGAAACGAGGGCGTCTCGGCAATCCGCTCGTACAGGGCTTGGCCGTTTACATAGCAGTCCTCCTCGGAACGTCGCGCCCCAAGTTCATCACCGAGGAACACATACTGAATGCCCGCGGCGCGCAAACCGGCCTGCAGCGCTTCACGGTTGAATTGGGAAAACCGACCGCTGTAGGGACTCGACCGCACGTCGGCCACCGCACCGATGCCGTGGGCACGAAGCAGCTCGATGAATCGTTGTTGCTCGTGGTCAGAGTGGCCAATGGTGAATATCGGATTCATCGCTTCAATGGCGGTTCGATAAACGCAGCCACAAGTTTGTACTGGTGGCCTTTGTACTCCGGCGTCACACTCACACAAACCAACGTCTCCGACGGGGCACGTAACGCAATCTTCCGGCGGCCGGTTCCCACTGCTGGAAAGTTGGGATAATAACGGTCGGCAAATGACGGATCCGTGATGTCAAACTCATGCACAAGGCCGCCGTAGCGAATCATTGCCTGCCGGTGCCGTTTTACCGACGGTGGAGGCTCGAACGGATTCGGTCCTGTCCACACTTCAATGTTCACGATTTCTTCGGGTTTGATAAGATAAAGTGACGCGGGCTGGGACATACGCGGGACGTATCCTTGTGTTACTCGACGCCAGCCTTGGCCTTCGTCCCAAACCTGACGCGGCCTATCAACGAGCGCGGCTGCCTGCAGCCAATCCAGCGTGCCAACACGACGCCATGGTAAACTCGGTTCTATCAGCCAATTCTCAGGCTGGTCGGGCAGCGGCACGGCAGAATCAATCGGCATCTCGACAAGTTCAAGCAATGACGGTTCACGCCCCAAGGCGCTGACCATTTGTGCAACCGAGACTTCACCGCCCTGTGTCGTACTTACGGGACGAATCCACTGGCCGGCCTTCCACGCCCTACCATCCCACACCATCTCCTTGCCGGCCAAACAGCGTCCGCTTCTCTTGACGGAATTTGCCAGTACCGCGATGGTCTTCTTCATAACGGCCACTCGCTTTCTTGCGCCGTGCTCATGTTTGTCACACTATCACGCGGTGCCCGACCGGGCAAGCCTACGGCGTGAGCGTGGCGCGGTAGCTAAAACGGTCATTCGGTGCCGCATCGCCGGTGAGCGTGAACTGTTCAGGCCCACAGGGCACGGGGATGTTGTCCGTCCATTTGAAATCAATCGTCGCGGGCAATTTGGCGATGTCAAGCGCGGCGCGCGGAACGGCAACTTCCAGTTCGTTTCCGCGCGTTGCGAACTTCGCTGCACCCGGTGCCTCGGCACAGAAGACGTAGTTACCGACGAGCAAGCGCATCCAGTTCGGGTCGGTGAACGGCGTGAGCGCGTCCTTGGTGCGGACGTAGAAATAGACGCTTGCCGCGTCGTAGCTGACTTTGGCGAGAACGATGTCGTTGCGGCCGGAGTTGTTGACGAATGGCGGCTGGCCTTTCCAGCCGGGATGATTGCGGCGGACAGGATCGCCGATGGTGTCACGATATTCGGGCATCACATCGCGCCAATCATCAAACTTGCCGTCAATCACTATCGGTCGCGCCACGACCGGTGACTGCTCGCGAGCGCCTTTGAACCGTCGAATGTTGGCGACGAGCTGCATGTAATAGGCGTCGCCGTAGCCGCGCATCGGCTCGGCGTCGCGGCTGTATTCGAGGTTGTATTGGTCAACGAAAAATGTGTCGCCAAGTTGCAGCGGTTTACCAAGCATCGCGCGTGGACGCGGGCCTTTGTCGGAGACAACGAACCGTTGAGCGATCCATTCGTTCCAGCCGGTGACGAACACCATCGGCGGATTGACTTCGAGGGCGCGCCGCCATTGCTCGGCGAAACACGCGCCAGGGACCGGCTGCGGTGGTTGTTTGCCGTTGTGGAAACTGCGCCCGATGTTGGACGTGGGATGCTGGGCGATGCACACGCTGATTTGTTCGGGCTTATCAGGACGCTCGTGCCAGCCGGGTGTTTGTGGATGAAAATCCAGCCACGGCCATTTGTCCTTGCCGTCGCCAAACCATTTGTGCCCCTTCGTCCATGCCCACGACTGGCGGAACGTGAAACACTGTTGCACTTCGGGTCGCACGCCGTTGGTGGACGCGAGCATTAACGGTTTGCCCTGCCAACGAAACCAGAGATTGGAGTATGAGCCTTTGGCGTAGAAATCATCGTAAAGACGATTGACCACGCGGTCACTGTGGCTGTTGGCAAGGAAGGCAATGAGCGGCGTCTGGTTGCCGAGTTGCCGCCACGCGGTCCAGACCCGGCAAAGCGCCTCGCGCGTCGAGTCGTAGGTGAAACCGTTCGTCACATCCACGAACACCACGTCCACGCCTGCGTCGCTGAGCATCTGGGCATGTTTGCGAAGGACGAACTCATCGTCGCTGCGGTAGTAGCCGAACAGCGGTTCGCCCCAGAAATGAAACGCGTGCACCGGCCCCCAGCGCGGCTCGGACGGATTGGCTGCCAAAATCTTCGTGATGTCGTAGACCGGCCCCTTCCCTTCCAGCCAGACAAAATAGAAGATGCCAACCAACTTGCCCGGCTTGCGCAATCCAACCTCAGCCGCTGCCGGCAGCCCATTCCCAACAACCCATGTGTCGCTAAACGTGTCCCAAGTTTGCGCCGGGGCGGCTGGCAATGCCAGTAACGCCAGCAACAGAGCGATTATCGTCTTCACTGTCATTTCACACTGACAAATCCAACGTCAATATACTGGCCGCCACCGGTCTGCTGGCAACGCACCGCGATTAGATTCTTTCCCGGTTTCAGTGACGCCAGCGCAGGGCCGTCAATCTCGAACGGCTCGTAATCTGTTAGGTACCCCTTCGCGCGGGCTGCACGGAAGCCGTTGATGTGAATCTCGATATCCTCGTCGTGGTGGACCAGCAACATCAGGTTGTCGGTACGTCCCGCGGGCAACTCAATCTCGCGACGCAACCAAATCTCCGGACTCTTCCACTCGGTGCGCACCGTCGCACCGGGGGTCTTTGGCGTGCCGAAACCGCTTTGGCCTTGTTTCCAGTCGGCATCGTTGAAGCCAGGCAGGAACCAGCCTTTGCCGGGCGGTTTCGTCGTGTAACGCCACGTCGCAGCCTGTTCGCGTGCGGTTGGAATCACGACGCTGAACTTCGGTACCGATGGAATCGGTGCCCAGTTGGCGGCATGCGTGCGTTCGCGATCCGCCCACTTCTTCCACAGCGCCTTGTCGTAGAGCGCCTGCATGAAGACGCCGCCGACAACAGGACGCGCGGTGAAGCCCCGTTTCTTCGCGGTATCGGTGAAATACCAGTCGGTCATCGGCGAACGGTCGGGCGTCTCGTTGAGGAAACGGAACACGGGCGCAACGAGCGCCTCGAAGTCGGCGCGCGCCTGCGTCAGCGTGGCGGTCCAGAGAATCCAATCGAGCTTGGTGTAGAGCGAGCGGTTGTCGAGCGGCACGCCATACTTGTTCTGGATCTTCCGGTAATAATCCATCTCCTTGCGCGACACCTCAGCGGGGAACAAACCGAGACCGAAGATGCGGTCCCAGACAATGTTGTACTTCTGGCTCCACGTGCCCGGCTTATCGAATGCGAGCCGATAATGATCGCCGTCGTCGGCCTCCTTGACCCAACGTGCCGCAAACTCCTTCGCCAGCTTGGCGTACTCGGCGGCCTTCGCCTTGTCGCCGCGCATCGCGCAGAGCTTGCCGAACGCGCCGAGACCGCAGATCGCCTTCGCCGACAGATTCACGTTGTGCGCGAGGTGACCGGCAAAGTCATCGGTGCAAAGCTGGTTTTCCGGATCAAACCCTTTCGCCTTCAAATACTCAGCCCACTGTTCGAGTTGCTTCCAATACAGCCCCGCGAAGTTCGCGTTGCCCTCCATCTGCGCGATGGCAGCCATTAAGATCAGAAGGTTCCCGCTCTCCTCGACCGGCATCTGGTTGTGCTCGGTCCGCTCACCGCCGCCGTAACGCTGGCCATTCGCGTGCGGGTACTGGCCGAGATCATGCGGCGCAAACGGAAACTTCCAGCGCTCGCTTGCCGCGTAGTTCATGAACGGCACCAAGAACGACTTCGCCAGCGTCGGTCCGAACAATAAGAACTGCGGCGCCATCGGGTAAAACACGTCGCTGGTGCCGATGCACCCATTCGAATGATTCTCCTTGCAGAACGAGATCGGCTGACCGTTCGCGTCGGCCACAAACTTGCCCGCCGCGAAACATTGGCGATACGCCAACGCACAAATCGTCGCATACTTCGCGCCACCGGCCTTCGTGAGATCAGCCATCAGTTCCTTGTCGAACGCCGCACAGCGTTTCGCGAGCGACTCGTAATCCCTCGCCGCAGCTTTCAACAAATCCGCCGCTTCCCAACCGTTACGCCGCCAATACGGACGCAGATTCTTCCGCATGTACCGGATCGAGTATAAATCATCGTACGCGAGAATCGCGCGACACGACCCCGGGGTCGTAAGTTTCCACGACACGCTCCCCTGCTCCGCCGCAAGCGAACCGTCCGTGGCAACGTACAGGTAGCCCCAATCAATCCGTATGTCGTCACCTTTTTTCTGCAACACCGGCTGCTCCTTCGACCCAACCTTCCACGCCGACAACTCGCCGAACTTCTCCTGCGACCACTCCACTTCCTGTTTCGCCGGATCGTTCACCGCCAGTTCGCCCGACGCTGCAAACCGGACTTCGACCGTGTGTGTCTTCCCATCAGTCCCATGAGACTCATAGGTCACATACGTCACCGGCCACGACAGCACCTCCAAATCATCCGGCAACGCCGGCGTCAGGAAGGTCAGCGTCAACGCCACGCCCGCACCCTCGAATTCGTAGATTGTGCGCGTCGGCAACACCGTCACCTTCGTCTGCTTCAGCGCGGGCATCTCCTTCGGCTCGGCGCCCATCAAACGAAACGACTGCCCGTCAATCTTGACCAGCGACGACAGCCGGTGCGGTTTGCCGGTCCAGTGAACGGTGTCGGCGTCGTTGAGGTTGTCGGCGGGCGACCAGACGCTAAAGTACGGATCGCACGCAACGAGCGGCACTGCCGGCGGCCGCAGCGTCTCCGACGCGACAAGGTTGGAGGCGAGAACGAAAACCGAAAGCCAAGCATGTTTCATGGCTGACCTTTGACCATAAACCGTTCTTCACATCAAGCCGACATTACAGCGAACCTCTCTTTCACATCACAATTCTTCACCCGCGCGAAAGTCATTCTATTTTGAAACATATGTTTCAGAATAGAATGACTTTCGCGCCAGCCTCAGGGGACAATCCCAACCTTCTCAGAAGCGAAAACGGATTGTGCATTGACCGTAGTGAACGGGTTGCTTATGCTGTGCGTGTGAAAGTTTCACGCCGACAGTTTCTCAGAACACTGGGCGCGGCAGTTGCCGCGCCGTACATCGTGCCGTCGTCCGTCTTCGGTCAGAACGCGCCGAGCAATCGCATCAACGTCGCCATCATCGGCACCGGCAACCAAGGCACACAGGACATGCAGGCGTTTCTCGCCGAGGAAGACACGCAAGTCGTTGCTGTCTGCGACGTCAACTATGCCAGCGGCGGCTACAAAACGGAGAGCCAATTCCTGGGACGCGAACCGGCCAAGCAGTTGGTCGAGAAGTTCTATGCCGAGCGGAAGAGAACCGGAACATTTCGCGGGTGCGGCGTCTATGTTGATTTCCGCGATGTGCTCGACCGTGCGGATGTTGACGCTGTCGCTATCGTTGTCCCCGACCAGTGGCACGCGTTGATGACCGTCATGGCCGCGCGGGCCGGCAAACACATTTACGGCGAGAAACCGTTGAGCCTGACCGTCGCTGACGGTCGTGCGATGGTCGAGGCGGTGCGACGGCACGGCGTCGTGTTCCAGACCGGCAGCCACGAGCGGTCGCGACGCCAGACTCGTTTTGCGTGCGAGCTTGTCCGCAACGGTCGGATTGGTCAGTTAAAGAAGATCACCGCTGTTGTCGGTCCGTGGAACAAGTCCTGTCCTGAAGGCGCTTGGGAACCGATGCCGGTGCCTCAAGGGTTCGACTATGAGATGTGGCTCGGTCCTGCGCCGTGGGCCCCGTATCACAAGGATCGTTGCCTCTATAATTTCCGATTCATTCTCGATTACTCCGGCGGCCAAGTCACCAACTTCGGCGCGCACTCGCTCGACATGGCGCAGTGGGCCAACGGCACCGACCACACCGGCCCCGTCGAGATCGAAGACGCCGGCAGCGAGTGGCCGAGCGACGGTCTTTTCAACGTCGCCAAGGTGGTCCATTTCCGCGCGCGCTACGCCAACGGCGTCGAACTGGAGTGCATCACGCGCGACGACAACGTGGCCTGCCGGTTCGAGGGAACCGAAGGCTGGGTCGAGTCCGGCTACAAAGGGTTCCACACCGAGCCAGCCTCGTTGAAGAACACGGTGTTCGGCTCCAATGAAATCTCGCTTGGCACGAGTACGAACCATTTCCGCAATTTCCTTGATTGCATCAAGACCCGTTCTGAACCGGCCGCGCCCATCGAGGTCGGCCACCGCTCGGCAACACTCTGCCACATCGCCAACATCGCGATGCAATTGAAACGCAGACTTCGCTGGGACCCAGATGCCGAGCGTTTCACCAGCGACGATGAAGCCAACCGGATGCTTAGCCGTCCATATCGAGAGCCATGGCACTTATGATCACAATGACCCGCCGTCAATTCATCCAAGCCGCAGCAACCGCGCCCGCGTTCCTCGCGTTCGGCGCCGTGAAACCGTTCGCACCACCAGTCGTGGTGTTCAGCAAGCTGTACCAGGAACTCAAGTTCTCGTTCGACGAATCCGCCGCGGTCACCGCCGAAGCCGGGCTGGATGGCATTGATTGCACCGTCCGCCCCAAGGGCGAGATCGAGCCGGAGAAAGCGGCGGACGAAATGCCGCGGTACGCCGAGGCGTTGCGGAAGCACAAGGTGAAGATGATGTTGCTGACCACCGGCATCAACGGCGTTGACTCGACGAATGCGGAGGTGATTCTGCGCATGGCCAAGAAACTCGGCATCCACTACTACCGGCTCGGTTTCTCGAAACAGGAACCTATGGCGAGCGTGAAGCCGCGGCTTCAAGAACTGGCCGCGTTGAACAAACAAATCGGCGTCTGCGCCATCTTCCAAAACCATTCCCAAGGCAAGAGCAAGACCCCCTATACCGGCGGCGATTTGAACGAGATGCTTGAGATCATGCAAGGCCTGCCCTCCGACCAAATCGGCGTGGCGTTCGACCTCGGTCACGCGCTGGCAACGCATGGCAAGGAGTGGAGCACGCACTTCGAGAAGCTCAAGCCGTGGATCAAGATCGCCTACATCAAGGACTACAAGATCGGCGGCGGTTTCGTCGCGTACGGTGAAGGCGATTTCGGCCAGACCGATTACTTCCGACGGCTTCGCGCAATGAATTACCGCCAACCGTTGTCCATGCACATCGAGTACGACTGGGCCAAGGGGCAGCCGAAGACACGGGAGTTGATGGTGAAGATGTTGAAAGACAGCCGCCAGACATTGTGCCGCTGGATTGCTGCTGGCAAATGAATGCCCTCCTCCTTGCGCTGACTGTTCTCGCCGGGAACTGGACCAATTCAACTCCGCGCGCCGAGATCGCGCCGCGCTTCCGCCAAGATGCGCGCAACGGCACGCTCATCATCGAAGCCGACGCACGCGAAGGCCAAGCCGGTTGGTGGACGAAATCCGTGCCGGTGCAAGGCGGACATTGGTATCGCTTCGAGGCGTTCCATCGCACAAGGAACATCCCGACGCCGCGTCGCAGTGTCCTCGTGCGCGTGCTCTGGCAGGACGACAAAGGCAACGCCGCCAAGCGGGACACGCCGTTGGTGGACTATTACTATCTGCCGGGCACGGGAGTTCGCGCCGAGCCGGAGTATCCGATGGACAAGGCAACCGACGCACGCGGCTGGACCGAGGTGTCCGAGGTTTACCGCGCTCCCGCCAACGCGACACGGGCCGTGATTGAACTGCATTTCCGCTGGGCGCCGCGCGGTCGCGTCGAATGGAGCCAAATCTCGCTCACCGAAATCCCGGCCCCGGCACCGCGCAAGGTTCGTCTGGCAACCGTGCACTACCAGCCCAAACAAGGCAAAACGCCGGCGGAGAAGCCGCCGCAATTCGCCCCGTTGATTGCTGAGGCCGCCAAACAGAAAGCCGACTTGGTGGTGTTACCAGAGACGCTGACGTATTACGGAACCGGCAAGAAGATGGCCGAGTGCGCCGAGCCGGTGCCCGGTCCCTCGACGGACTATTTCGGAGCGCTCGCCAAGCAACACAACCTCTACATTGTCGCCGGGTTGGTCGAGCGGGACCGTCATCTCGTTTACAACACCGCCGCCCTCATCGGTCCCGACGGCAGACTCGTCGGCAAATACCGAAAGGTCACCCTGCCCCGCGGCGAGATCGAAGCCGGCGTCGAACCCGGCCACGAGTATCCTGTTTTTCAAACGCGTTTCGGCAAAGTCGGCATGATGGTTTGCTATGACGGATTTTTCCCCGAAGTGGCACGCCAGCTTGCGAACAACGGCGCCGAGGTCATCGCGTGGCCGGTTTGGGGTTGCAATCCGTTGCTGGCCGCCGCGCGCGCCTGCGAGAACCACGTCTATCTCATCAGCAGCACCTACACGCACGCCGAGCGCAACTGGAAGATCTCCGGCATCTACGACCACACCGGCAAAGTCATCGCGCAAGCGAAGGAATGGGGCACCGTCGCCGTCGTCGAAGTGGACCTCGACCAACGCACCCACTGGGCCAGCCTCGGCGACTTCAAGGCCGAGATCCCACGCCATCGCCCGTAGCGAACACTTGCGCCTCTGTAACTGGTCGCGACTTTGCCCGGAATTTCCGCTATTCTTCCGCTTATGCAATCACGGAAAATCATCGTGGTCGGCGGAGGCGCCGCAGGGTTCTTCGCAGCTATCACATGCGCGGAGGCGATGCCCGACGCTGAGGTCACCGTTCTCGAACAAGCTGACCATTTCCTTGGCAAGGTCCGGATCTCGGGCGGCGGCCGCTGCAACGTCACCCACGCCTGCTTTGACGCACGGGAGTTCGCAGCGCACTATCCGCGCGGCGAACAGGAGTTGATCGGGCCGCTCGAACGGTTCGGCGCAAGGGACACAGTCGCCTGGTTCAAGAAGCGCGGCGTAACACTCAATACCCTGTGCGATGGTTGTATCTTCCCGCTCAGCGACACGTCGCAAACAATCATTGATTGCTTTCTCAATGCCGCGCAGGCCGCCGGCGTCACGCTGCGAACCAATTGCAGCGTCGAACGCATCGAGGACCGGTTCAAGCTGACGCTCTCCACCGGCGAGACACTCTCCTGCGACCGACTGTTGCTGGCCACCGGCGGTTGCCGCACGGCGGCGGCGGGACAACTCGCCGTGTCGCTCGGGCACACGCTGGAACCGCCGGTGCCGTCGCTGTTCACGTTTCAACTGGACACGCCGTGGCTGCGCGAACTGGCGGGGATCGTCGTCGAATCCGTCGAGGCGTCGGCGCAAGGATTGCGGGAGCGCGGCACGTTGCTGGTGACGCACGAGGGGTTGAGCGGCCCGGTGATCCTGCGTCTCTCGGCGTGGGGCGCTCGAACGTTGCACGACTGCGATTACAAGTTTCCGCTCGTCATCAACTGGCTGCCGCATCTCCCCGTCGAGGAAGTCGCCACCGAACTGCAATGGCGACGCAGCCAGCAACCGGGCCGGTTGGTGGTCAACACGCCGATTGCTCCCCTGCCCGCTCGCCTGTGGGAACAACTCGTCCTCGCCGCCGGCATCGGACGCGACACGCGCTGGGCTGTTCTTCCCCGCGCCGCGATGCACCGCCTGACGCAGCAACTGATCCACACCGAGCTTTCGGTGACCGGCAAGAGCGTCAACAAAGAGGAATTCGTCACCTGCGGCGGCGTCCGCCTGCGCGAGGTGAATTTCCGCACGATGGAAAGCCGCATCCGTCCCGGCCTCTATTTCGCCGGTGAGTTGCTCGACATTGACGGCCTGACCGGCGGGTTTAACTTCCAGGCAGCATGGACGACCGGCTGGATCGCCGGACAAGCCATGGGGCGCCTCCGTTAACTGTATTTCGGTTGTAGGCCGCGTCACCCGACGCGGCGGTTTTCCCCACGAATTCGCCACGTGAGGTCACGTGGCCTACAAGAAAAAGACAGTCACCGGGCTACCTCATGGCTAACCTGAATAATTCACTGATTGATTGAACGAAGGCCGGGGAGGCCGGTCAAATAGGTGATGATCAATCACCTATGAAAACCACCCACTCCACCAACACTCCAACAGTCTGTTTCCCAGAACCTCTCCTG
>VHCW01000118.1 GCA_016871575.1 Verrucomicrobiota bacterium
CCGGAAGTGCAACGCCAATATGTGTGGGGTGCTCGGTACGAATCCGAGACATACATTTGCTTGCTGATGGACTCCCTTTACCGGGAGTATCCAATTGGGGGACTTGTCCTGTGGGAAACCAACAAAGAAGTCGCCCATCGCAAATTCATCGAGGATTACATTCCAGGACCACCGCCCAAGCTGGTTGATAAGGGACTATGGAGTGCTCACAAGTGTTTAGTTTATGACGGCCAGCAACGTCTTCAGACTCTGTTTTCAGTCCTGCGGCACCGCTTCAACGGAAGAGTGCTTTGCTTCGACCTCCTTTTTGATCGAGCCAATGCCGAAGCTGATGAGACCGGGTTTTCGTTTAAAGACCCCCACGACAACATTGCCCCAACTTGGATTAGGATGACGGAATTGAGCGCGAAGTCTGGCGATATCAGTGAACGGGTTCAACTTGAGCGACGATTCACTGAGAGATTGAATCTCACGGATGAGCAAGAGGTGACTGCAAAGACAAATCTACAACGGTTGTGGGATGTTTTTGTGCAGAGGCACATCAAGTCGATTGCATACTATCCGGTCCGAAGTGACGATCCAAAACAAGTCAATGAGGTATTTCGCAGGCTTAACGTCGGTGGAATGACTCTTTCACAGCACGAATTGGTTCTTGGAAAGATCAAGGCCGAGAATCCAGATTTTGAGGAACGGCTCTGGGAGGTTTCGCAAGAGATCAAAAAGTGTAGTGGAGGATTTGAGTTCAGTACCGCCGAACTTCTGCAATTTCTGTTCCTCATGGAGTTTCAGACGACCAGAATTGATGAGAGCCGCGTGAAATCTCAACATGCCATCCGCTTTCGAGAGCATTTAGATGTATCCCTGCCGGCACTTCGAGAGTTCTTCGTAGGCTACCTGTATGATCTACTCAGGATTAACCGTGCGCAAATCATTCCTCGTAAGCTGGCCCTGCTGCCGATTATGGCATACTTTGTCAGACGTAAAATCTGTGGATATCCGTTCGAGGTGAAGCGGTTTAATAAGAATCAAGTACAGCTTATAGACCAGTATCTTATTTTATCGCAGTGCTGCGACTGGAATACGCAGACAATGGTTAACGCCTTCGCTAGGGAAGTGATGGAAGCGGCAGCGGCGGGACAGGATTTCCCGCTGGCTGCCATCAAGAATATCGCTGTTAACAAGAACCGCTACGACACGTTGCACTATCACCAATTTCTTTCAGTCCCGTGGTTCGCGCTTAAAGTTTTGACGCCATCCCGCCAATACAACTTTGATGATTCGATGCAACCACAGGTTGACCACGTCTTCCCAATCGGATTGGACGGAAAGGACGACGAGTATAGAGCTAGGGTCAATGTGCTTTGGAACTTCCAGCCGCTGCCTGCCGGGTTGAACAACTACAAACGCGCTAAGCATCCGGCGAAGGAGTTCTTTGAGAGTGCAGAAGGCGCCAAATACTTGGATCAATATGATTTTCTCCCGCCTCTGGGTAGCCCCTGTTGGTTAGATGAGCGTCGTTTCATCCGCTACAGACATCGGAAAATGCGAATGACTCTCCGTGACAAATACGGCCTGAAACTGCGTCGGATACGGCAGCAACAAACTGCATGACCTCCTAAACATCAGAGCAGTAATATGACCTTCACGAGCATTGACTTCGAGACGGCCAACCGTTCCGACGCCAGCATCTGTGCGGCCATGCGGTGGGAAACACTCTCACCGATGGCAGACTCTATTGTCGGCATCCTCTGGGTTCCATTGGTCAACATCGCAGCCTACACAATCCACCCCACCGGCCTCGCCCATCTCGTCCGCGAAAAGATTCCCAAGATGCGATGCGTGTATATGGGAGACGTGGTGTGAGGTGTAGTTGCTTTACAAGGCTGTCGAAAAGGATAGACTGCACGGCGACAGGGAAAACGCACTATAGGAGCCTTGATTCACTATGACCAAGAACCAGTCAGACATATCCAGTAACAGCGGGGAACCTATGGATCCGATAGAAATTGCGATTCAAAAAGCTTTGGAAGTCATTCCGAAAACACCCAGGATAGCTGGCTGGTCAGACACACTCCGGACTAGAGAGGTCAAGCGAGCACTTGTTCGTGTTGCCAAAGCCAACGGCTGGCAGACGGCGGCAAATCAATGTGAAGATGCGGACGAAAAATGCGAATGGCTATACGACGTTCTTTGCTACAGGGCTGATGAAGGTAAAGAAAGCATGACTGAGGTGCCGCTTGTTGCTGAAAGTGAGTGGGGCGAGGAAGGTGCCATTGTGGAAGATTTCGACAAGTTGCTTGTTGCGCGCGCAACGTATCGCGTGATGGTATTTCGGGCTGATTCACCAAAGTCGGTGGATGACCTCGTCGAGAAGATGCGCAAACGGATTGAAAACTTTCGTGGAACCGCAGGTGACAGATTTCTGTTCGCTGGATGGGTTGGAAATCCGGAGAGCCGATTTTTCTTCAAGTTACATGTAGTTGATCAAAGCATCCCAGTCCGGGAAGTATGAACTTCGCCATGATAAACTTCGGAACAGCCAATCATTTCGACGCCAGCATCTGTGCGGACGGACGGTGGATAACACTCTCTCCGATGGCAGACTGTACAGACGGCATGGCATCCTCTGGGTTCCATTGGTCAACATCGCGGCTTACATCATCTACCCCACCGGCCTCGCCCATCTCGTCCGCGAAAAGATTCCCAAGATGCGCTGCGTGTATATGGGGGGTGGTGATGTGATAAGCCTTATGGTTTACAATACTGTCATGGATGATAAACTGTACTGCGAAAAGAGATGAGCGGTATCACTGACACTGAGGGCAACAGCGAAACTATGGCCATCGAAGATTGGCTAAAACTTCTCTTGGCTTTCCGCGCTTTACCGGAAACCAAACGCAGCCGGACATTCATGGAAGTCTCAGGCTATCCACACTACGAAAACGTGTGCAGTAACATATTGGGCTTTTACTTTGATCCTACTGCGGAACATGGGCTAAAGAACTTGCTGCTTTCTGCCTTCCTCCGGATGGCAGGCGTCCAAGAGACTCTGCCCTTGCTCAAGGTATCGGTGAACCGGGAGCATTGCACTGACGACGGTAAAAGGATAGACTTAATGATTGACGGCGAATCCGTCGTGATAGGCATCGAGAATAAGATTTACCATTGGCTTGCCAATGATCTCGAAGATTACGGGCGAGTCATCGACCGACTGGGCAGCAACAAAGAGATGGTCATTAAAGCCGTGCTTTGCCTTCATTCAGTCCAAGGCACAGAGCCACTAAAAGGCGGGTTCATCAGCTACACATATGGACAGCTTTGGAGTCATGTGCACGAACTGCTCGGCCGATATAGCTCGAGCGCCCACCCAAAGTGGGTCACATTTCTTTTGGATTTCATGGAAACCACCACTAATCTTGCTGGAGTCAATATGGAGATCAAGAAAAACGACCACTTTTTCATTGAAAATCATAAACTCATCAAAGAGATATTTGAGGCACGATCCGAATTTTTCCGGCGTTTAGAGAAACGAGCTTCTGATCTCAAGACGCTAATTGCTAATTCCAAAGAGAAAGTCGCGCTCATCCAAGAGCCGTGGATATACGGCAACTTATTAACAGACGACTTCTGTATCGTGCTAGATTTCAAGTTCAGGGATCGGTATGGCATTTCCTTTGACCTTTGTCTTAGGCCGAGCGGCTGGGAATTGCAGCTGTTTGCCAGGAAGGATGGTCGTGCGTACCTTCCGCAACTAATCAGCAGCCCTGTTTTGCAGGTGCGGCTCAGTGATTCTGAAGTGAGGGATGACCGCTATATCGTTCAAGCATGGAGCCTTCAAACCGACTTAGCCGAAATCCGCAATGCTGTCTGCTCGTGGATACAGGCGGTAGTTGATGCTCACAACTTCCAACCAGTACAGTGAGCAACATAGAAGACCAGATGACCTTCACCAGCATAGACTTCGAGACTGCCAACTATTCCGATGCCAGCATCTGTGCGGCCGGGATGGCGGTGATCGAGGACGGCGAACTGGCGGAGTCACCGTATTGGCTGGTCAGGCCGCCGAAAGGACACGGTTATTTTCGTGAAGATTTCACCGAAGTTCACAGGCTGACTTGGTTCGATGTCCAAAACGCTCCGGAGTTTCCTGTAATAGCACCGGAGTTCTTGAACCGGTTGACGCACGCCGACATCGTTATCGCGCACAATGCGTGGTTCGACATGAGCAAACTGCGCGGCACGCTGCAACATTTCGGTCTGGCTTGTCCTGAGTTTGACTACATTTGCACGCTGCAACTCAGTCGCCGGGTCTGGCCGGACTTGCCGAGCCACAGTCTGGATGCTGTGACGGCGCACATCGGACACGAGTTTCAGCATCATCACGCCCAAGCCGATGCCGAAGCCGCCGGGCGAGTCTTGTTGGCCATGATGAACGAGGTGAACGCCGCCAGTCCGCGTGAATTGCTGCGGATCACTGGTGTTGCACCGGAGAGGTTCAAGTGAAGCATTGGAGGGCCACGCTCCGTCGTGGCCGAATCCCCCGAACGGACGCGACGGAGCGCGTCCCTCCACGGAAGGAATGCCGTCATGAAGAAGAAACCTGAATCCAAGCCGTCGCCTTTTGAGCTTACCATGGACGAGTGCCGTGAGCTTCGAGGCCGGCGGGAGGTGGAGGAAAAGCGGCTATTGAAACGGGCGAAGAAGCGGTTACCGCAATTGAAAGAGTTGCTGGCGGAAGTGTCGGGTCACTGGGGATACGAGGACGGCATTTACCGGTTCTATCACCAGTCCTTCAAGGTGTATTACAAGCTTCAGCCAGCGACCTCGCAGATCGTGGAGGAATTGCAGGCGCTCGCGCCGCATCTCAAGTTGAACCCGTATTTTCGCCAGATCGTTGCCGAAGGAACCGGGAAGGAGTTCAAGGCGGCGCATAACAAGAACTGGTTGAAGCACACACGCCCCATCGTGGAAGCGTTCTTTCACGCGCGTCACATGCTGGAGATGGCTTGCAAATACGCCGAGGAATTGAAAGAACCGCCGAAAGCATTGCCATCGGGTTGGGCTACTTTCCTGTACTTGTACAATCTTCGCTGACATGAGCACTAGGCAAGAGGACGCGGCGGAAATGGAGACGATTGAATGTTGAACATCTTGTCAGCAGTCCCGGAAGGCGATGCGCCGGATGCGCTGATCATTGCGCTCTGCGTGTTGGGCGCGGTCGCCGTGATTCTTGCGATATCCGGCTCGGTCTTGGGATACAAGCGCAAGATTGTGGTCTATTACGGTCGCGATGACCTGTATCTGACAATCGTTTCCATCGTCTCATGGATGTTCAGTGTAATGACTGTGGGTCTTGCGGCAGATAAGCCGTGGATTGTTTTGGCAATGGCGGCGTGGAGCGCCATCGTCACCCTCGTGTCCATCGCTCTTTCCTTCCGCGCCAACAACACGATATGGGCGGGAATCTTATCGGTGTTTGCCAAGTATGCCTTGTTGATGGTGATTGCTTCCTGTGCCGCACTCGCCATCAGCGGAGCACTGGCCGCCATGGAAGACACAAAGAAGAAGCAATACAAGGATGCGACCAAGAGCGCCGCTGCCGCTGCCGTTGGCGCTGCCGGATTCTTAGCCCTCCGAAAACTCATCAGCCGCCTCATCACAGAAAAGAAGTCGTAACCGGTGATTCCGTCATTTGGAGGGCCACGTTTACCCGCCGTCGGCGGCGCCAAAGGCGACCGGGGGTCCGTCGTGGCCGAGTCCCCGAACGGACGCGACGGAGCGCGTCCCTCCGGACACGGACGCCCCGGCAGAGCGGGGCGGCTACAGCAAACGGCAGATCAAGAGGACGCGACGGAAATGGAGATGATTGAATGTTGAAGTTACCGTCAACCGGCTTGTTTCAGAATGCTCTGAACGGGTAGTCCGTAGTCAGCCACGCAGCGAAGCGAAGTGGCGTCCTGAAACGGCGGGGGACTGCGATGCAAAACAATTCTGGAAATCTGCGGCGGTTGTGGCATGAATTTGGGCATGAAACGCAGTTGGATTCTCATGGCGCTGGCCGCGCTGGCCATTGCAGCCGCCAAGCCGGAGCCGAAAACAGAGACAAGCATGGCGGATAAGCCGAAAGAAACTTGGTGCATCGGGCCGATTTCGGCGATGGATGCGCAAGCCGGGGTGTTTACCGTTGTTGTGAAATCACAGGGTCAGTCCATGCAGACGCAGACGGAAGGGCCTCGGTTTCTCGGCTCCTTCATCGTGGCGTCGTCCAGCGCCACGTCGGAGGACCAACGCAGTTTCCAGTGCGCGCCGCATTGCCGGTTCGTGGCAGCGGGAAAACCGTCGGGCGCGACGTTGTCGGATTTCCAGATTGGCGACATGGTGCATGTGACCTGTGCCAGCACGAACGCGCCGTGGACAGCGATTCAAGTCACACACCATGTGCCACGGACACCAGCCCCACGCCGTTGAACGGGCGAGACGCCTGTTCCACTAAACCCGGTGGCGCAAGCGTCCCTGCTTGTGCCAACAACCTCGACAAAGTTTGTCGGGGCATTGTCTTCTTAAAGACGGGAGCCTTCGGCTGCGCAAGCAGGGACGCTTGCGCCACCAAAAAACAGGAATCAAAAGCATCACTTACACTACGGCTTTGCGTCTTTCGCGGGTATCGTGTCGAGCAACTTCAGGTAATCGGAGTCGGTGGAGAGAATCAGGGTGGTGTTGTTTGCCAGTGAGAGCTTGTAGGACTCCAGCGTGCGCCAGAACTCGAAGAATTTCGCGTCGCGATTGTACGCCTTGGCGTAAATCTCCAGCGCCTGCGCGTCGCCTTCGCCCTTGAGTTCCTCGCCTTGTTTGCGAGCGCCGGCGATCGTGATCTGGATTTTGCGGTCGGTTTCGGCCTTGATGCGCTGGGCTTCCTGGTCGCCCTCGGCGCGGTAACGTTCGGCGATCTGTTTGCGTTCGCTCATCATGCGCTGATAGACGGCCTGCTCGTTGGTCTCGGGCAGGTCGGCGCGCTTGATGCGGACATCAATGATGCTGATGCCGAAGTCGGCAACCTGTTTCTGGGCGTTGGCGCGAACCTCGGAAAGGAACTCGCGTTTCAGGATGTCCTCGAAGGTTTTCTGGCCGAGCACGTCGCGCAACAGCGAGTAAATGATGTCGTCCATCCGCTGTTCGGCGTTGGTGCGCACGCCGCGCATGGTCTCGGTGAACCGGCGGGCGTCTTGGATGCGCCAGAGCGTGTAGCTGTCCACCGTGAGCCGTTGTTTGTCCACCGTGATGACGGGAGCCGGTTTGATGTCCACGCTCAACAGGCGGTCTTCGAGGTACACGACATTCTGGATGACCGGTTTTTTCGCGTACAGGCCGGGGGCTTCGATGACGCGGACGATCTTGCCAAACTCAAGGACGACGGCTTTTTCCGTTTCGTCCACGCTGAACAGAAACGCGTTGTACCCGATGACGGCCGCCGCCACAATGATGAGTGCTGTAATCAAGGTTTTCATTTTCGCGCGGGCGCTCCTTTCGGTTGGACGAATTCACCGAGGTTCAACAACTTCAGCGTGCCGTTGGCCTCCTTGCTGACGATGACCTTGGCGAGGCCGGGCAGGATGGATTCCATGGTTTCGATGTAGAGCCGTGTCCGCGTGACATCTTCGCCGTGTTTGTAGCGGTCGAGCACCGCGGCGAAACGCGCCACGTCGCCTTGGGCGGCGAGGATGCGGCTTTGCTTGTAGCCTTCGGCTTCGTTGAGGATTTTCTGCGCCTGGCCCTCGGCGCGCGGCGTCTGCTCGTTGGTGTAGCGTTGTGCCTCGAAGATCAACCGTTCCTTGTCCTGCAGGGCGCTGTTGACGTCGTCAAACGCGCCGGCGACCTGCTTGGTGGGCGGAGTGACTTCCTGAAGGCGGACATTGATGATGCGCAGTCCGGTGCCATACTTCTTGAGCAGTTCCTGAAGTTCCTTTTGGATCTGGTTGGCAATCTCCTCGCGTTTCTCCGTGAGCGCTTCGTCCACTTTGTGGAGCGCGACCTTCTCGCGGATGACCGCCTGCGCCGCCTCGCGGATCAATCGCCGGTGGTTCTCGACTTGGAAGGCGAACGTTTCCGGCTCGGTCACGTCGTATTGCACGATGCTTTCGAGGCGGATGATGTTGAAGTCGCCGGTCAACATCAACGCCTCTTCTTCGCGCGCCGAATACTGGGTGCTGGGGACGCCGGCGCGGCTGCGGAAGCCGATCTCCTCGGTGCGCACCGAGCGTTGGTCCACGAGCGCGACGCTTTCGATGGGGCTGGGCAGGCGATAGTGGAAGCCGGGGCCGGTGGACTTGGAAAACTTTCCGAATCGCTTGACCAGACCGACTTCGTACGGGCCGACGGTGTACACGCCGGTGCTGAGCCACAAGCCCAGTCCGCCGAGGATGATCAGCCAGCCGAGCGAACTGGCGAACTTGTTGAAGCGCCATTTCAGGTACTGCCAATTGGCGGGCAATTCGATTCTTTCTGTCATGATGGTTTCCTCTGGTTTGCGTTCACCTTACCACAAAGCCCCCAACGCGCGACAGCAAACTTCACCGTTGCACAGAACCGGCGAAGTGTTTACAACCATGCGCCATGTTGGAAACCGCCATTGAAGCCGCCTATGCCGCCGGGAAATTGTTGCGCCAGCACTTCGGCGCGCCGCCCGTCGTCAACGAAGCGTCGCACCACGACATCAAACTGGAACTGGACGTGCAGGCCCAAAAGGCCATCACGAAAGTGATCCTTGCCGATTATCCGGAGCACGCCATTCTCGGCGAGGAAGGCGTCAGCGGCCCGTCAGAGGCCGAAACGCGCTGGGTGATTGATCCGCTCGATGGCACCGTCAACTATTTCTACGGCATCCCGATGTACGCTGTCAGCGTCGCGGCGCAAGTGCGGGAAAAGGCGTCCGGGACGGACGCCACTACAAGTGTAGCAGCCGCCGTCCCGTCGGCTTCGGTCTGGCGCACAGTTGCCGGGGCGGTGTATGCGCCGGAGATGGACGAGATGTTCGCGGCGGAGCGGGGCGCGACGCCGACGCTCAACGGGCGGGCGATTCGCGTGAGCGACCGGGCGAGGCTGGAGGAAGCCATGGTTGGGATCGGTTTTTTCAAGAGCGAGGAAACCATTCGCCGCGGGCTGGCGGATTTCCAGCAACTCATTTCCCGGGTCCGCAAGATGCGCCTGATGGGCGCGGCGGCGCTGGACACCGTGTACGTGGCGTGCGGGCGGTTTGATGGGTACATCGAGTACGGCATCAAGCTCTGGGACATCTGCGCCGGGCAACTGATTCTCGAACAGGCCGGCGGGCGGGTGCATTCCGCGCCGGGAACGGAACCGCACAGCTTCAACGTGCGGATGAGCAACGGGAAACTGGAACTGCCGGCCGCCTGAACAAAAAAAATCACAAAAATGAACGGTTGAGCTTGCAACGCGCCGCTTGATGCTTAGGATACAGCCCGATTTGGAGAAGACACCCTCAAGAGGAGTTTACCATGGCCGAAGAACTACAACATTTGATTGACCGCATTCAGCGAGAGGCAATAGAGAAGTCGGAAGGCGAAGCCGGACAGATCGTGAGCCGCGCAAAGACGCAGGCGGCGGCGCTCGTGAAGGAAGCCGAGGCGCAAGCCAAGGCCATCGTCGAAAAAGCGCAGAACGACTCGCAGGTGTTTGTCGAGCGCGGACAGAAGACGCTTCAACAGGCGGCGCGCGACCTGTTGATCACCGTCGGACAGGGCATCGAGAAGATCCTCGATGAAATCGTCGGCAACGCCACCAACCAAGCGCTCGACCCGGACACGCTGAAGAAAATAATGTTGCCGTTGGCGCAGGCCTACGCGCGCGACGAAGGGCCGCGCAACCGCGTCGCCCTGCTGGTCAGCGAACAGGACGAAAAGGAAATCATCGCGTTCTTCGCCGAGATGTACCGGCAAAAACTCGTCGGCGGCGTGGACATCCATGCCGACAACGACATTTTCAGGGGCTTCAAAGTCCGGTTGGTGGATCAACACATCGAACACCAGTTCACGAACGAAGCCATCGCCGAAGCGTTGTGCAATTTCCTGCGCCCCCACATGGCGGAGATTGTCCAACGCGCGGCTCGCGCCACCGGAGAGGGCGGACGGTGAGTTACTATTACGTTGTTGCCAGCCTGCCGTTGATGTTCTTTGGCGACCCGCCGGCGGTGCGCCCGTCAGAGTGGCGCCGCCAACTGCAAGGCGTCCTGCCCGAACCGGACCTCGTGTTCGTGGACGCTTTTCTGGAAGGACGCCACGTCGGCGGCTGCCGGTTCGCCGAACAGTGGCGCGCCAAGGAAATGCAACTCCGCAACGCGGTCGCCCGCGCCCGCGCCGCCCGGCTCGGCCTCGAGGTGCAGTCTCACCTGCAACCACACGACGGCTACGACATGGCCATCGAGGACGCCGTCATCAACGCCTTCACCAAGGAAAACCCGCTGGAACGCGAGCGCGAACTGGACCGTTGCCGGTGGCACATCGCCGAGGAACTGGCGTGGGGGGAACTGTTCCGCTTGGAGACGATCCTGGCGTTTGCCGTGAAACTCCGCATCGCCGAGCGTTGGGCGGCCCTGCGCAACGAAGCCGGGCAACAGGTCGTGGAAGAATTTGTCAGCGCCAACGCGCGCTGGGAAAAGAGTAACGCATGAGTGATAACATTGGAAAAATTGTCGGCGTCAGCGGCAACCTGCTGATGGTCGAGTTTGAGAAACCCGTTTCCCAAAACGAAGTGGCCTACGCCCTTGCCGGCGAGCAGCGCCTCAAATCCGAGGTGATCCGCGTCCGCAGCCGGTACGCGGAGCTTCAGGTGTTTGAAGACACCAGCGGCCTGCGCGAGAACGGCCAGGTCGAGTTCACCGGCGAAATGCTCTCCGTCGAACTCGGTCCGGGACTGCTCACGCAGATTTTTGACGGCCTGCAAAACCCGCTTCCGAAACTCGCGGAACGCTGTGGCTTCTTCCTCCAACGCGGCACGTACGAAATCGCGTTGCCGCGCAACATCAAGTGGGCGTTCACGCCCACGGCCAAGAAAGGCGACCGGCTCACGGCGGGCGAAACGCTCGGCACGGTGCCCGAAGGCATTTTCCAGCACCGGATCATGTTGCCGTTCTCGTGGCGCGGGACGTGGACAGTCGAGGAGATCGCTCCGGCGGGCGACTACACGGTGGAACAGGTCATCGCCAAGCTGCGCGATGAACAGGGACACCAGCGCGAGGCGACCCTGCTGCAACGCTGGCCGGTCAAGCTGCCGATCAAGGCTTATGCGGAACGATTGCGCCCCACCGAGCCGATGGTGACGAAGGTCCGCATCATTGACACATTCTTCCCGGTGTCGCGCGGCGGGACATACTGCATTCCGGGGCCGTTCGGCGCCGGCAAAACGGTGTTGCAACAGATCACCAGCCGTTACGCGGATGTGGACGTTGTCATTGTTGCCGCGTGCGGCGAACGCGCGGGCGAAGTCGTCGAGACCCTGCGCGAGTTCCCGGAATTGACCGACCCGCGCACGGGGCGCAGTTTGATGGAACGGACGCTCATCATTTGCAACACCAGCTCGATGCCGGTCGCGGCGCGCGAAGCGTCGGTCTATACGGCGGTCACGATTGCCGAGTATTACCGGCAGATGGGGCTGCACGTGTTGTTGCTCGCCGACTCGACGTCGCGCTGGGCGCAGGCGTTGCGCGAAATGTCCGGGCGACTCGAGGAAATTCCCGGCGAAGAAGCGTTCCCGGCTTATCTGCAATCGGTCATCGCGGCGTTTTATGAGCGCGGCGGCCTGGTGAAACTCAAGGATGGCAACACCGGCTCGATCACCATTGGCGGCACGGTCAGCCCGGCCGGCGGCAACTTCGAGGAACCGGTCACGCAATCCACGCTCAAGGTCGTCGGCGCATTCCACGGCCTTTCGCGCGAACGCTCCGACCAGCGCCGTTACCCGGCGATTCATCCGCTGGAAAGCTGGACGAAATACACCGGCGTCGTGCCGGTCGAGCAGGTGGAATTCGCGCGCGGCGTGCTCCGCGACGGCAACGAGGTCAACCAGATGATGAAGGTCGTCGGCGAGGAAGGCACGCCGATGGACGATTTCATTTTGTACCTGAAAGGCGAGTTCCTCGACGCGGTTTATTTGCAGCAGGACGCCTATCACGAGATTGACGCCGCCACGCCGGCGGAACGGCAACGGCACGTGTTTGGCCGGCTTCACAAGATCCTCAAAACAAAGATGAAGTTTGACGACAAAGATGGCGCTCGACGGTTTTTCCTGCGCCTGACGCAGATGACGAAGGACTGGAACCGGGTGGACATGAAAGCGCCGGAGTTTGCGGCGCAGGAAGAACAGATTGAGAAAGCGATCGCGGAGGTGACAGATTATGCATAAGGTTTATGGAAAGATTGACAAGATCGCCGGCAGCGTGATCACCGTGCAGGCCGACGACGTCGGCTACCGGGAACTGGCGCAGGTCACGTCCCGCCAAGGCACGTCGCTGGCGCAGGTGATCCGGCTCGAAGGCGGACGCGTGGATTTGCAGGTCTTCGCCGGCGCGCGCGGCATCTCGACGGATGCGCAGGTCCGGTTCCTCGGCCACACGATGCAGATCCCGTTCTCGGATGCGCTGCTTGGCCGCGTGTTCAACGGCAGCGGCCAGCCGCGCGACAAAGGGCCGGTGATTTCCGAAAACATGACGCCCATCGGCGGCCCCTCGGTCAACCCGGCCAAGCGCGTCATCCCGCGCAAAATGGTCCGCACCGGCATTCCGATGATTGACCTGTTCAACACGCTCGTTGAATCGCAGAAGCTCCCCATCTTCTCCGTCGCCGGCGAACCGTACAACCAATTGCTTGCCCGTATCGCGATGCAGGCCGAGGTGGACGTCATCATCCTCGGCGGCATGGGGCTGAAACACGACGATTACCTTTTCTTCCGCGACACGCTCGAGGAACAGGGCGCGTTGTCCCGGTCGGTGCTGTTCATCCACACTGCTGCCGACCCGATTGTCGAGTGTCTGCTCGTACCGGATGTGAGCCTTGCGGTGGCCGAGCAGTTCGCGCTGCAAAACAAGCGCGTGCTCGTGTTGCTCACCGACATGACCAACTTCGCCGATGCGATGAAGGAAATCGCCGTGACGATGGAACAGGTCCCGTCGAATCGCGGTTATCCCGGCGATCTCTACAGCCAGTTGGCCGCGCGCTACGAGAAGGCCGTGGACTTCGAAGGCGCCGGCTCGATCACGATTCTCGCCGTCACCACAATGCCCGGCGACGACGTGACGCACCCGGTGCCCGACAACACGGGCTACATCACGGAAGGCCAGTTTTATTTGCGGAACGGGCGCATCGAGCCGTTCGGGTCGTTGAGCCGGTTGAAGCAACTGGTGAACAACAAGACGCGCGAAGATCATCGCACGATCATGAACACGATGATCCAGCTTTACGCGGGCTACAAGGAGACGCTGGAAAAGCAGGCGATGGGTTTCCGCATGAGCGGCTGGGACAACAAGCTGTTGAAATACGGCCAGCGATTCGAGGCGGAGATGATGGACCTGCGCGTGAACATCCCGATCGAGAAAGCGCTCGACCTCGGCTGGCAGATTCTCGCGGATTCGTTTGAGGCCGAGGAAACCGGCATCCCGACCAAACTGACCAGCAAGTTCTGGCCGAAGAAATCGTCCTGATGGCGAA
>VHCW01000119.1 GCA_016871575.1 Verrucomicrobiota bacterium
AGCGCGAAGAATGCGCAGCGTTGTTTTGGGCGGACGCGCACGAACAAAGGGGTTGTGTTCGAGGGCGATCTGCGGCATAAGGGCGCGCTGTTGCCGGTGCGGGTGGAACGGGCCACGGTGGTCACGCTTTACGGCGTTCCGGTGAACAAGGATTTATGACGAAACTGGCTTTGATAACAACATTGGTTGGCGGCGCGATCATCGCGGCGCGGCTGCCGGGCGTGATCGCGCCGGCGCGGTATCGGGAGTTCATGGTGAAGTTCCCGCGCTCGGAGTTCTGGGGGCGCGTGTTGATCACCATCGCGGGATTGATCGCGTGGGGCGTGATGTTCAACGCGTCGCGGGAGAGCGACGAATGGAAATGGGCGCAGCCGCTGATCGTGGTCGGCGTGCCGGTGGTGCTGTTTTTGATTTACCGCTACGGCGTGCATTACCTGGCGTTGCGCGCGACGGCGGCGTTGCTGCTGTTGATCGCCAAGCAGATGGTGGACGCCGCGGATGCGAGTGACCTGGCGTTGCGCTTGGTGGTGACCGTGCTGGCGTATGTGTGGGTAGTGGGAGCAATCTGGATGACTGCTGCGCCGCATCATTTCCGCGACCTGATCGGCTGGGCGATGGCCCATGACGTGCGATGCCGCACAGCCTGTGCGCTGGGAGTCTGCGTGGGGGCGATGTTGATGGCGCTGGGGATCTTCATCTATTGATCGGCGCATTCTGTGTCGTGAACACTCCCCACATCCTCGTGGTGCGCGGCGGCGCCATCGGCGATTTTATCCTGACGCTGCCCGCCGTGGGCGCCTTGCGCGAACGCTGGCCCAAAGCCCGCATTGAGATTCTCGGTTATCCGCATATCATCGAACTAGCGAATGGACGCCACTACGCCGATGCCGTTCGCTCCATCGAGGCGGCTGCGATGGCCGGTTTCTTTGTGCCGGGGGGCGAGTTGAATGAACAGTTGGCAGCCTATTTCCGAAGGTTCAACCTCGTTGTTTCCTATCTTTACGATCCCGACCACATCTTTGCCGGCAATGTTCGCCGTTGCGGTGTCCATCAGGTTATCGAAGCGTCGCCGCGCCCATCGGAGTTGCACGCGGCCGAGCATTACTGCAAACCATTGGAGTCGCTCGCCATCTATGTCGAGCGACCCCTGCCGCTGGTTTATCCCCATGATGAGGACCGCGCATTTGCATCGCGGTTCTTTGAGACGGCGGATGCCAGGCCGGTCGTTGCGATTCATTCCGGCAGCGGCAGCGAACGCAAGAACTGGCCGGCTGTGAAGTTCGCCGCCGTGGCGCGCTGGCTGGTGGACGAAATGGACGCCCAACTCCTCCTCGTGCACGGCGAAGCCGACGATGTTCCCGTGGGGCAACTGTCGCAACTGATTGCCTCACGGCCATTCCTGCGGATACACGGAGCAACACTTGTCGAACTGGCTGCCGTTCTCGAACGTTGCGCGCTCTTCATCGGCAACGATTCCGGGGTGACTCACCTCGCGGCCGCCGTCGGGACGCCGACGGTGGCGCTTTTCGGGCCGGCGTCCCTGCCGATCTGGGAACCGCGCGGCGAACGGGTTTGCGTGGTGCCTTTCAGCCGGACTGATATCGCTGCGGTACGCGCCGCCACCGGTCGGCTTGGATTGCGCTGAGCGTTCTTCGTTTCAACTGTTCTTCGTTTCAACTTGTTCGAAATCTCTCCATGAGGTACAGTCGCCCAACAAGTGGCTTATGAACACAACTCGACTTATCGCAATCGTTAGCGTGGCCGGTTCCATGGCGGCAACTTCAACCGTGCTCGCGCAGAGACCCTATATCGGCTTCGGCTATCCCGCCGGCGGCCAGCAAGGCACGACATTCAAAGTCAAACTGGGCGGTCAGAGCCTGTCCGACGTGCAGGATGCCGTCGTTTCCGGTCCGGGCGTTACGGCACGAGTAATCGAGTATTTGCCCCGGCTTGGACCAATTGACATGACGTTGTTGCGTCAGCAGCTCACTGAGTTGAGGAGACCGAAGGCGCCAGTCGCCTTGGCAATGGCATCAGGAATGCCAATGATGACATCAGGCGACACCATGATGTCTTCCGTGACAGATGCCATGTCGCACCCGACCGCCGATACGACTGCGGCAAGGCTGGCCGCAAAACTGGAGTACCGGCTTGGCGCCTACTGCAACCAGCCGGCTTGTGGTTCGCTTGCCAGCCTCGTTTTTGTGGAGGTCACCATTGCGCCCGATGCGCCGCCCGGCGAACGGGAGTTGCGCTTGGTGACACCGCGCGGCGGCTCCTCGAATCCAATTCCTTTTCATGTGGGTCAGCTTCCCGAATACTGTCGCAGGCCGATGAAGACAAGTGACAGGCAGATTCTCGGCAAGGAGAACCTGGCGTTGCGCAACCGGCCGGACGAAGAAGCCGAGAGCCGCATCATGATTCCTTGCACGGTCAATGGCCAGGTCGCTTCCGGCGAAATGAACACCTACCGTTTCGAGGCGCGCAAAGGGCAGCACCTGATCATCAGCGTGCTCGCGCGGCAATTGATTCCGTACATCGCCGACGCGGTTCCGGGCTGGTTTCAGCCGGTGCTGGCGCTGTACGATGCCAATGGGAAGGAACTTGCTTATAACGACGACTATCGGTTCCGTCCGGACCCGACCATTGTCTATCAGGTTCCCGACGATGGCGAATATGTGTTGGCGATAAACGATGCCATTTATCGCGGGCGCGAGGATTTTGTTTATCGCATCACCATCGGCGAGGTGCCGTTGATTACCAGCGTGTTTCCCATGGGAGGGCGCGTCGGCGAGACGCACGCGATTCAAATGGCAGGCTTCAACCTCGACGACGCCCCACTGACCCCGCCGGACAGTGATGCGGCGGCCGGTATCCACTGGATCGCGGCGTCGAAGAAAGGGTTCATTTCCAACCGGGTGCCGTTTGCGCTCGACACGCTGCCCGAGGTGTTCGACAAGGAATCGAACGACACACCGGAGCGCGCGCAGAAAGTGACCCTCCCGGTCAACGTCAATGGTCGCATTGACAAAAAGGACGATCGGGATGTCTTTGAGTTCACCGGCAAGGCCGGTGACGAAGTGGTCGTCGAAGTCCTCGCGCGACGGCTCGATTCGCCGATGGACTCCGTGATCAAGCTTACCGATGCGACGGGGAAGCTTCTGGCGTTCAGCGATGACCACGAGGACCTCGGCACGGGAGTCAACACGCACCATGCGGATTCATATTTCATGACCAAGCTGCCGGCGGACGGCGTCTATCACGTTCACGTCGCCGACACCTCCGGTAATGGTGGCGAAGAATACGCCTATCGTTTGCGAATCAGCGCGCCGCGTCCCGATTTTGAATTGCGCGTCATCAACTCCAGCGGCAGTGTCCGCCAGAAAAGCACAACGGCTTTCAGTGTGATTGCGTTGCGGAAGGATGGGTACAAAGGCCCGATACGCCTTACGCTGAAGAATCCTCCGGCGGGATTTACCCCGTATCCCGTGACGATGGCGGGAACGCAGAATGTCGCGCGGCTTTCTTTCAAGGCCGATGTCGTGACGACAAATGGCCATGCCTGTCTCACGATCATTGGCAGCGCCCGGATTGGGGATGTCGAAATCGCCCGGTCAGCCGTGCCCTCGGAAGACCGGATGCAGGCGTTCTTGTGGCGGCATCTGGTGCCGGCACAAGATTTGCAGGTCATCGTCTATGACCCAAACCATCAGATCCCGAGGCGCGTGCCGCCGCCGCTTTCGCCTGAACTGGTGGCGAAGGCGAAGGCTGTCACGGCCGAAGCGGTGGCTGCGGGGCGCGTGATTACCAAGGGGCAGGTCGCCGGTCGCGTGCGGCAACTGACGCAGTTGTACCAAGAAGGATTGTTCACCGACGATTTCTATTGCGAGCGGGTGATGGAATGCGGCGATCCGCAGTAGGATTCACTTCGCCAATCGTTTGACGGTGTCAATGATCTGCTGCTCCAGTCCGGGGCGAAATGGGCCGTGCCAACCGAAGTACATCATGGCCTCGCCGCCTTCGTAGCCGCCCTCGGCGAGCACGCGCTCCGTTGGAACGTAGGCAGCGATTTCGTTGCAGAAACTGGCGACCCAGATCGGTTGCCCGTCATATTCACGGCGAAGCCGCAACGCGTAATCCACGCACACTTCACCAGCCAGCGCGGCCATCGTCAGGTCGTTGCCAAAACGGAGGACTTGCACGGGGCAAGGGTAGGCGGCCGGCAGCGGACGACCGGCGGCCAGTTCGCCGAGAAGTTGTTTGGCCAGCCGCTGCTGATATTTGTTCTTGTCGTGCAAACGTTGTTCGAGCTGCTCCTTGGTGGGCGGAGCGGTGAGTTTCAATTCCACCCGCTCGAAGCCGACTGACAGCGGGCCGCGCAACGGTCGCAGCGACCCGCCCAGCACGGTCTCAACCGCCGCCGCCAGTGACCGACCATGCTGTTGGGCGAGCGCCAGTTCCCGTCGCGGCTCGGGATCTGTGACAGGCGTAGCCGAAAAGCACGGCGCGCAGGGTGTCGTTCGCGTCTCGAACGACGAGCACCGGCACGCCATGGTCAACGGGCGCTGGCGGTTTCGGAGCGCCTTCGGGTGCTTTGACGCGCAGGATGCGGCGGTTGGCACCGAACGTGGCTTGGCCTTCTCCGAAGGCGAGCGTGGCCGGGCGCAGGTCTTTGAGTGCCGCCTTGACCAAGAAAACGAGTTTGTCGGCGAGCGATTTCGTGTAGCCGTTGACGGCGGTTTGCTGCTGGGTATCGAGATCATAAATAATGGGCGTCACGCCGGTGACAACCGGGCCGCAATGTGTGTGCGAGCAGTTCAGCATTGTCCAATGTTGCGCGAGGCAATCCGCGGCTCGCTGTTGTTCGATCATAATTTAGATTTTGCGGAAGTGGCGTCCGTTGCTGTAGATTGCGGCGGGTAAGGCAGATGCCCGAGTGGTGAAATGGCAGACACATCGGACTTAAAATCCGAAGGAGCGTTAAACCTCCGTGAGGGTTCGAATCCCTCCTCGGGCACCGCCACTACGACTTCGATTCCGTCGCGTTTGCCAGGGCCTTCTGCGCCGTGTGCCAGCTCAACGTGGCGCATTTGACTCGGACGGGAAACTTCATTACGCCTTCCAATGCCTTCAGGTCTCCCAACTCGCGCCCGCCAAACGGAATGGCGCCGCGCATCATTCCGAGAAACTCTTCGATGAACGCCCGTGCTTCCTCTAATGGTTTGCCCGCGAGTTTTTGCGTCATGATGGAGGCGGAAGATTGGCTGATGGAGCAGCCGTGACCGTCAAACTTGATCTCGGCAATCTTGCCCGCGGCCAGACGGATCGTGACTTCGATTTCATCGCCGCAAAGCGGGTTGGTGTCGTGCGCCTGCAAATCGGACGGGCTGATTTTGCCCTTGTTGCGGGGCCGGCGATAGTGGTCGAGAATGATTTCCTGATAGAGTTCTTCGAGCATGATGGTTGGGAGGTTCCGTCGGGATTATCGGATGATGACCTTGTGGTGTCGCATGGCTCCGCCGAGTTTGATCAGGCCGCGGTTGAAGAGGTCGGCCACGATCGCGCTGGTTTCGTGGTCATTGCGTGAGAGCTTTGACACGATTGCGATCAGGTCGGCCAGTTTCATGTGTTTTCGTGTGTGTCGTTTCATGGTTGTGCTCCTGTGACAGGTGTTGTCCCGAAAACTCCCAATTGCCGGCTGGTTGGGCAGGCGCCAAAGAAATTTTTCGTTTTTCGCAACGCCTCGATGAAAGCGTCCACCTCGCTGCGGGTGTTGTAGAGATAGAAGCTGGCGCGTGACGTGGCGGTCAATCCCAGATGTTTGTGGAGCGGTTGTGCGCAGTGGTGTCCCGCGCGAATCGCAATGCCATCCGCGTCGAGAAAAGTCGCCATGTCATGCGGATGGATGTCGCCCATGGTGAACGCCACGAGGCCGCTGCGGGCCGAGGCGTCAGCCGGGCCGTACACGACGATTTCCGGGAATTCAGCCATGCGAGCCAGCGTGTAGGCCGTCAGTTCCTGTTCGTGTTGGCGGATTTTCTGGAGGCCGACTTGCGCGAGGTAATCCACTGCGACGCCGAGGCCGATGGCTTCGGCGATGGCCGGGGTGCCGGCTTCGAATTTGTACGGCAGTTCGTTGCAGGTGAAGCCGTCGGCGCGGACTTCGCGTATCATTTCCCCGCCGCCGAGGAACGGGGGCATCGCGGCGAGCAGGGCGCGTTTGCCGTAGAGGACGCCGCTGCCGGTGGGGCCGAGCATTTTGTGGCCGCTGAGCGCATAGAAATCGCAGCCGAGCGAGGGGACATCCACGGCCAGATGGGGCGCGGCTTGCGCGCCGTCCACGAGGACAACCGCGCCGATGCGGTGCGCCGCATCGGCAATCTGACGGACGGGGTTGATGGTTCCGAGGACGTTGGAAGCGTGGGTGACGGCAACGAGCTTGGTTCGCTCGCTGAAGGGTTGGCTCAGATCCAGCGTGCCGTCGGGAAGCAGTGGGATACGTCTGATGAGCGCGCCGGTGGACGCGGCGAGTTGGTACCACGGGACAAGGTTGCTGTGGTGTTCCATCCATGTCAGGAGGATTTCGTCGCCGGGCTTGAGATTGGCGCGTCCCCACGTTTGCGCCACGAGGTTGATGGATTCGGTTGTGCCGCGCGTAAAGATGATCGTATCGGGTGTCTCGGCATTGAGGAAACGGGCGACCTTGGCGCGTGCCAGTTCGTACTCGCGCGTTGCGCGCTCGGCGAGGGCGTGGATGCCGCGATGAACGTTGGCGTTGTAGCGATGATAATAGTCGTTCATCGCCTCGATGACCGCGCGCGGTTTCTGGGAAGTGGCGGCGTTGTCGAAATAGATGAGCGGCTTGCCGTGGACGCGCTGGGCGAGCAACGGAAAATCGTCGCGGATCTCTTCGAGTTCGACGCTGTCCAGGAGTTCGATCATGTTACTTCAGCACCTTTCGATGGATGATTTCGGCGAACTCCTGACGGACGCTTTCCACTTGAATCCGGGCGAGGACGGGGTCGAGGAACGCCTCGATCAGGACGTTGCGCGCCGTCGTGTCGTCAAGGCCGCGCGTGCGGAGATAATAGAGTTGGTTCTCGTCGAGCCGGCCCACGGTGGCGCCGTGGGTGCAACGAAGTTGGTGCGATTCGATTTCGAGGATCGGGCGGGTGTCGCACTGGACGGTCTTGTCGAGAACAAGATTGCGATTGGACTGGTAGGCGTTGGTGCCGTTGGCGTTTTTCTCGACCTTGATGATGCCGGCGTAATTCGTGGCCGCGCGGTCGCGAAGGACGTTCTTGAACAGAAGGTCGCTGGTGGTGTGGCCGACCCGGTGATGCTGGCGGGTGAACTGCGCGAGTTGCTGCCGATCGTCAACGACGCCGGCGCCGTATATGAAACTGTTGCCGCCTTCGCCGTCCATGATGCACTGGACGTCGTAACGGGTGAGCGAGCCGCCGAACATGCCGACCACCCAGTCAATCTCGGCGTTGCGCGCCACGTGGGCGCGTTTGAGCGTGAAGTCGAGAGCGCCAGGGGCAAGGTTTTGGAAACTGACGTAGTGAAGCCGCGCGCCTTCCTCCAGAAAGACTTCGGTCAGACTGGCGTGAACACCGTCGCCGGGACCGGTGAATTGTTGCACGAGCGTGGCTTCCGCCCCGGGTTCAAGGACGATCAGGGTTCGCGGAAATGCAACGGCGTTGGCGCCGGTGAACTCGCAGGTGATTTCAATGGGGCGGTCGGCTTTGTGGCCGGCAGGGACGCGGAGAAACGCGCCGTGCCGCCAGAGGGCGGAGGCGAGCGCGGCGAACTTGTTTGGTTCGTCTGGCGGGATGGCGCGGCCGATTGGTTGTTGGTCAACGAGGGGAACGAGCGTCACGCCGGGGGCGGAATTGAGGCTGACGCGAACCGATTGCGGACGTTTCTCGATCTCGTTGAGGTTGAGCGCGCGCAAATCGAAACGTTGCCACTCGACATCCCGTCGAGAGGGCAGGGGGAGGCGTTGGTAGGTCTGCCAAGCAAGGGCGCGTTGTGCGTCGAGGTTCATCCGACAGAACCCTCCATTTGCAGGCCAATGAGACGGTTGATTTCAACAGCGAACTCCATCGGAAGCTCTTTGACGACCGGCTCGATAAAGCCGTTGACGATCATGGAGACGGCATCCTCCTTCTTGAGGCCGCGGCTGGTGAGGTAGAAAAGCTGTTCGTCGGAGACGTTGGAGACAGTTGCCTCGTGCTCGATGGTGGCGAGATCGCCGTTGATTTCCATCGTCGGGTAGGTGTCGGAACGACTGTGCGGGTCGAGGATGAGCGCGTCGCAATTGACCTGCGCCCGGCAGCCGGTGGCGTTCCTGGCCACTTGCACGAGGCCGCGGTAACTGCTGCGGCCGCCGTGGCCGCTGATGGACTTGGAATTGATGCGGCCGGAGCAATTCGGCGCGAGAAACACGAGCTTGGCGCCGGCATCCTGCCACATCCCCTTGTCGGCGCTGGCGAGGCTGAGCACTTCGCCGTGGGCGCCTTCGCCGATCATGTAACACGACGGATATTTCACGGTCCGTTTGGAGCCGAGGTTGCCGTCCACCCATTCCATGACGCCCTTGGCGGAGATCATGGAGCGCTTCGTGACAAGGTTATAGACGTCGGTGGACCAGTTCTGGATGGTCGTGTACCGGCAGCGCGCGCGTTCCTTGACGTAGATTTCGACGACGGCGGCGTGGAGCGAGTTCGTCGTGTAGATCGGCGCCGAGCAGCCTTCCACGTAATGGCAAAAGCTGTCGTCTTCGCAGATGATGAGGGTCCGCTCGAATTGTCCGAACTGTTCGGCGTTGATGCGGAAATAAACCGAGAGCGGGATGTCGCATTTGACCCCTTTCGGGATATAAACGAACGAACCGCCGCTCCAGAACGCAGCGTTGAGCGCGGCAAACTTGTTGTCTTCCGGCGGTATGTTCTTCGCGAAATGCTGGCGGAAAATATCCGGGTATTGTTTCATGCCGTCGTCGCAACTCAGGAAGATGACGCCTTTCTTGGCGAGTGATTCCTGGATGTTGTGGTAGGCCATCTCGCTGTCAATCTGCGCGCCAAGCCCCCCGAGGAGCTTCTGTTCTTCCTTGGCGATGCCCAGTTTGTCGTAGGTGCGGCGGATTTCTTCCGGCACGTCCTCCCACCGCCGTGAAGACTTTTCCACCGGACTGACGTAATACGTAAACTCGTCGTAGTGGAACTCGTCGCGCAGCCCCGGCACCCATTCGGGGATGCCTTGCTTCAAAAAAAGATCCAGACTGCGGTGGCGAAATTCGCGCATCCAATTCGGCTCGCCTTTGACGTCGCACATGTAGTCCACAACGGCGTGCGACAACCCTTTGGGCACGGACTTCAACGTCTTGATGTCGTCGTGGAAGCCTTCCTTGTACGCGCGGCCGGCGAACGGCTCGGTTGGGGGAGGGGCGCTCATTGTTTCTTCGTAATCCAATCGTATCCGAATTGTTCGAGATGCGCCGCCAGTTCAGGGCCGCCGGAACGCACGAGACGCCCCTCCACGAGGATGTGGACGTAATCAGGCGTGATGTAGCGGAGCATCCGCTCGTAATGGGTGATGATCAGGATGCCAATGTCAGGTCCCCGGAGTTTGTTGACACCTTCGCAGACGATCTTCAACGCATCAATGTCCAGCCCCGAGTCCGTCTCGTCGAGCACGGCAAATTCCGGTTCGAGCATCAGCATCTGGAGGATTTCGTTGCGCTTCTTTTCGCCGCCCGAAAAACCTTCGTTCAGGTACCGGCGCACAAACTTCTCCTCGATATCGAGGACTTTCATTTTCTCCTGGAGCTTGTCGTAAAAATCCATCGTGTCGAGTTCCTTGCCGGCGCGCGCGTTGCAGGCCAGCTTCAGGAAATTGGCGGTGCGGACGCCGGGCACCTCGCACGGATATTGGAATGCGAGGAAGAGACCTTTGCGGGCGCGCTCCTCGGTGGGGAGGTTCAGTATGTTCTCGCCCTTGAGACGGATTTCGCCGGCGGTGACCTCGTATTTCGGGTTGCCCATGATCGCGTTGGCCAAGGTGCTTTTGCCGGACCCGTTCGGCCCCATGATGGCATGGACTTCGCCTTTGCGAATGGTGAGGTTCAGCCCGCGTAGAATCTCGCGCTCCTCGATTCTGGCGTGCAGGTCAACAATTTCAAACGTTTCGTTCATGCATCTCCTAAATCGGACATGTTTTGTCTTGTTACGGTTTCACTATACGGGGCAGTCATGGATTGTCAAGCCGGCAAGCAAAACTGTGGTCTCTCAGTCTCTCACTGCGCTTGCCGGAGCGTTCAACCGTTGTATAATGCGGCGACTCATGCACAACCTTTTCAATTCACTACAAATCTTCGACGATGGCTCTGGGCGCAAAGGCCACTACTATTCCCTGCCTGCATTGGAGAGGGCCGGACTCGCCACTATCTCGCGCCTGCCGGTCTCCATTCGCATTGTCCTCGAATCCGTCCTTCGCAACGTGGACGGCCAGAAAGTCACAGAGCGCGATGTCCGGGCGCTCGCCGCGTGGAACGCCAAGTCGCCTGCGGCGGAAGAAATCCCGTTCGTCGTCGCGCGCGTGTTGCTGCAAGACTTCACCGGTGTGCCGCTGCTCGTTGACCTCGCGGCGATGCGTTCCGCCGTCGCCCGGCTCGGCAAAGACCCGAACATCGTCGAGCCGCTCGTGCCGGTTGATCTTGTGATTGATCACTCCGTACAGACCGACTTTTCAGGATCGCCCGACGCGTTGGAGAAGAACCTCGCGATGGAATTCCAGCGCAACCGCGAGCGTTACCAATTCCTCAAGTGGGGCCAACAGGCGTTCAAGACATTCAAGGTCATCCCGCCCAGCATCGGCATCATCCATCAAGTAAACCTGGAATATCTTGCCAAAGGTGTCCTCCGATCCCCCACCTCCCATCTACCATCTACCATCTACTATCCCGACACCCTCGTTGGCACCGATTCGCACACTACGATGATCAACGGCATTGGGATCGTCGCGTGGGGCGTCGGCGGCATCGAAGCAGAAGCAGCAATGCTCGGCCAGCCGGTCTATTTCCTCACACCCGAAGTTGTCGGCGTCCATCTCACCGGCGCACTCCGCGAAGGCGTGACCGCAACCGACCTTGCGCTCCACATCACCCAAATGCTCCGCAAAGCGAAAGTCGTTGGCAAATTCGTCGAGTACTACGGCCCCGGCGCGGCGGCGCTCAGCGTTGCCGACCGCGCCACTGTCGCCAACATGTCGCCCGAGTACGGCGCCACGATGGGCTTCTTTCCCGTTGACGCCGAGACGATTGCGTTCATGCGTGCCACCGGGCGCACCGATGCCGAGTGTGCTGCGTTTGAGAACTACTTCAAAGCGCAGCAGATGTTCGGGATGCCGCGCAAAGGCCAGATTGACTACAGCGTTGACCTCGAACTCGATCTCGCCGCCGTCCAACCGAGCGTCGCCGGACCGAAACGTCCACAGGACCGGATCGAACTGCATGACTTGAAGGGCAAATTTCACGAGTTTCTTCAGACCCGTGGGACAACCGTCCCGGTTGTCCCTGTTTCGGAAAGGACAAGCGAGACGCTTGTCCCACTGGACCACGGCTCCGTCGTCATTGCCTCCATCACAAGCTGCACCAACACCTCCAACCCCGGCGTCATGCTCGCCGCGGGTCTGCTCGCGAAGAAAGCCGTCGAGCGCGGCCTGCGCGTTCCGCCGCACGTCAAAACCTCACTCGCGCCCGGCTCGCGCGTCGTCACCGATTACCTCGCCAAGACCGGCCTCCAACCGTATCTCGACAAGCTCGGCTTTCAGGTCGTCGGCTACGGCTGTCTCACGTGCATCGGCAACTCCGGGCCGTTGCCGCAGCCGGTTGAAGACGCCATCGCCAAGAACGACCTCGTCACCGCGAGCGTTCTCTCCGGCAACCGCAACTTCGAGGCGCGCGTTCACCAGCACGTCAAAGCCAACTTCCTCATGTCCCCGCCGCTCGTCGTCGCGTTCGCGCTTGCGGGCCGTGTGGACATTGACCTGACGCGCGAACCAATTGCCAATGGCGTCTATCTCCGCGACATCTGGCCGTTCGCCGCCGAAATCCGCGATGCGATGGCGTCGGCAATTGTTCCGGAAATGTTTCGGCAACTTTACGCCGACTTCGCGAAGCTCAACCCCGCGTGGAACGATGTCCCAGCCTCGGTCGGCAACGTCTATCGTTGGGACGCCAAGAGCACCTACATCCAAGAGCCGCCGTTCTTCGAGAACTTTACGATGCAACCCGGTCACATCGCCGACATCCGCGGCGCCCGCGCTCTCGGTATCTTCGGCGACAGCATCACGACCGATCACATCAGCCCCGCCGGCAGCATCAAGGAAGATTCGCCCGCCGGGAAATATCTCGTCGCCAACGGTGTTGCTCCTGCCGACTTCAACAGCTACGGCGCGCGTCGCGGCAACGACCGCGTGATGACGCGCGGCACGTTCGCCAACGTCCGCATCAAGAATTTACTCGCGCCCGGCACCGAAGGCGGAGTGACTAGGTACTACAAATCCGAAATCCGAAATCCGAAATCCGAAATGGCAGAAGTGATGCCGATCTACGACGCCGCGATGGAATATCAGAAGCGCGGTACGCCGCTCGTCATCTTTGCCGGACAAGAATACGGCACCGGCAGCTCGCGCGACTGGGCTGCGAAGGGCACGCGCCTGCTCGGCGTGAAGGCGGTGTTGGCATTGAGCTTCGAGCGCATCCACCGCAGTAATCTCGTCGGTATGGGCGTATTACCCTGTCAGTTGAAAGAGCCTTTGGTGCTCGATGGCACAGAGACATTCGACATTGTCGGCTTGAGCGACGCGTTGAAGCCCCGTCAGGAGTTGACCCTGATGATTAATGGCAAGAAGCGGGTGCCGGTGTTGTGCCGGATAGACACGCCCATCGAAGTCGAATATTACCGGCACGGCGGCATCCTGCCGTTCGTGCTGCGGCAATTGGCGTCGCGCGCCTGATTACTTGTCCACGATGGTGAACATCACTTCGGCTTCGCTGACGACGTCGTCGCCCACCTTGCAGACGCCGTTGGCTTTGCCGATCTTGCCGCGCATCTTGCCCATGATGACCTCGATGATGAGTTGGTCGCCGGGGCGGACGGGCTTGCGCCACTTCACGTTGTTGGCGCTCATGAAGTAGGCGACTTTGCCTTCGTTCTCGCCGGGGCGCATCATCAGGATGCCGGCGACTTGCGCCATCGCTTCGAGCTGCAACACGCCGGGCATGATGGGATGACCGGGGAAATGGCCTTGGAAATAAGGTTCGTTGACGGTGACGTTCTTGAGCGCGACGACTTTATCGGCTTCGACTTTCAGGACGCGGTCCACCATCAGGAACGGATAACGGTGCGGCAATACGCCGAGCACGCGCATGATGTCGAGGGCGACTTCCTTGCTCGGCATCGCCGGCATGGCCGGGACAAACGGCTCCGCCGGTGCGGCCGGCTTCTCGTTCTCCATCGCTTTCGTCAACGCTTTCACCAGTTCAGCATTGAGTGAGTGGCTGGGGCGGACGACGACGACGTGCGCGGCGAGCGGGCGTCCGAGCAACGTAAGGTCACCGACGATGTCGAGAATC
>VHCW01000120.1 GCA_016871575.1 Verrucomicrobiota bacterium
TCGGGTTGGGCGGGTTTTTCGGGCGCGGGACTTGTTCGCTTCAGTTTCGCGCCGGCGGCGCCGGTGAAACGTTGCGACTGGAGTTCCTTCCACTTGGCAAACTGTTCGTCGGAGAGAATTTTGCTCTCCTTGACCTTCTGTTCGAGTGCCGCGCGGAATTTCTTGAACTGTCCCGGATCGCCGCCCATGCCGCCGAGACCACCCATCTGCTGGTATTGAGCGCGCTGCAATTCCATCAGCTTGGTTTTTTGCTCGTCAGTCAGGCCGAGCGTGGCGGCCATTTGGTTGAACCGCTCCTGCACGGTGCCTCCACGTTGGGCGCTCGCTGCCTCACCTTTCGCTGCCGGGGGTGGCGCTGCGGCTTTTTCGGCGGACGGTTGGCTCGCGCCCAGCACAACGCGCAAACCAAAATCCGGCGGCCACGGGTGTTTCGGAATGAAGTCGTAACCGCGGAGCGCAGACCGGCAGTGTTTGGCGGGGTTGAAGTAGTCGCCACCGCGCATGGTGCGCTGTTTGTTCGGGCCGGGCTGCGCCGGCCCCTGCGGGTCAACAACGGTTCCACCGGGATAAGCGCCATACCAGTCCTGACACCATTCCCAGACGTTTCCCAACATGTCGTAGAGTCCCCACGGATTCGGAAGCTTCTGGCCGACCGGATGCGTCGTGAACCCGGCGTTCTGACGATACCAAGCGTAGTGGGTCAGGTTCGAGTAGCCCACAGTGACTTCATTGGTGGTCGTATGGCCGGGATCGTCCCCGTAGTTGAACCGGGTCGTGGTTCCGGCCCGGCACGCGTATTCCCACTCCGCCTCGGTCGGCAACCGATACGCGAGGTTGGCCGGAATTCTGTCCGCCGCGCGCTCGCGCTGTGTGAGTCGCGCGCAATAATTCGTCGCGTCGGACCACGACACGGAATCCACCGGACGGTTGAGGTCGCCGGTGAAGTGGCTCGGATTCTTGCCCATCACAGCCAGATACTCGGCTTGGGTCACTTCATATTTCGCCATCCAAAATCCTTGGCTGATGGTCACCGTCATCTCCGGGCTTTCGTCGGGATACCGGTCCACTTCATTTTTCGGGCTGCCCATCTGAAACTTCCCCGGCGCGATGAATACCAGGTTGGTCGGCGCCGTGAACGCAGGGCTTGGTTTCGCTGATGGCTGTAGTTCAGGCGCGGCAGGCTTCCCTGATCGCGCCGCGATTTGCGCGCGGGTCGGGCCTTCCTTGCGCCCCGGCAGAGCCATGAGTTTCTCCACCCCCATCCGGTAGAGTTGCTGGAACTTCAGTGTCGGTTGGGATTCGCCCGAACGATTCGCCGCGCTGGGCATCGCCGGGATTCCCTTCAGAATCTTCTCCAGCCCGGCGCGGCCGCGGGCCGCTTCGGCATCTTCCTTGTCCTTGGTGATCAACTCGAACGTGAACGGGTTGCCCGAGTCGTTGCAACGCCAGAGTTGGTCCGCGCCGTCCAGACACCATTGCCGGTCGCGGATCATCCGGGGAATTCCGAGATAACTGAAAATCCACGGGCGCGTGTGGGTTTTGTTGCCGTCGAGAAGTGGCTTGAGACTTTTGCCGCTCAGTTCGGGATTCGTTGCCGGATTCAGCCCGGCCAGTTCCATGCAGGTCGGATAGACATCGGCGAAGTCGGTCAGGCAACCCGTCTCGCCCTGCCACGTGATCCATTTCTTTCCGCCGGCAATGATCAGCGGCACATGAGCGCCGATGGCCGCGGCAAAACCTTTGCCGAGCGTGTCGGAGGGATTGTCGCCACTCACCATCAGCACCGTGTTCTCCCACACGCCCGTCTCCTTGAGCGTCTTGACGAGTTGACCGATGACAAAGTCAACGTAGCGGACATTGGATTCCATGCCCGGCGCGGTCTCGCGGTCCGCGGCCTCGGGGTCGTGCATCGAGGTTTGCGGCTGGTGGGTGAGGTGCTCGGCGTAATAGACGAAAAAAGGTTTCGGCTCGCGCGCCTTGCGCCGGATGAAATCGCTGACATCCCGGCTGAGAATGTCCGGACCGAAATCATCCGGCCCCGTTTCCACAAACTCGCCGTTGCGGATCATCATCGGCTGCCACGTGGCATACGGATGACATCGGCCTTCGGGCGTGGCGAGAACTTTCCGGTTCGCTCCCGGCCACGGCCACCACGGGCCTTGATAGCGGGCGCGCCAGGCTTGGTTATGGGACGCGGCCTCGCAGAGCGATCCATAGAGGAGATACTCGTCGAAGCCCCAAGCTTTCTCGCCGGGCAATCCCTCCAAGTGCCACTTGCCGCCCATGAAGGTCGCGTAGCCCGCCTGCTGCAACGTCCGCGCGAGTGGCGTAATTTTATTCGGCAGGTCGCCCCGGTTCTCCGCAGCGATAGTGTTATCGTAAGCGCCCGTTTTGAAACCGTATTGGCCGCTGAGCAGCAACGCCCGTGAGGGGATGCACAGCGGCGTTCCCCAAGCCGTGTTGAAGCGGATACCGCTGGCGGCCAGCCGGTCCACGTTTGGCGTGGAGTTGCTCTTGTTCCCATAACACCCGAACTCGTGTGTGCTGCAATCGTCTATGAGGAAGAAGACGATGTTCGGTCGCTCGCGCTCGGCGGCGTGCAGCGCGGACCATAAAACCATCAGCAGGGCTGTGAGGAGCAAATATCGTGTGCGAGCATGGTCAATGTTCATGGTGTTTCTGATTCGTTCTCAGCGATTATGCCCTTGCTTCGACTCCTGATAAGCTTTCACCTTTGCTTTTTGTTCGGGCGTCATCGACATATAGGCCTTCGCCTTGGCCTTTTCTTCATCCGTCATGGCCATATAGTTCTTCCGCCTGTCTTCGTTGCTCATCTTGGCGGTTTCATCCTTGCTGAGCTTGCCGTCTTTGTCGGTGTCATACTTTTCGAGGAGTTCCTTTCGGATGAGCGCCTTCCTTTCCTCCTGAGTCATTTGTTTCCCCTTTTTCCCTGTCTGCGATGGAGGCTTGGCACCTTCTTGACGCGGGCGCGGATCAGTCAACGCGTTCGTAAACGCAACTGCTGAAACGTTGAGGGCGTATTCCTGCCCAAGAATCCGGTTGTCACTTTTTCTGATTGCTTCCACCCGAACGGCGAACTTGCCGTCGTTCAAACGCCCGGTGTTCGGCAGTGTCAGGGACCACAAGCCAGAATGCCGATTGTGATAGACCCTGCCATCGGCATCCCGCGGCAGCTTGTCGTTATAAGCCGATGGGACCGCATAGACCTTTCCGTTCACCGTCACCTTGAGGTCTTTCATCGTGCTGCCGTTGCAGGTTCCGATCAAAGTTGGATTTCTCACCACAGAAACGAACGTGTTGCTTCCCGTAGGCGTAATCACTGTCGGGAGGTCGTCCACCGTTGCGGGAGGCTGGCGGATCCAGCTTTCATCAATCTCATGAGGGGCGGTCACCAGTTCACTCCGCAGTTCCTGCCCAAAACCCTGAACGTGTTCGAAACGCATCGGCTTGGACGCGAGTTCGGGCAGGCCCTTGACAACGTAGTCGTTCCGTTCCGCCACCGATGGGTCGAAATAGTATCTGTTCCCAAACAATCTGTTTTCCAGGAAGCTCCTTCTCGCCGTATCGGGAGAGATGTTCTTGGCCTCAAAGCACACCGCGCCGGACCTCGCGGAAAGCGGCTTCAGGATATTGGCCTCGTTGCCAAAGATTTCGCTTCCCATAAAACCCTCCCCGGTTGAATCCATGTCTCGTAGACGGCAAATCACTCCGATGAGGGATCGGGTGCCCGCGCCACCACTGGCAGTGTCTGCCTTCATTTTGTTCCCATAAACCTTGGTCGCCCAGGTCGAGTCCAGCGAGACTTGGTTGCAATACTCGCCGGCTCCCTGTCCGGTCCCGTTGCAAATCAACCGGTTGTTTCGAACCGTGGTGTTCTTTGAGATCTCGACACAAATGCCGCTCAGCATCGTGTTGCGGATCAGGTTGTCTTCGACAACAGTATTGACCGCCTCCACATCCACCCAGACGCCCGTGCAGTTTTCATCGTGAATGTAATTGCCCTTGACCGTCGTATCGTGGCCGTAGTAGATGACCTTAATCCCGCTCGCCTCCCAGTGTAACTTGAATCCAAAGTTGTTGTCCGGACCGGAGGTCATGCCTTCCGTCCAGTTGAACCAGTTGTTGTAACAACACTCGTTTCCCTCAATGAGCACCTGATGCGCTGCATAAACCTGGATCCCGGCTCCGCCATTATCGTGAACATAATTGTGGCGGATGATGGTTCCAGAAGGATAGTTGGCGATGTCGCCTGGCATTTTGTCGGGATTCCGGCGCGGCGCATAGGCCTTGATGACCCCGCAGGAAATACCGACCGCGTGATTCTTCCTGAACTCGTTGTCCTCGATCAACCAGTTGTTTCCCTGCGCCCTGACGGCCCCTTGGTTGATGAACGTCGCGTATTTTTCGAAGATCAGATTACGGAACGTGACCCCATTGGCTCGGTTCCTGTCCTCAACCTCATTCCCACACCAGAAAGCGCATTCGTAACGCATCACTTCAATCAGCGCGTTGGCATCGTCAGGGTTGTCCTTGAGGTAAATCGTATCGTTGGCGTAGTCGAAAAAGAACGAGCTTGGTCCGAGTCTTGCGAAATCGCGTGGCGTGTGATCCGTCCAGTCCGTGCCGAGCGTCGCGTGTCTGAGAAACTTGTTGTTCTTCAGGACATCGTATCGGAAGGAGACCCGCTCATGAGGCCTCAGGGTCATCGGCGTCGGTTTCCCATCGGCACCCGGCATGACCGCCGTCATTTTGTCCGACTGGGTTTGACCAACCAGCTTATACACCTTGTTGGCCGTGTCGTAGGTGAAGCTGCCGGGCGCGATGGTTTTCGCGCCGGTCAAAATCGTCGCCAACTGACCGTTCACAACCTGCCCATAGAACTGCTGACGATGCTTGGGTTTGAGTTCGCCAAGGAAGTGGGTGCCCGCCTTAAAGACAAACGTCTGTCCTTCCGCAGCCGCGTTGATCAAACCCTGAACGCGTTCCGCATGTGTGGCCGACACGCTGGGGTCAACGCAGACCGCATCCCTCGGAATCGCCGAAGCGTGGTCGTTAAATCGCTCGGACATCGCATTCCGCGCTGACCCCGGATCCGCCGCCAGCAGATTTCCAACGACCGCAACAGCCAGCGCGGCGATGAACAATGTTCGTGTGCGAGTGTGGTGGATGTTCGTGGGGTTTCTGATTTCTTCGTGGAGTTTCATCTCGCCGCCGCCTTGTCATACGCCGCCTTCAACGCCGCTTGATTGGCTTCACGAACACGGGCGGCCATGTTCGAGAATGGCGTGCCGTCGTCGCGCAAGTAGGTGCGTTTGGCTTTGCCCTCGAACCAGCGGTCGTTGCCGTGCGTCCCGATCAACTGGCAGCGAAACACACCGACGATGCCGGGATGCGCCAGCGCGGCGGTGATCCACTTTGCGGAGTCCTCCGCGGCGTCGGCCTCGGTCTTGATGCGGCCATGCTCGGAATCGAACGCCTCACCGAGACTGAACGGCGCGGCCCAGTCAATGACCAGCACCGGTTTGCCGGTGAGCTTGAACTCGTGGTCCCAGCCGTCCTTTTGAAACACTTGCCATTCCGGCGGACGATGTCGGGAGAGGATGAGCGCCTGCGTGGAGAAGACGTCCACGTGTTTGCCGACCGCCTTCAGCACGGCATCGGGTGCTTTGCGGAGAACGAACCGCTCGCCGAGGAAGAGATGCTTCGGCGCGCCCTCGCGCACGGCGGCCTTGAGTTGCGCGTAGTGCGCGTCGGCAATGACACCGAGGAAGTCCTCATCAGTGCCCTGATGCTCCTGCAAACGTTTCTTTCCCGGAGCGCCCGCCGGGAGATTGCGGAAACATTCGAGCCGTTTCCTGCCCCACTCCGGTTGATCCACGAACGCGACGCCGATGACGAACGGATTGTCGGCAATCGCTTTGCACTCGCGCACGACGTGGGCGCGCAGCTTCGCCTGCCATTTCGGATCGAAGACGTCGAACTGGAAGTTCGCCGCGCCTTGTGGATAGCTCACATTCGCGACCCACGGCAACTGCGTTTGCAGTTCCGGCCAGAACGGCGCGTAAGCTTCGCCGGCGTTGAGGCCGAGATCGCGGATGGCCTGCGTCAACGCCGCGCTGGCCTTGGCTGCATCGCCGTTGAAGCGTTTCAACATCTCCGCCGACTGCCCCTGGATGAACTTGCCAATGTGATTCGCACCGAGCGCAAGAAATCCGTCTCCCTCCGGCGTGATGAACATCCACCGGCCATTGATTTGCTCGACCCGAAAGAAGCCGGTGGCTTCGCGCTTGATGGCCGTGGTGCCGCCGAAGCGGTCAGCGGCGAATGCGTGCAGCGCAGCCAGAAGCAGGGCAGTGAGGATGATTGAGTATGTTTTCATAAGCTGTTGGTTCACGGGACGAGTTTGATGCGGTAAAACCTCTGTTGAAAGTTGCCGGCGTCGGGGTCGCTCCACTGGAAGGGTAACACGGGTGGATTGGTGGTGCACAGGTCGCTCCACGAAGTCAGGTTGGTCGAAGCTTGAATGATGTAGCCGCGACCATAGGGGCCGTTGATCTGAAAATCCATTTGTCCGCCGGTGAGAATCATGGACGAGACGCCGGGGCCACCGGAGACGTCGGCGCCGGTCAGGTAATACACCACGCCGACATCCCAGCTTCGGTTCTGGAGGGTGAAGATGGACCAGCGCAGGACCGCATCCTGCGAGTTGGTGGTCTTGGGGACTCCACAATAGTAGAGCCACGGAATGTTTCGGGCGTCGCAAGCCTGCGCAAAGAACTGCGTGTAGGTCTGGAGGTCGGCCGGTTCCTTCAAATCGTTTTGTGCGCCCCACTCCGTCAAGACGGCCCGCTTGGTCCAGGTGGCGCTCCACGCCGCCACTTCGTCGAGGCCGTTGGTGATCGTGGTTTGCCAGGTCGGGAAATCGGCCAAGGTATTCGTGGCGCCATGCGGCATCGTATAGGCGCTCGGCACGTAATGATGGAACGCGCCAAAAACGTTCGGGTCGTTGGTGAAGCTGATGCCGTTCACCGCGTAGGTGAGATAGGCCGGCGTCACATAATCGCTCAGAAAATTCGGTTGCAGGTATTGCGGGCCGCCGATGAGCAGGAGCCGCGTCGGGCTGACCGCGCGAACTTCGGCCACGGCGGCATTCACCCAGTCCATGGTCTCGACATTGTTCGTCAAGCCGGGCGCCAGGCGCGGCTCGTTGAGCATTTCAAAAACGAGATCGTTGGAATAGCCGGCGTAATACTCGGCGACCGCCTTCCACTTGGCGACGTATTGTTCCTTGGTTGTGCCCGCAAACGCGAACATGCAGAGATTCACGACCAACCCCTGGTCGAGCGCGTCGCTGACCACACCCGCCCGGTAGCCGGGCTGTTGCGAGGCATTGTTGAACAGCCGGATGCTCTTGAACCCGGCCCGTTTGACGAGGCTCATGTACTCTTCGTTGTTGTTGCCGCTGGCGTTGTTCGGGAATTCATCAAACTCGCCCACACAAATGCCGTTCTTCATTTTCTCGAAAACCGCGCCCGCGGCAGTGGCCGTGAACGTCACGGCGGGCTGTTGCGCCAGCGTAACGCCGTCGCCGGTAGCCGTGAACACGGGCGCGCCGGTGGTCAAGGACTTGACCGTGAAGGTCGCCACTCCATTCGTCGCCGAAAGTCCCGACGCGGCGGAAATCGTGTCGGGCGCGCCGCGGCTGGAGGCGAGCGTCACCGGCTTGTTGCTGACGGCGTTGTTGGCCGCATCCTTCAACGTGACCGTGATCGTGGACGTGCTGATCCCATCGGCGGGAACGGAAGCCGGTGACGCCAGCACAGTCGAGTTGATGGCGTCCACCGGGCTTGGCGCCGCCGACGCCGCGGAGACGGTCAGGCTTTGCAGCATGCACTGGGCAAGCCCCGAACCATCCCGGCTCGACAAGAAATAAATGCCCACCGCCTGAATGTTCGACAGCGTGTTGCCTGTCGTCGCGAAGCTGGTCGGGACGGCGCTGAACGGAATGTTGGTCGGGCTGTTCCATGCCCCGAAGTTCTCGGCTGCGAGGTTGGCGATTGTGAACATGCCGGCGCTGTTGGTCGAGGATGACGACAAGTACCATGTGCCGCCGTTCAACACCGCGAAGCGGACGCTGCGGGGAAGGTTGTTGGTATTGGTCAGGAGAAAGATGTTCACCGTCATGGAACTGGCCGCGTCAAACATGACCGCCCCGCTGTTCAAGTCGGTGAAGTCCGCCTGGTTGATGAACACCAGTCCACTCAACGTCAGCGTGCCCGATCCCGTTGCCCACGTCGCAAAACTGTTGATCCGATCCCCGGCGGTGTTGTTCGCCCACTGCAAACTGCCGTTGACGGCGGAACCGGCGGTGACTTCCGTCTCGAAAGCGCCGTAGATGGGAATTCCGGTATAGCCGCTGGCGGGCGTGATCGCCGTGGCCGCGCTGTACGGGTAAGTTTTCTTCAAGCCGGTGATGGTGGGCGTAGGCAGAACGCCGTTTGCGTTGGCCGCGACCAGATTCGTCCCGCCGTAATTGACAATCGGCGTGGCCCCAGCGGCAGATGATGACCACCCAATCCAGACCGCCAACGCCAGCAAGCCGAGCAGTATCAGGTTGCTGTTGCATTCGGACATCGTCATTTCTCATCCGCCTTCACCAGCACGCGGAACTGGTCCACGGCCCAACCGGTGAGCAGGTCCATCGTCACCGTGCGGCCATCGGCGCCGAGATGCACTTCATCGAACCGGCCCGAGGTGTTGGGATTCCGTTTGTAGTCTTTCCATCCCAGGAAACGCATTTCGAGCGTGACATTCAAGGCCGCCTCGTAGGCGGTCCCGGCGCGGCACAACCACGGGTTGGTTTGCTTCAGCGCGATGAAGGGAATGACCATGCCGAGCACCGGCCGGTCAAACGTGATGCTGCCCTTGCTCTCGACGTCGCGCGCGCCTTTGCCGACGCGGTCGAAATGCACGTAATAACTCCGCACCCGCGTCCCTGCCGGCAGCGTGACCTTCTCCGGCACACTCGGCTCCGGCGCGTCCTGCTGGTTCGACGCGCCGCGCACCACCGTCACATCCTCCGGCAGCACGACGTCCGCCTGCTCTTCGAAGATCATGATCGCGTTGTGCTCAAACGTCCCCGCCCGCACCGACTCCGGCGCGCGCCGCAGATACCGCACTTGGCCGGTCGTGCGCGGCAGCCGCGCGTCATCCTCCAACGCCGGAAACAGCGCGCGATCTTCCGGTGCGCGGCTCACCTTGCCCTGCGCCACATCGAACCGCGCCGATTCGCCCGCCATCAATTCCGTGCGCGACGCCGGCACTGACGGCAACGCCGCGCGCACCTTGCCTTTGAACACATGCACCTTCGGCTGCCCGCTCTCATCCACCGCCACCGAAAACTCCGTGCCGAGGTCCACCACATTCAGCCCCGGCGCGTCCACGCGAAATCCTCTTGCCCCCTCCGGCACGCGCGCGCTGAGCTGGCCGCGATACAACGTGCCGTGGTCCACCGAATGCAATTGCAACTCCGCCGGGCCGCGCAGGAGGAGTTCGACGCCGTTATCGAGATGCAACGTCGCCGCGCCGTTTTCCAACCGACAACGCTCACGCCCCAAGGCATGCCCGATCCCTCGCGGCGCATTCGCCCCTGACCAACGCGCCTCCGGCGTCTGGTCAATCACAATGGCCAGATACGGACCGGCTTTCTCGGTGCCATGTTTTGGGCGGCCCGAAAACCAGAACGCCGCAAGACCCGCCAACAGAACGACCGCTGCCGCCGCCGCCCAGGCCATCACCACGCGACGAGTGGGCTTGGGGAATTGAACCACTTTCGCTTCCGGCTCCGATTCCACGTGTGCCGCGCCGGTCGAGAGCGCGAGGTCCACGTTCAGGTATTCGAGGAACAACTTGCGAAACGCCGCATCCTCCCGCAACGCCCGCTCCAACTGCGCGGTCGTCTCCGCCGAGGCCGTGCCGTCCGCATATTGCCGCAGCCAATCGTGCCGGGGATCGAGGTTGCTCACGACCAGCCCTCCTTCAGCATCACGTTGCGCGTGCATTCCACCAGCGCCATGCGGATTCGGTGCAACCGTTTGTAAAGCGCCATCGCCGTCTGGCCGGTGCGGCGAGCCAGCTCGTCAATCCGGCTGCCGGGCGCATACGCTGAGTCCACCAATTGGCGCTGCTCCACCGGCAGTTTCTCCAGACAATGCCGCAACGCCTCCCGTTGTCGCTCCAACCGGCTCGCATCAATCTCCGCCTCGGTCGCCAGCAGTTCCGTCAAATCGGTTCCGAAGATGTGACGGTCCCGCATCCGGTCACGCTGCCACGACAGCACCTTGAACCGCGCCACGCCAAACGCCCACCGCCGGAAATCCTCGCTGGTCGCGTACTCCCCGAACTTCTGCCACAACACCACCGCGACCTCCTGCATCACGTCGTTGGCGTCGGCGACCATCGGCACCAGCGACCGCACAAACGCGCGCAACGCTGGTTCATGCGCCGCGTACAGGCGCAGGAACATCTCGTGCCGCGAATCGTCGTGATCAGTCATTCACCTCTATATTCCAGCAACCACCTTCATTTGCCGAAGTATTTTTCCGCGCTTGCCGCCCAGTAAGGAGAATGAATGTCTGTTCTATCGGCCTGAGAACAGTTCGTCGTTGACGGCGACGCTGTAGTCGCGGAGGCGGAAGTAGGTCGCCTTGCCTTCGGGGTTTGGAAACTCGCTCAGGGTGAGTTCGTAGTCGGCTTTCTTTCCCAGACCGAAACCGGCCTTCCACATTTGCACGCGGCAACCGATGCCGTCGGGACGCACGGTGGCGTTTGGCACGGGCGTGGTGAGCGAGCCGGGGTTGAGCGCGAGGTAACCGAGTTCGGTGCCGTCGAGCTTGGCGAGCGCCAGGTTCTGCGCGGGATCGAGACAGAACACTTGCGGCCCGCGCATCACGGCGACGCGGCCGGCCTGTCGCTGGCGTCCTTTGACAAGCCGCCATTCCATCGGCATCTCCAACAAAACCTCATCGCCCGACTTCCACTCGCGGCGCAACTCGAAGAACGTTCCCGGCTTGGCGGTGCCGCGAGCGGGCTTGCCGTTGACGGTCACGCTGGCTTTCGTCGCCCACGACGGGATGCGGAGACGCAGGGTGAAGGCCACCGGCTTTTCGGGAGTGATGGTGAGACGGACGCGACCGGAATTCGGGTAATCGGTTTCCTGACGAATGGTGGCGATATCCAGCTTCGCTTGCGCCGGGGTGTAGAGGTTGACGGTGATGCCGTCATTGGCCCGGTAGAAGACGAACGCGGGCAGTTCGGCGATGATGCGGCGGAAATTGCACGGGCAACAATAGGTGTCGGTCTTCCAGTAAACGCGGTTGCCTTCGAGCGGCGCGAAGTAACGCAGTCGCCGGCCATCGGGCGATTGCGACGCGAAGAGGGCGTTGAAGATCGTGCGTTCCATCAGGTCCCCCATGCGCGGGTCGGCGTTGAGACGGAGCAGGCTGTCATAGACGCGAAGCTGATACGCCAATGCGCACGACTCGCCGACGTCGCCACGCGCGTCTTGGTCGTCTGTCCAGATTTCGCACTGGCCGGCGCTGCCCGTCAGGACGGCGCCGTCGTGGTGCGTCATGAAATCGAGTGCGCGATGGCTCGGACGGAGCAGGCGGGCGGACGGCTGGAGCCGGTGAAGTTCGAGTTGCGCGAGGCAACGGGCCATGTAGGCGTAGATATGTCCTTCGATGCCGGGGCGGCGACCAATCACGATGCCGAGATCCCACTCCGGCAAGGCGCGCGTCTTGGTGACGAAATGCAGATACGACGGTTCGCCCGTGGCGCGGTGCAGCGCGAGCATGGTGCGTTCGATGCCGGTGAACGCGACGTGCGGGGCGACCTCGGCGTCGCGGCCCCAGTCCGGAGGCAGCACCGACCAGTTCGTGACGAGGTAGTCGGCGGCCTTGCGCGCGCCGGCGAGCGATTGCGATTCGCTGAAGCAGCGGTGGTCCTGGAGCAACGCCAAGATGACGTAGCCCATTTCGTGCACGTCCCAGATTGTTTTGATGCGTTTGTCCGGTGCGAACGTTCCGATGTAGCCATCAGCTTCCTGCGCTTTCAGAATCTCCGTTACGAGATGCTTCTTCAGCGCAATCACCCGCGGATCGCCGGTGTGGGCGGCAAACGACACGACGGAATCCAACATCATGCCGAGGCCGATGAACTTGCCGGTGCGCGGCTGCCGCTTGAACTCGGGGAGAAAGTCGCCGTCAATGTCGAGCTTGAGCAAGTTGTTGGTGACGGTGATGGCGATGCGTCGGCCGATTTCGCCGCCGACGTTGACCTCGCGCAAATCGAGCGGCGTCAACAAATCAGCGCCCGCAGCCGAGAACGCGAATAACAACAGAGTGGTGAGGAGGGTGTGTTTCATAAAGTTTTGATGCTCTTCACTTCAATCCGACCGCTCTTGATTTCGACGAATGGTTTGCCACGTTTCACGCCGACCGTTCCGTAGCCGGTGGCGGTGGACAGGAAACAACGGAAGTCGCCTTTGACGGCAGGGCGCAGGTGGAGAACTTTTTCCACGGCATCGTAGCGCGCGCCGCTCAACGCCTGCAACAGGCCGTAGCTCGACATTGCGCGCGCGTACCAGTGGCCGCACTCGTATTCGTTGAACGGATTTCTCACACGCCCGTCGTAGCGGTCGCGGCAGACGCGCACGACTTCCAAGCCCTCGGCCACGAGGCCCATCGAGATCATGTGCGCTGCGGCTTGATATTCGATGCCGGTCCAGACTTCGTTGGAATAGACAAACGGCAACGAAAGCTCGCCTCCTTTCGGCCATGTGCAGAGCAACAAGCCGCCCTCCGCGCCGGCGGCGTAGCTGGGGCGTTGCGGGTTGGCGTGAGTACTCAGGTCGAGCTTCAAGTTGTGGCGATGCACGGCGCGTAAGTGGCTGGCGATTTTCTTTGCGTCGAGAAAATCGCCGACACCGCACACCAATGCGAGCCACGCGCCGAGCACGCCGTCGGACAGACAGCCCGCGCCATACTGGTATTTCGGGCCTTCCTTCTCCATCAATGCGACAGCTTCCGTCGAGTAGTTGCTTGCCAAGCTCTTCAACTCGACCGGGCTTGTCGCACGCAAGTTTTTCCACTCGACCTTCTGGATGAAATACTCGCCGTCGAACAATTCCTGTTCCATCCGTCGGACGCCTTTCTCCAGTAACGTCGCGTACCCGGCGACATCATCGCCGAGCGCCTGTCCCATCAACACCGCCGCGCGCAACGCGCCGAGATAAAAACTCGTGCACATCCCGTCCGGCCCCCAGAATTCGATGTCGTAGGTGTTGTGGTGCGGCTCTTCGAGCCAACCCTTTCGTTTCGGGTCCCATTCCTCGATGCAGTAATCGAGGCTCTTGCGAATCTTCGGCCAGAGCTTCTTCAACCATTCGGTGTCGCCGCTGATCCGCCACTCGCGATGCGCTTTCATGATACCGCCAAGCTGGCCATCC
>VHCW01000121.1 GCA_016871575.1 Verrucomicrobiota bacterium
TGTTGGTGTTGCAAGAGTACTGGCGGAATGGTCGGTGGGCGCAACTGTTTCCCCACATGGGTTGTGCCAATCCCTCCCTCAACTGATTTCACCTTATGTGCCCCCCATTAAAAGTTGCCTTGCTCCCGCGTGTGGCGCGTCCCTCCGGTTTCTGTTTACTTTTGCGGACGCTTGCGGTAGAAAACGCCGCCAACAAACAACACAGGAGAAATCTACCATGCTCGGATGCAACATCGGATCATTGTTCAAGGTCACAGTTGGCGGCGGTTCGTACCAGGAAACGCTGGTCACGCACCTCCAAGGCGTGCCGCCCGGCTATCTCATCACCGAGGAGGAAATCTACCGCGATCTGCTCCTGCGCAAACCCGGCCAGGGCGAACTCACCTCGCCGCGCCGCGAACCGGATGTGCCGGTCATCGTCACGGGCCAGAATTGCGATGATACAATGGCCGGGTTTCACAACGCCCATTACTCGAACGGTTCACCCTTCACGATTTTGATTCCCAACCTCGACCGTCATTTCGAACACGTCGAGGCGTACCGGGTAACGAACCGCACGCCGCGTCCGGGCCATGCGTCGTATGCCAGCTACATGAAATACGGCCAGTGGGATGATTCCATCGGCGCGGGCTTCTTCAGCGGACGCTACACTGCCACGATTGTCGCCGCCGGTGCGGTCGCCAAGCGCATCCTCCAGGACCACGGCATCGAGGTGACCGGTTATGTGAAGGAGGCGGCCGGTGTGCGCCTTGCGGATATGCCGATTGAGAAGATTCGTCCCAAGATTGCTGCATACAAAGAAATGCGTTGGAAGAATGATCCCATTTACAACTGGGTGTTCACCTCTGGCCGGTTCACGTCTGACATGCGGATGCTCCAAAAGATGGCGGTGCTCGCCGAGCTGGAGAAGGAAGTGCCGGACATGTACAAGAAAATGATCCACTGGGACGAGGAAGCCATCCGCAAGGAATACGGCATCCATCCGAAGCTGAATTGCCCCGACCTCGCCACGGCCGACGCAATGTACGACCGCATCATCGAAATCACCAAACAAGGCGATTCCAGCGGCGGCTTGGTGGAAGTCGTCGCCACCGGCGTGCCTGCCGGCATGGGCGAGCCGGTGTTCAACAAACTCGAAGCCGAACTGGGGCGGATGCTTGGCATCGGTGCGGTCAAAGCGGTCGAATCCGGCGCGGGCATGGCGGTGAAAGACATGACCGGCAGCCAGGACAACGACCAGATTTCAGTCAAGAACGGCAAGGTTGTCTTTGACTCCAACAGTGCCGGTGGCATCACGGGTGGCTTGGCGACGGGACAGGACATTGTCGTTCGTCTCGCTGTCAAACCGACGCCAACCATCGCCAAACCGCAACACACCATTGACAAGGTATCCTTGGAGAACAAAGACCTCGCCGCCGTGACGCGACGCGACCCGACCATTGTGCCGCGCGTCTGGCCGGTGGCGGAAGCGTTTACCGCGATGATTCTGCTCGACCATTACATGCAACACGTGGCCTTCCAGTCGCTGGCAAAAAAGTAATCAGCACATCCATCGCGCGATTGTTCCCGGCGCTTGCTATTTCGGGGGAGTTCGTTTAGAAGAAGCGCCCGTGGGGAATCTCGACCAGCTTATGCAGCCGCGGCATTACTGTGGTTTGTTCGGCATCTATGGCCACCCGAATGCCGCTGAACTGACGTACTTCGGCCTGTACGCGCTCCAGCATCGCGGCCAGGAAAGCGCCGGCATCACCGCGTCCGATGGCGTTGACCTGCGGACCCACAAGGGCATGGGATTGGTCGCGCAGGTGTTCGACAAAAACAACCTCCGCTCCCTGCCGGGTCATCTGGCCATCGGCCACGTCCGCTACTCGACCTCGGGCAGTTCCAGCATCAAGAACGCGCAGCCGTTGGCCGTGGATTGCGCGTGCGGCCAGATCGCCATCGGCCACAACGGCAACCTCACCAACGCCGCGCATCTCCGTCGCGAACTCGAATCGCTCGGCTCCATCTTCCAAACCACGTGCGACAGCGAGATCATCCTGCACCTGCTCGCCCGACCGTTTGACGGCGACCGCGTTCACTCGCTCGAAGCCGTGATGCGCCGCATTCAGGGCGCCTACTCGTTGCTCATCATGGGCGAGGACGAACTCATCGGTTTGCGCGACCCGTATGGTTTTCGCCCGCTCGTTCTCGGCAAACTTCCGGTGACCGGCGTCGAAGGCACGGCGCACCGCATGGCCTACGTCCTCGCCAGCGAAACCTGCGCGCTCGACCTCATCGAAGCCGAATTTGTCCGCGACATCGCCCCCGGCGAAATCATCCTCATCAACAAGGACGGCGTCCACTCCATCAACCCATGGGCCGGCACCCAGCAGCCGCGCGCCTTCTGCATCTTCGAGTACATTTATTTTGCGCGCCCCGACAGCGACGTCATGGGGCGCAACGTTGCCGAAGTCCGCACCGATCTCGGACGCCGGCTCGCGCAGGAGCATCCTGTTCCCGCCGATCTGGTCATTCCCGTGCCCGACTCCGGCAACTGGGCCGCCATGGGCTACGCGGAAGCCGCCGGCATCCCGTACGGCAACGCCTTCGTCCGCAACCACTACATCGGACGCACCTTCCTCCAGCCCAGCCAGTTGATCCGCGACTTCGGCGTCCGCGTGAAACTCAACCTCATTGACGAAATCGTCCGGGACAAACGCGTGATTGTCGTGGACGACTCCATCGTGCGCGGCACCACGGCCCGTTCCCGCGTCGCCACGCTCCGCCAAGCCGGCGCGAAAGAGGTTCACATGCGCGTGAGTTGCCCGCCGCACATGTGGCCGTGTCCGTACGGCATCGATTTTCCGACCCGGAAGGAATTGATGGCCGCCAACAACACGCTGGAGCAAATCCGCGACTTTCTCGGAGCCGACTCGCTCGGCTACCTTTCGCACGATGGCATGATTGCCGCCACCGGCCTGCCCGCCACCGAGTTCTGCGCCGCCTGTTACGACGGCAACTATCCGTGTCCCGTCAAGGATGCGCTCGACAAACTCGGCATGGAACGTCACCGTGCCCGCCCCTCCGTCTCCGACCTTGTTCGCGAAGACAAACAACGCCCCTTGCTCTGAGCGCGCTGCCTCCCAAAACTTCGCTTACTTCACTGAAACAATTGTTTCAGTAAAAACAGCAATCGGATGCGCTGGAATCGGTTGGCGGGCAAGATGCCGGCAAGACGCTGCGCCTTGCTTTTCCGTATGGAATTGGTCAGACTGCGCGTCATGGCCACACTCGATTATAAAACCGCTGGAGTTGACTACGATGTGCTCGACGTGTTCAAGCGCGCCTGCCAACAGGCCGCTGCCGCCACGGTCGCCAACCTCGCCCCTCATGGCGTGACCGAACCGTCCGGCATCCGGGGCGAAAGCGCGTATCTCGTCGAGACGCCAACCGAATACCTCGCGCACGTCGAGGAGGGACTTGGCACCAAGATACTTGTCACCGATGCCCTCTACCAACTCACCGGCAAAAGTTTCTACCGCAACACCGCCATTGACGACGTGGCCACCATTGCCAACGACCTGTGCGCCGTCGGCGCGTTGCCCATCAGCATCGCCATGTACGCCGGTGTCGGCGACAGCAATTATTTCGCCGATACGCAACGGGCAGCCGACCTTGCCGCCGGTTTCGCCGAGGGATGTCGCCGGGCCGGCGCTGTCTGGAGCGGCGGTGAAACGCAGACATTGAAGGGAATGATCACACCGGGAACGGTGGTGCTGGGCGGATCGGCGCTCGGACGGATCGCGCCGAAATCAAACCGCATTGCGGGCGACATTGGCGACGGCGATGCCATTGTGTTTCTGGCAAGCAGCGGCGTGCAGACCAACGGCCTCACGCTGTGCCGCGCGCTGGCCGAGCGATTGCGGGAGGGCTACCTGACAAAATTGGCGGATGGCCGGTGCTACGGCGAGGCATTGCTTGATCCATCGGTCATCTACGTTTCCTTTGTGGCCGCCTGTCAGCAGGCGGGTGTGACATTGAACTACGCCGCCCACATGACCGGCCACGGCTGGCGCAAACTGATGCGCCTCGACGCGCCGTGGGTGTATCGGATTGACAATATCGGGCAGCCGCAACCGGTGTTCGATCTGATTGCGAAAACCGCGCAACTCGACGCGCGAGAGATGTACGGCACGTTCAACATGGGCGTCGGTTTTGCCGTGTACGTGTCGCCCGAGGACGCCGACCGTTGCGTTGCGCTGGCCAAACAAAATGGCTACGACGCATGGGTCGCCGGTTCGGTTCACAAGGAAGGCGACCGCAAAGCCGTGGAGATCGTCCCGCTCGGACTCACCTACGGTGGCGAAACGCTCCGCATCCGTTGAGTAGCGAACTTCAGCCAAACAGATTGTCAAATTCGTTGTGCGTGCCAATCCAGACCCACGTGATCGTGTCGCCGTGGCGTTCACCGATGGCGCGATACTGTTCGTTGATGCGGACCGACCAGACCTGTTCGTACCCAGCCAGCTTCTTGAAGCGCAGTGAGGGATGCTCTGGATTCTCGGCAAACACCGCATACGCCCGGCGCGCCGACTGACGGTTCGACTCGCTCAACTTCGCATAGGCGCGCCAGAAACTCGGTCGCGTGCGCAAATTCACAGCCGGCTCGGGTCCAACGGTTCGTCGCCTTCGGCGGCGGATTCGCGCAGGAAACGGTCGAGGCGCGGACGCGGTTGCGGATTGGCGAGCCGTTGTTCCCATGCTTCGTCGGCCTGCCGCGTCAACAGGTAGCGGGCGAAATCCGCGACCTCCGCCTGCTTGTCCGGCGGCAACGCTTCGCACACTTGAATGAGTTCGGCGGTTGTGCTGCTCATGCGCTCAAACCTATCATGTCGCTGCGCTCCCGACAAGCTCCGGCGCTGCTGCTGATGATTGATCGCCAAAAGCTGATCGCTGACTACTTGCTTCTCGCTACTTGTTCACTGCCGGAACAAGCCGAGCACAGCAAGACACCGAGGGTAAGGGCAGCAAACCAGAACATTTCACTTCGCGAATGGCAGTTGATTGGTGTCGCCGGTCGTCTTTTTAGACGCTCAATTCGTGCCGCTACGCAATTCCCAGTTCTCGCCGAACAGTCCGGCCAGCACAACGGTGCCGTCGCGTTTCAATACGGCGTAATCGCCGAGGCGCGGGAAGAGCAGCGCGTTGGTGCCGCGAAACTCCTTTTCGCCAAACGTGTGCCCGCTGTTCAGCACGACGTACCGGCGCGGATTCAACGGGTTCGGGTAGATCATCGCCAGCGTGTGCTCAGCAGCGCTGAACTTCTGCGCGCCCACCACGATGGCATCCTTCGTCCATTGAATCGGCAATCGGCCGGCGATGTGGGCGATAAGCAGGTTGTTCGATGGGTCGCCAAAGAGAATCAGATGGTGATTGGCAACATCCTCAGCCGTGACAGCCTTGTCATCCTTGACGCGCATGTCGCCGCGCATCCACTTCGCAAACTCCCGGCGAAAGAGTTCCAACCGCGCATCCGGCGCGCCGGAGGGCTGGACGCACAGGAACGACTCCATGAACGCATCGTCAATCGGCCCTTGCAATCCGTGGATTTTTCGCAATGCCGCCGGCGCGACCGGTTGTCCCGGCGTCCGGACCTCCCGCCCGTCAATCGCCAACCGGGCGACATTCTTGACTTTCACGTCGAGCACGTTCCCGTTCGGGCCGCGCCGAACTTCGACTTCGGCGCGCTCGTAATGTTTCTCCAGCGCGAGCACTTCGACGCCGAAACACCGGTTGTATTTCGTCGTGTAGGTGACAAAACGCGTGTGGCTCGGCATCTTCCGGGGCAACATGCTCTGAATGAATTGCTCGGAGCGCTGCTTGCTGTCAGGATGAAACTTGTGGCCGGTGTTCGGGCCGATGAGGAACAGCACGCGCAAATCTTTCGTGAGCCAATTCAATCCGTCGGGCGTGAACTGGAAACCCTCCTTCATCAGCGCCTCGCGCATGTGGGTGGTGTTTGCCAGGGATTTGTCATCCTCGCCGCAGTAACCGACGAGCGGCAGATTGAACGCGTTGAGCGCATAGTCCACCGCGTCGTAAATCCGCAGCGTGGCATCCTGATGCGCCGGCAGGTTGTCCTGCTTTGCGTAACGTTTGGTGTCGGTGAATCCCGCGCCGGCCTCGGCGGCGGCCCAGACGTCGGGATGATGCAGGCTGAGATGCCACGTGCCGGCGCCGCCCATCGAGAACCCGCGCAGCACGATTTTGTTTTCGTCAATCTTGTATCGTTGACGAACAGAGGCGAGCGCCTCGAACACGTCGGTCTCACCCGCCCAGCGATAGGCGTTGTTGACACGACCGAAAACCTCCAGCGTGATGTGTCGCTGTTCCGGCGGCAACGGGTTGGTGTTCGTCTCGCGCGCCGCGATGAAACTGACTTCGTTCAGCGTCCCGCCGCGCCCGTGCAACACAACGTCGAGCCGGCCATCGTGCTTGTCGGGGATTGTCAGCGCGTAGGGCTGGACGCTGCCATCCACGCGTGAGCGGTAGGCGCGAATGAGCCGGCCTTTTTGCGTCGGCCACGACGGCTTGCCGGTGGCGAGTTCTTTCGCGCGCGCAAGGCCGCGGTCGAGCACGGCGAGCGTATCGGCAACGTATTTCTTCGAGTAGAACTCCTCGTCGGCATAGCGCACGATCCAGACAGCGGCTTTGTGATAAACCTCGACATCGGCCAGCAGCGCGTCGTCTGCCCTCAGTCGCTTCAACGCGACGCCGAGTTCGTCGGTCTTCGTTTTGATTTGCTGGAGTTCGGCGTCGGACGGCTGGTACGACTTGGACGGTGCCGCTCCGGTTCCGAACACCAAAGCGACAGCGAGAATTGCGATGAGGTGTTGGTTCATAAATCACTTTCCGATCATCGTCACGGCGTTTTCCTGAAATGCGCGGCGCATATCGGAGGCGTCGCCATTGTTGAGCTTGGCGCGCTGAATCAGCATGACGAGAATCAATTGGCATTTTGGGTCAACCCAGCCTTGCGTGCCGTAAGCGCCGCCGTGGCCGAATGTGCCGGGTGACAGCATCGCGGTGACGCCAGTCGGTTCTTTCACCACGCCCCAGCCGAGACCGAAGCTCATGCCGTCCACGAAACCGGTTTTGAGATCGCCGGTTTGCGTGGTGGTCATCTGTTTGACGGCGGCCTCGCTCAGGTAACGGCGGTTGCCCACGATGCCGCCGTTAAGGACCATCTGGTAGAACTTGGCGAGGTCGGAGGCAGTGGAGAACAGGCCGCCGGCGGGGAACGCGGTGCGGGTGCGCGAAGTCAGTGAGCCTTTGAGGAAGTGGACGCTTGTCTCTTCGAGGCCACGGCCTTCCTTGGCGGGTTGGTACGACTTGGCGAGGCGTCGGGCTTGGCGTTCGTTGAGCCAGAACGTGGTGTCTTTCATGCCGAGCGGACGGAACAGGCGCGCGTCGAGAAACTCGGCGTAGGGTTTGCCGGAAACGACCTCGACGATGCGGCCGAGCACGTTGATGCCGGAATTGCAGTAGCTCCATTTGCTGCCGGGGACGAATTCGAGAGGTTTCTGCGAGTAGGCCATCGCCAACTCGGCGAGTGAACAATCGGGACGAGGCGTATCAACGTTGCCGAGGCCGGAAGTGTGGGTGAGCAAATCGCGCAATGTGATTGGTCGCGGCGGACGCTTCAGCGCGAGCGAGTCTTTGCCCTTCTCGGCGATCATCCACTGGCCTTTGAACTCGGGAAGATATTTCTCGACAGGATCCTCGACGGACAGTTTGCCTTCGTCCTGCAACATCATCACCGCGGTGGCCGTGATCGGCTTGGTCATCGAGGCGATCCAGAACAGGTTGTCGGTCCGCATCGGCGCTCGCGTGGCGAGGTCGGCAAACCCGACCGCTTCGAGGCTGACGACCTTGCCGTGATGCGCCACGAGCGTGACGGCTCCCGCAATGACGCCGTCGTCCACGAACTGCTGGAGCGGCGTGCCAAAGGCGGTGACGGCCAAAAGCAGAAAAAGGAAAGCGGTTTTCATCGCCGCAATGCTACCACAACGCCGCGCTTGATGGCGACTGTGAATCAGGATACAAACCGACCGTATGAACCTCGACCGCTGCGTTTGTGACAGTGGAAATGGCCGGCAATCATGAAACACCAAGTCGCCGTCATTCGCCAGCCGGCCCGTTATGACGACGGGCTGGTGCAGGCGTCGGTCGCTGCGGCGGTGCAGGCGCTCGGCCTGCGTTGGACGGACCTGATCCAGCCCGGCCAGCGCGCGTTGCTCAAGCCGAATTTCATCCGTCAATCACACACCGATCGGCCCGGCGAATGGGAGCAAATCATCACACACGGCACGGTGATCGCGGCGGTGGCGCGGGCAGTCGCGGAGGCGATGAACGGGCGCGGGACACTCACGATTGCCGACGCGCCGCAGACGGACAGCGATTTCGACGCGATCTGCCGGCGGACGCGGCTGCCAGAACTGCGGACGGAGTTGGCGAGGGAGTTTCCCGAATTGACAGTCGAGCTATTGGACTTGCGCCGGGAAGTGTGGCGGACGGAGCGCGGGGTGATTGTCGAGCGACGAAAACTGCCGGAGGACCCGCGCGGCTACGAGTTGGTGGATCTCGGCGAGAAGAGTTTCTTTCACGGCAAGGGTGGGCGGTTCTACGGGGCGGACTACGATTCGTCGTTCACGCAACGACACCACGCACACGGCCGTCACGAGTATCTACTGAGCCGAACCGCAATGGACGCGGACTTGTTCGTGAACCTGCCGAAGTGGAAGACGCACAAGAAAGTCGGCATTACGGTCAGCCTGAAGAACCTCGTCGGAATCAATGGCGACAAGAACTATCTGCCGCACTTTTGCCTCGGCACGCCCGACGAGGGTGGCGATGAATTCCCGGACAATCGGGTGCGCAACAAGGTGCAATCGAGATTGGTCAGCGCGTTGAAAGGCGGGCCGTGGTGGACGCCCGCCGTCAAGCGGGTCGGCTCGAAAATCTTTGGCGACACCAGCAAGGTCGTGCGCAGCGGCAACTGGCACGGCAACGACACAACGTGGCGGATGGTGCTCGACTTGAACCGGGCGTTCTTTGCGCGTCCGCGCCGGTACATTTCAATCGTGGACGGCATCATCGCCGGCGAAGGCGACGGCCCGATGGAGGCCGACGCGAAACCGTGCGGCGTGTTGCTCGCGGGGACAAATCCGTTTGCGGTGGATTTGGCGGCGGCGCAGTTGATGGGATTCGATTGGCGGAAGTTGCCGATGATCCGCGAAGGAATCACGGAAGATCAGGTCGAGGTTGTGCCGGAGTTAGGCAAGGTGTTCCAGTTCAAACCGCACTTCGGATGGAAGGGGCACGTTGAAGCAGACTAAAGACATTTACGACGCGCTGCCGGTCTGGACGCAGACGCTTGCAGTGAACGTGGCGAGCGCGCGCGGCTATCGTCAGAAATATGGCGGGGCGTTTCGCCGGTTCCTCGCGCAACTGGAGGCGAACGAAAAGAAATCCCGGGACCAGTTGCTCGCCGAACAACAAGAAGCCGTGCGCCGGCTGCTGCGGTACACCACCGTCCACGTGCCGGCCTGCCGCGGTCGCTCGCCGGAGAACCTGGCGGAGTGGCCCGTGCTCGACAAGGTGGCGGTGGCAGCGGAGCCGGGAAAATTTTTGTCCGACGAATTTGATCCGCGGCGGTTGATGGAATTGCGCACGAGCGGCACGACGGGAACGCCGTTGGCGGTGCGCTTCCCGGTCGAAACGCACCAGATGGAGATGGCGTTTCGTTGGCGGCACAAGGCGTGGGGTGGCACGCCGTTTTTGAGCCGCAGCGCCTATGTGGCAGGGCATCCCGTGGTGCCGCCGGACCAGCAACGCCCGCCGTTCTGGCGGTGGGACCGGTTCGAGCAACGGCTGCTCTGTTCGTCGTACCATCTCGCGGCGGATAATCTGCCGGCGTACCAAGCCGCATTCCAACGTTATCGGCCTGACTTCATTCACGGGTATCCATCATCGTTGTTCTTGCTGGGCGGCTACCAACCGAAAGCCGTCTTCACCGCGAGTGAAACGCTCCTCGATTTTCAGCGCGCCGCCATTGAGCGCAACTTCGGCGTGAAAGTGTTCAACTGGTACGGCAACTCGGAGTTGACGTGCAACATCGTCGAGTGCGCCGCCGGCAACCTGCATTACCGCACCGATTACGGCATGCTCGAATTGCTCGCCGACGGCACGATGATTTGCACGGGCCTGAACAACCCCGCGATGCCGTTGATCCGTTACCGCGTCGGCGACCGCGCCGTCGCCAAAGCCGGCGATTGCCCGTGCGGTTGTGCGTTTCCGTTGATCGAGCGCATCGAAGGGCGCATCGAGGATTACGTTCGCACGCCCGATGGCCGGTTCGTGGGGCGGCTGGATCATCTGTTCAAGGATGCGCGCGGCGTCCGCGAAGCGCAGCTCGTGCAGACACGGCTCGACGAGATTGTCATCCGCGTCGTGAAGGAAAACGGTTTCGACGAGGCGCCGGTGCTCGCCGAAGCCCGGCAACGGCTGGGCAACTCCATCGCCATTCGCTTCGAGTACGTGGACGCCATCAAGCGGACGGCGGCGGGAAAGTTCCGATTTATTGTTTCGCAATTGACGCGCGAGCAACTAGAATTGCCGAGGTTATGAAACAACTGGTCCAGGACTTCAAGACCGGCGAACTCAAACTCGTCGAAGTGCCGCCGCCCGCCGTCGCGCCCGGCGAAGTGCTCGTCCGCAACGCTTTCTCGCTCGTCAGCGCCGGCACGGAACGCTCGACGGTCGAGATGGGACAAGCCTCGCTCCTCGGCAAGGCGCGCCAACGCCCCGACCTCGCCAGGCAGGTTTTCAACACGTTGAAACGCGAGGGTCTCGCCGCCACGCTCAACAAAGTCCAGTCCCGGCTCGACCAGTGGAAGGCCCTCGGCTACGCCACCGCCGGCACGGTCATCGAAGTCGGCGCCGGCGTCACCGAGTTTGCCCCCGGCGACAGCGTCGCTTGCGGCGGACAAGACCGCGCCAGCCACGCCGAGATCGTCGCAGTCCCGCAGCATCTTTGCGCGAAAGTTCCCGAAGGCGTTTCTCTGGAACATGCCGCGTTCACCACGCTCGGCGCCATCGCGTTGCACGGCGTCCGACAAGCCGATGTCCGCCTCGGCGAAACCGTTGCCGTCATCGGCCTCGGCCTCGTCGGCCAACTCACCGTCCAACTTCTCTGCGCGGCCGGCTGTCGCGTTGTCGGTTGGGATCCGCAACCGGAAATGTGCAGGCTCGCCGGCGTTGCCGCGGGCGAACCGAACAGTGCCGACGCCGTAATCGTCGCTGCCGCGACCGATTCGAGCGAGCCGCTGGAACAGGCGGCGCAACTCTGCCGTGACCGCGGTCGCGTGGTGTTGGTCGGCCGGACCGGCACGGAGATTCCGCGCGAGATTTTTTACCGCAAGGAACTCGATTTCCGCGTAAGCCGCAGCTACGGCCCGGGACGGTACGACCCGGTGTACGAGGACAAGGGCGTGGATTATCCGATTGGCTACGTCCGCTGGACCGAGCAGAGGAACATGCAGGCGTTCCTCGATTTGCGTCTCAACCTCGCGCCGCTCATCACGCACGTCTTCCCGATTGACGACGCGCTGAAAGCTTACGACCTCATCACCGGCAAAACGCAGGAACATTTCGTTGGTGTGTTGTTGCAATACCCAACAACCTCCTCCCCAAAACTCCCCCATTCCTCCACTCCTCCATTCCCCCGTTCCTCTCTTGTCCTCGGCGTCATCGGCGCGGGCAACTACGCGCAGGGCGTGTTGCTGCCGCAGTTCAAGGCCAACAAGGACGTGACGCTCGCCACCGTCTGCACCGCCACCGGCGCGAAGGCGGAGAAAACGCGCACAAAATTTGGTTTCACCAACGCCACGACCGATTGGCGCGCCGTCATCGCCGACAAGGCGATCAACACCGTGCTGGTTGCCACGCGCCACAATCTGCACGCCGAGATCGTCTGCGCCGCGCTCCGCGCCGGTAAAACGGTGTTCTGCGAGAAACCGCTCTGCTTGCGGGCGGAGGAATTGGACGAGATCATCAAGGCCGGGAGCGACCGGTTGATGGTCGGGTTCAACCGCCGGTTCGCGCCGTTCGCGGCGCAGGTCCATGCGATTGTCCCGCCGCTGGTGATGCGCTACCGGGTCAGCGTCCAACCGTTGCCGCAGGGCAATTGGTATCTTGACCCGGAGATTGGTGGCGGACGCATTCTCGGTGAAGTCTGTCACTTCGTTGATTTTCTCCAGTTCGCCGCGCGCTCGAAACCGGCTCGCGTTTACGCGCAAGGGTTCGGCGCCAACAACGTCCAGGCTTCGGTGCGGTTTGCGAACGGCTCGGTCGGTGTCGTCGAGTATTTCGAGGTCGCCGATGCCGCGCTGCCGAAGGAACAGATCGAGGTGTTCGGCGGCGGCCAACATCTTGTCGTGACTGATTTCCGCGACAAAGGCCAAGCGGAGGAAGTGCGACAGTTTGTCGAGGCCGCCAAGACCGGCGGCCCGATGCCGATTCCGCTGGAGGAGATTGTGGCCAGCACGCGGACGACGCTTGCCGTGCTCGAATCACAACGAACCGGACAAGCTGTCAGTCTTTCCGGGCCGTAACGCTACGTTTTCTGCAAACACTAGACAAATCCGTCAGGCTGGGGCGTCTTTTCCCGTAGAGGCATGAGCGAAACGCTGTCATTGGCGCAGGTGTACGACGAACACGCACAGGCGTTGTTCGCGTTCGTGCTGAACTTGACCCGCGACGAAACCGACACGCGCGACGTGCTTCAAGAGATTTTTCTGAAACTCGCTCGTAAAGCGTCGTTGCTCGACAAGGCGCATTCGCCGCGGGCGTTCCTGTTGCGGATGGCGCACAACCTCGCCATTGACCTCATGCGCCGGCGCGCGACGCGTCAGGCGAACTACGACCAGCTCGCAGCGGAACCGGTCGAGTTGTTCGAGGCGTCGCCCGACGAGCCGGCGTTCCGCGACGAACTGGCTTCGGCGCTGGCGGAACTTCCACCGGACCAACGGGCGGTCGTCCACCTGAAGTTGTGGGAAGAGATGACCTTTGAGCAGATTGCGGCAACACTCGACATCCCGGCGAACACGGCGGCAAGCCGTTACCGGTACGGAATAGACAAACTCCGGGACCGGCTGCGTCCCATCTACGAGGAAATGAAGCAATGAACGACAGGTTTGAAGAAAAGTTGCAAAGCCAGCAGTTCCGGCAAGTTCCGTCGTCGTGGCGGCGGGAGATTGTAGGCCGACTCTGCGAGTCGGCGATGTCCCAAGACGCCGCTTCACAGAAGCGGCCTACAACAGCTTGGCGCGACTGGCTCTGGCCGTCGCCGGTGGCGTGGGGCGCGGTCGCCGCGGCGTGGGTGTTGATTGGGCTGTTGCAGTTGGCGACGCCGCAGCCGCGCGGCAACGGTAACGGCGGCCACCTGTCGGGCGAGGCGTTCCAACAGCGTCAGCTCCTCA
>VHCW01000122.1 GCA_016871575.1 Verrucomicrobiota bacterium
GGAGTTGTCTGCGGGCGGTGCGGCAACCGGTCAGCCCGTGGCCGCGCAAACGAAAGTCGAGCAATTCCTACGGAGAGTTCAAATATGAAGTCGCAAACATCACCCGATGAATTCCTTCAAGGCATTGCGCCTAACCCGATGATTGTTTTGCTGGAGGTTCTCCGAGATTCGCGTGGCCCAAGTCCAAAGGCGCACAGCCCGGCCAGGCCAAACCGAAACCCGACAGTGACGATGACGGCAACACGCCGTTGCACCTTGCGGTGGAGAAGAACGACCTCGCCGCCGTGAAAAACGCGTTGAAGGCAAATCCAAAACTCATCAACCAAAAGAACAAGGAAGGCGTCACCCCGTTGATGATGGCGGTCGAGTACGGTTGGCTGGAAGGCGCTGAAACGCTCGCTGCCGCCGGGGCCGACACAAACCTCAAGACCGAGGAAGGCAGGAACCTCGCCATCCTCGCCGCCGGCGCGGGCAAGCTTCCGTTGTTGAAATGGATCGTCAGCAAGGGCGTCAACCTCAAGGAAGCCGATTCCTCCGGCATGACCGCGCTCCACCGCGCGGCCGGGCGCTCGCTCGATTGCGTTCAATGGCTGGTGGAGCAAGGCGCCGATATCAACGCGAAGACCAAGAGCGACTATGTTCCCATCGCGGAAGCCATCAGCAACGATCAACTCGACGCCGCCAAGTATCTCATCGGGAAAGGCGCCGACCTCCGCGTGACCGATAACTACGGCTACACGCTCTTGCACCGGGCGGCGCGCAAAAAGAGTCCGGAGTTCGCCGCCTTGCTGCTGGCCAAGGGCGCCGACGTAAACGCCGCGTCGAAGACCGGCATCACGCCGTTGCATCGCGCGGCCGACACCAAGAGCGCCATCGAGACGTTGAAACTGCTTCTTGCCAAGGGCGCCCACCGCGCCGCCAAGGACAAAGACGGCAAAACGCCGCTGGACTACGCGACCCGCGTCAAGAACGCCGATGCCATTCCGCTCTTGAAGTGACCGCAGACGGGTGTCACGGTCATTTCACGGCGGCGACACGCATTCGACACATTCATTGGGCTTATTATTGCAGCAAGCAAGGAATTGTCATGAATGCAATCGAGTCCTATCCGGAAAGCGGAATAATCCATTTGGCGGTGAACCCCCGGGAAGACCACGGCGGGTTGCGGCGGGCGGCCCAACACATTCGCTGGCTGCCGGGCGTTGTCGCCGTGGCGGACGGAAACGGCGATCTGGAAATCACTTTCCACGGCCCAGCCGACGATTTGTTGCGAAGGATTCACGAGGCGCTGGCGGCCAACCGGTGAAGGGGCCGGGTTTTCCTGAGCTGTAACCGAACCGTCACGCGATTGTCACAATCGGAAGTCAGGGTGACGGTAAGAAGAACATGGAACCCATGCCCGAACAACAACCGCCGGCGACTGGTCACCGGTTCAGCATCCTTCGTCAGCGACGCCGCCCCGGCGAGTGGCTGGTCGAGCGCGGGATTTTTGCCGTTTCGCTGACCTCGATCCTGATGATTTTTCTCATCTTCGCGTTTGTGGGGCGCGAATCATTGCCGGTCATCCTCGGCCAGACCAACAACGCCCGCGCCCACAAACCGCTCACGCTCGACGAAGCCAAACAGCTTCCCGCCGGCCAGCTTGCCAAGTACCTTGGGGCGACAACGGCCGAACTGGCCACGTACGATGCCGAGATGGTCAAGACGCTCATTGAACTGAAGGCCGAGGAACTCCAGCAGATTGACAATCCCGACGCCCGCATCAACACGACAAGCTGGCGCATGATGTGGCAGCCGCATCGCTGGGTGGGCTACGACAAGGCCGAGTACATCTGGCAGCCGACCAGCGAGATTCCCAAGTACAATTTCGTTCCCCTTGTCATCGGCAGCCTGAAGGCGACGCTCGTGGCGCTGTTGTTTTCCGTGCCGCTGGGTGTCGCTGCCGCCATTTACATCTCCCAACTCGCCACGCCGAAAGTCCGCGAGCTCGTCAAGCCCACCATCGAGTTGCTCTCCGGCATCCCGTCGGTGGTGCTCGGTTTTTTCGCGCTCATCGTGCTGGCCAGCATTCTCCAGAACGTTTTCCACTACAGTTCCCGCCTCAACGCATTCGTCGGCGGCGTCGCGCTCGGCCTTGCCGTGATACCGGTCATTTTCACCATTGCGGAGGACGCATTGACCAGCGTGCCCAAATCGTACAGCCACGCCGCGCTCGCGCTCGGCGCGGCCCCGTGGCAGGTCGCCTGGCAGGTCGTGTTGCCCGCCGCGTTGCCCGGCGTGTTTGCCGCGTGCGTGCTCGGATTCGGGCGCGCCATCGGCGAAACGATGATCGTCTTGATGGCCAGCGGCAACGCCTCCATCGTCTCCGCTTCCATCTTCGACTCGTGCCGCACGATCACGGCGACCATTGCCGCCGAACTGGCGGAGGTCGTTTTTGGCGGACCGCATTACCGCATCCTCTTCCTGCTTGGCACCCTCCTGTTCGCCGTCACCTTCCTCACCAATCTGGCCGGCGATGTCATTGTCCATCGCCTCAAGAAACGGCTGGAAGGCGTGCGATAGCGCGTTGACCGCCGGCGGAGAATCCGCATTGTGCAATCGGGCAGCATCTTCTACGATGCGGCCATGAGCGCCAACTTTGCCGTCCTCGACTCCCAGCCGACTCCGCTGGGCGAATTGATGCTGCGCCGGCGGCGCCTGCTGATGCTGGATGGGCTGGAGGTTTTTGAAGTGAAGTTGGGCGAGTCCTTCCTGATGTCCAGCCTGTTCCACGATGTCGAAGTCGCGCTGGCCGACCTCGGCTTGGCTCAACTCGCGGCTCCGGCGCTCGACGTCGTCGTGGGCGGACTGGGACTGGGCTACACCGCCGTGGCGGCGCTGAAACATCCTGCCGTCCGATCCCTATTGGTGGTCGAGGCGCTGGAGCCGGTGATTGGCTGGCACAAACAGGGACTCGTCCCGCTCGGCGCAACGCTGACCGGCGACAAGCGTTGCCGGTTCGTTCACGGCGATTTCTTTGCCTTGGCAGCGACGGAATTTGAATCCGGTCGAAAGTTCCACGCCGTGCTGCTGGACATTGATCACTCACCTCGCGATTTGCTTCACCCGCGCAACGCCGCGTTTTACGAGCCGGACGGTCTGCGCCGGCTCGCCGCGCAGCTTCATCCCGGCGGCGTCTTCGCATTGTGGTCCGACGACCCGCCCGACCAGGAATTCCTGGAGAATCTCGACCAGGTCTTCGTCAACGCGCAGCCGCACGTCGTCAAGTTTCAGAACCCGTTGCTCGACGGTGAGTCGTCGAGCACGGTTTATGTGTGTATAGTGCGGCCATCATGTTGATGATTGGCAGACGAAACACCCTCCGCGTCGTGCGCGACGCCGCGCCCGGCTTCTATCTCGCCGGCGACGACCAGCGCGAGATCCTCCTCCCCGGCCGCTATATCCCGCCCGGCGCCAAGCCCGGCGACAACCTCGATGTGTTTGTCTATCTCGATTCCGAGGACCGGCTGGTGGCCACCACCGAGACGCCGCTCGCCTCGGTCGGCGAATTCGCCTGGTTGCAGGTCGTCAGCGTGGTCCCCCGGATCGGCGCGTTTCTCCATTGGGGACTCGCCAAGGATCTGCTCCTGCCGTTCCATGAACAGACCAAACCGGTCCGTCGCAAGGAATGGGTGGCGGCTTTCATCTTTCTTGATCCGGTCAGCCACCGCATCGTCGCCACCACGCGGCTGGGCCGGCACCTGAGCCAGACGCCCCCGACCTATGCCGAGGGACAGACGGTCAATCTCCTCGTCACCGCCAAGACAAACCTCGGGTACAACGCCATCGTGGAACAAGCTCACCGCGGCCTCCTCTACCACAGCGACCTCGCCGGACCGCTCATCCCCGGCCAGAAGATGCAAGGGTTCGTCCGCAAAGTCCGCTCCGATGGCAAGATTGACCTGAGCCTCGACGCAGCCGGTTACCGTCGCGTGGCCCCGCTCACCGAACAAATCCTACTCGCGCTCCAGGCGAGCGGTGGCCGACTCGCGTTCGACGACGCCACTTCGCCGCAAGCGGTCCGAGATAAATTTGGCGTCAGCAAGAACGCGTTCAAGCAAGCGCTCGGCGCGCTCTACAAAAAACGCCTCATCCGCTTTCTGAATCCGGGCATCGAGTTGACAGATAAACAGGCTTGAAACCATCCACCGATGCCACAGATTGAAAAAGTTGCCGACTGCCAGACAGGAATCTGTGTAATCTGCGCAATCTGCGGATTTACAGAATGAAACCGGAACGCAAACTGGCGGAAACGACCGTCCGCAACGGAGTCCTCCTGACGCTCCACGAACACGACGGGAGTTATGCCATCCGCTTGAACGGTCAAACCCTGATGCTTTCCGTGCAATCGGCGTCGGAACTTCTGCTGGGTGAGCTTGCCGTTGCCCGACTGGCCAATCAGCCCGCGCCCCGCGTGTTGATTGGCGGCTTGGGCTTGGGGTTCAGTCTGCAAAGTGTGCTGGCCAAGACCGGCCTCGCCGCCACGGTCCACGTCGTTGAACTGATCCCGCAGGTCGTGGACTGGAATCGCGAGTTCTTGGCCGCGTTGAACGGAAAACTGCTGGATGATCCGCGCGTCACCCTTTTCACCGACGACATCTGGAACGTCCTGCTCCGCGCCACCTCCGGCCAGTACGACGCGCTCCTGCTCGACATTGACAACGGCCCGGCCGCGATGGTCCAGCAACCCAACGCCCGGCTTTACAAGCCAAGTGGGATTCAGTTGCTGCTGGCCGCACTCAAACCCGGTGGCCGTGCCGCCATCTGGTCTGCGGCCCGTGATTACGCCTTCGCGGACAGACTGGTCTTCGCCGGGTTCCGGGTGGAAGCCATCCCCGCCAAGCTCTACGCCAAAGCCAAGCGCTGCGGCTGCACCATCTACGTCGCCGACAAGCCGCTGAACTAGCCTCCGGAGCGCCACGCAGACGCAACGCATGTGCGCCTCCGTGCTTGCACGCCAACTGACTCACGAGACCTGTCCGCCATAGCGCTTTGGCGACGGCGCGAAGAACCACGGACGAATGCGCTTCTGCGGAATCTCCAGCTTTCATTTCCGGTAGGGGTAAAACAGTTGACGGATAATGAAGTCGGCGGGCTGCCCAACCTTCGCCTCGATGAGCACGATGTCGTTCCGGCCTTCGCAACCCAAGTCCACCTCAATCTGGACACCGGCTTTGACGTTGACCGGGCCGACGCGCCCGACGAAGAAGTCGATGGGCAGCATCCGCTTTCGACCGCGAATTGCCGGACGCAGTCCGCTCACGCCGGCGAACCGCTCAATCAGTCCGACGTTGTGGCAGTAGTCGAGATGCTGCGATTCACTGTCGCCAACTGCGCGATGGCTGCGCGAATTCTTGCCAGACAAGACTCGGGCGTGAACATCAACTCGCTCCAAGTGAACTCAAATCGAAACCCGCTGAACCGGGCTGTCCACGGATCGAAACGCACGTTAACGGCCGGGCCGCCCGGCTTGGTGACGGAAAAGCGCAATCGCAACTGGCCAATATCGAATACTTGTTCTGCACCGCTCGATTCGTCGTAGACCGCGACATCAAATCCGCCGAGCCGACATTCACGGTAGAATCGGCGCTCCGGCTCGCGGATAAGCAACAGCTCAGCGACGTTCGATGCTTCTTTGAAAGCCAAACGCGTCGTGAAGGCAAAGCGTGGCGGCAGACCTGTGTAGGTCAACGCTTGGGTCAACTGCTGCGGCTTCGTGAGCGCGAACCAAACATAGCGATCAGTCTCACTGCTGCCACGCTGAGAAGCCGGCGGAGTAGGAATGATTTCCTGCCGATCGCCGAAGTGGACGGACTTGATTTCAGCCTGATATGCCACACCGCTCTGACCGGGGAATTTCGATTCGCTCAATAGGAACAAGATGAAGTCAGCCCGCAATCGCAGACCCCACTTCCGGTGTTTCTCGTAAGGGCTGTGGTAAATCCCGGACTGAAGGATGTAATCGAGTTGCTCCCGTGAGGGCACGATGGCGATCAGCCCGTATTCGTGCGCCCACTCAATGCGGCGACGCTCTTCGATTGTGCTTAACTCGACCGCCGTGTCTTCGACAGCGTCGGTTGACATGTGGATGATGTTCCGTAGGAGATTCGTGACCTCCGCTCGCCGCGAGGGTAGGAACGGCACACCGCCAACACCGACTTTACCAATAGCTTCGACAAACCGGTTTTTGTCGGCGTCTGCTCCTGCATACGGGTAAAGCACAAAAGCGCCGACCGTCTGTTGCACCCATTGCCGGTAACCGAGATCCCATACCGTCGCTTCTGCAGTTTGCCCCTGAGCGCCCGCAGTTTGTTCCGCGACGATTTGGTCACGATACGCATGCATCCGGTGAATCGCATCGGGTGGCGGCCCGGGCGCTAGATACGTACGAATGTAATCGGGATCGTCCTGCAATCGGTATTTCGCATCAAATACGTATCGGAAGGGACGCTTCTCTCCGCGTTTGAAAATCTCCAATGTGTTATCGGGCCGACAGCTTCCCGTTGGTGTGGAGTCCTCGCGATTGTAAACCACGCGAACGCATTCCTCGCCGTCCCGCTCCAAGCTCAGAACTGATGTCCGGCCCTGCACGAGTTCCAAGGCAACTCGGCGTTGGGTGACACGCAACCAAGTCGGAGGACGAGGCGTCAGGCCAAGCTCTTGACGCAGGATGCTCGCCAGAGCAACGAAGCACCATAATTCGTAAAGCGTCGCGAGGTCCTTTTCCGGAAGTTCCAGCGGTCCGCCGCCAACCTCCAGCACGGATTCCAGAGCGAGCGAGGAGGAAAAGAATTCGCGATAGCCTGGTGTCAGATGCAACGTGAGTGTGGGGGCGGCATGGGCCTGCTGCGCCGGCAGATTGGCGAGAAAAGTCTGCGTCTGAAAGCGGTGCAGCTTGCGGTCGGAGTCGGTCAGAAACTTGGTCCACTGCGCGAACCGTTCGCGGCTTGGAACTCCCACAAGTTGACTTTGGAGACGACTCAACCGGCTGCGGATTCGGCTAATCGTGGAAGCGACAAACCGATTCTCGGCGGTGTTCGGTGTGAGTGTCTTGCTCATACGCGGGATTTCAGGCGACAACCATGAGCGCCCACCTGCTCTGAAATACCCTTTCCGGGCTTGGACACACTTGCTGGCGTTTCTCCGCAGATAGTTCCGCACTTCAGAGCTTGGACGCGCCGGACGTAGTGACCTGTCAAGCACATGAGTGACTTCCACGTGTTGTAAGGGAGAGCGTGAAATGATTTCCAGCGCACGGGTGAGTTTCTCGAACTCGCCGCGAAGCAACGTCAGCCATTCGATGTCCGTCGGACGTTGTCCCGATTTGCGATGCAGGGTTTGGAACGTGCGCCCATACAACTCAAACACAAGCGAACGCACCTCCATCTGAAGGTCTGCCCGCAGTTCGAGCAAATCGGTTCTGTAGTCGAGTTTGGTGGGGAAGACCTCAAGTCGCAGGGTGAAACACCGCCTGTCGCCAAGCCAAAGTTCAACGTCGGTGTAGCCAACTTCTGATTGGAAATTGACCGGAACGGAATAGGCACGGAGACCGCCGATCCGTCGGCGGCCAAGTAGCAAATCTTGGCCGCGCAATAACAGGCGCGGTTCGCATTCCTCGCCGGTCTCCACCGCTAGGTTGAATAGATACGTGGTCTGTTCAAACAGGAATGGGATTGTCGTTGCTGTGCGTCCGCCATTTACCGATTCAGAAAGCACGCTCAATTCGACAATGTCGGCATTGCCTATATGCGAGACGCTTGTGCGTGCCTCCGTAAGTTTGGTTTCACGCCGCTCGCGTGGTGTCATTCCGAAAATTGAAAACATTGCCAACCCCGGCAGCTTCACCGCAAGCAGTTCAACTTCGGTGCTCATGGTCACGTAAGCCAGAACGAGGTGAAATTCTCCTCACGGAAAATGAGCAGCATACCGGCGATTTTGCGGACAACCGAGGACGCGTTACCATTGTTTCGCAAATCTGCCAAGCGTTGATCGAAGTTGGGATCTTCAAGCTGGGGCACGTCAACATCGCCTTTTAGCTTCTGGAGAAGGGAGTACAGCAGTTTCCCAACCCGCGGCGAACTGCCTTGAATGCGTGGTAAAATCTTCTGGAGAACGATCGCCTCCGTCACTTCCGCCTTGGTTAAACCAGCCTCGGTTGCATACACCGCGAAGCTGATGGCTTCATCACGAACCCGGTAGCCAACTTCAAAACCTGCCGATGCAAGTTCGCCATTTAACTCCTCGATGAATGCGGCAATCTCCTTCGCCTTCTCACGATGCTTTGACAACACGTCATTGAGGCAAGTGAACTCAGGCTTGAAGAACGCCTGATCAAGATCAAGGGCAGGCACTTCAGCCGGGGTTACCTCTTCGTCGAGACCCTGCAGCAGATCGATGTCGTTGAACTCGATCGTGTGTGCGCGATCCAAAACCTTCCGGCTGAATGGTTGAGTCGTTTCGTCCATGTTCACCGTGCCGACGATGAAAAGATTCTCCGGCAAGCTGATCGGGTGTTTTGCAGAGATGCAATGCTGCAGTGCTGCCTGCGCCTCGGGTCGCAGCCCGCCCGCCTTCATCTGCTTCAATTGTGCTTCGTGTAAAATGGGATCGGTGACGATCCGGTCTTTGCTACGCCTCCGCGATTCAACGATGCTCAAGAAATCTGAAAAGTAGTGTTCGACTTTCGCCAGATTCATCTCATCGAGACACGCGAAAAACGGCTTCGCCGGATTCTGATGCGCCATCAAGATCGGGGCGATGAGTTGGCCGGGGTTGAATTCGCCATTCAGGTCGAAGTAGCCCAGCAGCTCGGAACAGTCATTCCAATCTGGGCGCACGGGAATCATCGTGAATCGTCCATTGGTGACAGTCGCCCCGCTTGCTTCAGCGAACAGCCGGACGAGCCGCGACTTTCCAGTGCCCGAGTTACCGGCAAGAATTACGAATGGCTTGGAACGCAACGAGGCGTAGAACGCACGCAGAACGCGATTAGGAAAAACAAATCCCCGGGAAGCAATGTAGTTTTCGATCTCCAAGAGCGTGTCACCGATTGAGCGCTGAGGAATCGGTTTCGGCGGTGCGGGTTTGGTTGGTGGCGCGGATGGAACTGGAAGGGGAGATGATACGGTGCTGTTGGTCAACCATGCCGGCAATGGCGGGATTTCCACGACCTGAGCTTTGCCACCAATTGCGGCCTTCCTGATTGCGAGACTGAGTTCAAGTGGGAAGGTATTCCCGTCGTTCAACGCGAAGCGACCGTCCTTGCGTTGAAGATTCGTGAACGTGAACCGCTGAGGATAGTGGACTTTGTTCTCGGCCACTTCATCAGGCCAGTGCGGAGCGTTCTCCCTCTTCAATGGACTCGTGATCTCGGCTGTAGCAGCCAGCGTAATGTGATGCGGAAGCCATTGCTCTTCTGGCCAGCGTATGTTGTTACCCGTATAGCCCGATGCAAAGAAAAGTGAATCGCCCTGTGCGAAATCATCCTCTGGCTGCTTCTTGTTCTTAAACCCCCAAACGCCGCTTTGCGTACTGTGGGCAAAATTTGGCAGGCTGTCCTTTCCGAGATAGACGACAACAACCTTCATGATGGATTCCTTTCGTTAGTCACTTGGACTTCTGTTCGGCAAACGTGCTTAGCGCCGTCAGAAACGGCTGGACCTGCCGCGATGCGCTTGAACCCGGCAAACTTCAGGCACATGGGTTGAAAGCCGGAGAGTTCTCTGATTCCAGGTACCCTACGAAAAATGCTATTTGGATCCATGGCTTTGCTCCAAATCGAAAAGTTTCTTGGCTTCCGCATACTCGCGGGAGAGGTCAATGCCGGCGTTCTGACTCGGGTCGAGGATTTTCATACCGGCGTACATAATCGAGACTAGGTGGAGACCGCTGAATTTTCCGGGAAGGCTCTTGAGTGTGTACTTCTGCGCGGGGTCGTTGATGTCGAGGCCGTTGCGACCGAGCATCGCAATTTCAAATGTAATCGTCCCGGTCTTCATACGTCCCAGATCGCGGAAGCGCTTCATGGCACCCAATAGGTACATGACCACGTCTGGTCTTATGCCGCCGGCAACATTGCCTCGCAGATTTTCGTGAGCGAGCTTTGTGCGTGCGGTCTTGGCCTCCTCGGCAACGTCGGAGAGGGGGTTGATGGCGATGCACTTTATCAGGATCGGATCAGCCTCCTCTTGGCGGCCAAGCCGTAGCAGGCAGGCGCCATAGCCAAAGAGCGTCCGTTGGTCTTCAGGCAGAAGTTTCGCCGCCTTTTCGTAAAGCGGAATGGCATCAGCAGGGGCGGTCTCAGCCAAAATGGCCGCAGCGTTGCGCATGGCGTAGGCGTTCGCGGGGTCCAATTGCAGCGCAGTTTGAAATGCTGCGAGGCCGCGTTGTTTGTCGCGGTTCCGGGCGTGGGCCACACCCAGTGCCGTCCAACCGTGGGAGTGATCGGGCACGATCTCAACAAGCCGCTCCAAGAGACGACAAGCCTGATCCAAGCGACCTTGATCGCTGAGCATCATGCCGTAGTTGAAAAGGACTTCATGGTCATCGGGGAACCGTGCGTAGAGGCATTGAAGGAGTGGTTCGGCTTCGCGGTAGTTGCCCTGCTTGAGGAGTCCCAGACACCGTTCGAATATGAGGTCGCGCGCGTCGCCAGTTTTGGGATCCCATGAAACGTGAACTGCGCCTGCAGTAACTGCGACGTTTGCTGTGCCGCCAAGTTTTCGGAAAATGGTGGTGTAGTACTCAGAGATTGCCTGTGCCAGCAGGTCGGGGTTGGCCCGCAAGGCGTCTGCAGCGATGGGCAGACGGCTAAGATCGAAGTCCTCGATGCGGAGAATGAAACTAAAAGGCTGCTGGTTCATTGGAGGCCGTTTCTGTATTCCCATTTGTAAAGGGTGTTAAGACCAAGGTGCCCGGCCCAGACGTCCACGATCTGGGTGTAGGCTTCAGATGTCTTGTCCGGTCGCGTGCTGATCTCAGTTAGTAGCGTTTCGGCGATGTCCGCAAAGCCGGCGCTCTGGTAGGGCAACATCGGCAGAATGGATCCCGTGATGCCAGACCAGTTGAGAGCGTACGCAGAGTTCATCGAAACAGAGTTTTTCCAAGTCTGGTCCGGGGCGATGGAGCGAATTTCGGGCGCGAAGTTTTGCGACAACAGTCGCAAATACGCCTCCACGGAATCGGTTTGCATGTCCAAAAGATCCGGGCATTGCGTTCGACAGTCGCGAACGGTCTGGATTTCCATCGGCGCCGAGCGCAGTTGGTGCAGGAGTCCTTGGGCGAGGTGGAGAGCCGTTTCAGTGGCGGTTCTGGCAGGAAATTGCTTTAGCGGCTTGGACTTCGCCATGCGGTCGGCAAAGAAGTGGACTTTATCCGTATTCGGGCTGAACACGGGGATGCGCTTTGGATTCGACCAAAGGCGAATGAGCATGGCGCACTGCGTTGCGACAATGTAGTCGGCGTAGGGCAGCTTGGTTTTATTTACGCGGATGCTATGGATCGGCATTTCTGGCCGCGCAGAAATCATCTGGGCGTCATCGGAGATGCCTTCGACCGTGTCGACGATGACCTTGAAGCCGGTGGTCTTCTCCACGGCTTCGATGAGTTGATTCGTTCCATCTGAGTTCATTCTGTGTGCCATGGCGTGACTCATTCCGTGCCGGTATCCGGCTTCCACTCATACCAACCGCGCAGGTCAAGCATGTCGGCAAATTCATCAACCAAATTGTATTCGTCGCCCGGTCCGAGTTGCCGATGCCGCGAGCGCCAGTGGCTGGCGAGATTCTTGGACAAGCCAAAGGTGTCCTGCTTCTGATACACGGCGGTGAAGTTTGTTGCGCGTTCGTTGAACTCGTCTAAGAGGATCGCATATGCGCCGTTCAACGCTGTTTTTGCCTGCAGAATCTTGCGAGGGGTGAGTTTCCGGGTTTCCGGATTCATGGTCGAATTCGCCGCATCGACGGCCATCTTGCCCAAGGAAACGAATTGCGCGTGTTGGAGATCGGGGATGCGTTCTCGCAGGTAGTACTCCACAATCACGTCGAGCGGGCAGTTCAAAAGAAACCGGCATGTCTCTTCCACAAACTGCAATGTTGCTTTTATTATGGAGTCGTCCGAGTAGCCGGCCTTCTCCAAGCGACGGATGTCGCTCGCAATACTGCGGATCGCGGTTTCGCGTGAAGCGCGAGTAAGTGTGAACAGTTTGTTCTTCGATTCCCGGCGCGCCAGGGATTCGAGACGGATATGTGTTAACTCATGCGCTACAAGGTGTTGCGCGACATGGGGGGGGCAGATGGAGCATGATTGATTACGTGATATTCACGTCCGTGCTTCCACGCGGCTTTAGCCACAGCGGTTGTTCCATCGGGCGTAGCTTCTGCTAAAACGCGGGCAGGAAATCCTGACAGCGTTTCAACTTCGGCTTGGTAATTTTTCACCTGATTAAGAATGTCCGGCTGGAGTTTCTTCGCGAGGTCATTTTCCACTTCGACAATCAGTTGGCGTGCGCCCTCAAAGAGCGGAATAGAACGGGCGTCCTGATACTCCGCCACTCGAAAAAGAGTCTTTAACGCTGTGGCCGCAGCCGGTAAGTCTCCCTGACTTTGCAGGATAACAGCCTTCGCGTAGTAGGCGTTTGCGAGCTTCGGTTGCGCGGCAATCGCGGCGTCGAAATATTTAAGAGCATCTTTCGGTTGGCCGAGTTCCGTCTTCAGCACACCGAAACCATTCAACGCCCACGCGTCGTTTGGTTTGATGTCCAGCGCACGCTTGTAGAATCGTTCCGCCGTCGCGAAGTCGTTTTCCTGTTTACTGTAGTGGTTCGCCAGAACAACCCAACTCCAGACATCCTTTGGGTCCAGCCGTAGCACTTCCACCAAATGATTCTTCGCCTCGTCGAACTCGCCAAGTGCCACGCAAGCCATCGCTAGGTCGCGCCTTGCGCGTAACAGTCCGGGGTCGAGTTCAAGGGCGCGTTTGTAGATGTCGACAGCCTTCCGGTAGTTGCCTTCGCCGGCTCGCTTGCCGGCACGCTCACAAAGACGGACAGCTTCCTCCGCATCTGCCACCGCCGCCTCTGGCAATTCAATGGTCACAATCTCACCGGCCACGCGAATGTTGGCTGACTTCGGAAAGAACGCAAAGCACCGGCGCACCGCCGCTTCCACTTCGGCAGCGGACATCTTGCCAAGGTCGATGTTCTCAAGCCCCGGCAAGTCCTGCAGTCTGACCACGATTGCATTCATCTGGTCGTCAGTAGACCAGATGCGAATCAGGCGGTCAAGCCCTGCAACGACGACGCCTATCGGACCACGCACACCTGCGACACCTTCCGCCGTCGCTGTCGGTTGCACTAGAAACACCACC
>VHCW01000123.1 GCA_016871575.1 Verrucomicrobiota bacterium
CGTGGTGATGATGGCAACAAACGATTGTTTCATGATTGGGTTGTTTTCCTTCCTGGGTACAGGGTTTGACACATGCGCCGTGAATCCTATCAAAACTGGTAGCCGACGCTGAACTGAATCTTGCCGTTGCGACCGGTGACCTCATCCGTCATGATGGGATAACCGTAGTCAAGCCGCAACGGACCCACGGGCAGGTTCAGGCGTATGCCCACGCCGACATCGGACTTGAGATTGCTGGCGCTGAAGTCGTAGGCATTGCGCTGGACTTCGCCGATGTCGAAGAACACGGCGAAGCGCACCCGCTCGACAACGGGGATGGTGTACTCGGCGGTGGCGTTCATGTACGTGTTGCCGCCGATGGATTCATTGTTGATATCGCGCGGACTGACATCGCGGTAGCCGAAGCCGCGCAGCGTGTTGGCGCCGCCGAGAAAGTAGCGGTCGAACAGCGGCACGTCGTTGACCTTGACGAGGTTGGTGGTGGAACCGCTGATTTCCTGGACGATCCTGCCGCTGCCCTTGGTGTCGCCGTAGGCGTCCACCACGCCGGCCGCGCCGAGCAACTGGAGAACATGGCCGTTGAAGAACGGGAAGAACCAGGTCGTCTTCGCGTTGAGCTTGTAGATGGAGAGGTCGCCGCCAAACGGCCCACCGGCGAGTTCGGCCGTCAATTCATGACGCTGGCCGCGCGTGGAGATGAAAAAGCTGTCGCGACGGTCATACGTGAGGCTGGCTTGGATGGCGCTGCGGATCCGGGTGCCGCTTTCGGCCTTGAGTTCCCCGGAAGCGCTGCCGCCGATTTCCTCCTGGATGCGCTGGATGCTGTATTGGAGATCGAGGCGGAGGAACTGGTTGATGGCTTTGCCGAGGCGGAGGGCAGCGCCGGTGCGGGATTCGTCGTAGTAATCGCTGTAGTAATTGGCTTCCTGGTGGAAGAGGTCGAAGCCGAAGGAAAGTTGCTTGTCGAGGAACCACGGCTCGGTAAAGGAGAGCAGGTAGTCTTGCCGGCGCAGGCCGATCTGGCCGCGCAGCCGAAGTTTCTGCCCTGCGCCGGTGAACGAGGGCGGATTGAAGAGATCAAAATTGCCCTGGGTGACCTCGACGATACCGATGAGGCTGTCAATCGAACTGAAGCCGGCGCCGAAGGTGAGGTTGCCGGTGCGCTGCTCTTCCAGGTTGATGGCCAGATTCTTGCGGTTGGGGATCGCCGTCGGTTCGGGGCGCGGTTCGACCTTGGAGAAGTAGCCGAGGTTCTTGAGCCGTTCCATGCTGCGGTCCACGCGGACCGTGTTGTAGGTCTCACCGGGAGCGACAGCCAGTTCGCGGCGGATGACCTTGTCCTTGGTTCGTGTGTTGCCGCGAATCGAGATGAGTTCGATATAGGCCAGTTCGCCTTCGCGGATGGTGTAGGTGATGTCAATGCGGCCGGTCTCGACGTTGGGAGAGCGGACTGCCTGGACGTTGGTGTCGAGGTAGCCGCGCTCGCCGTAGTAATCCTCAATCGCCTTGTTGTCCGCCGTGAAGGCTTCGGGCGTGAACAATTGTCCGGTGGTCATCTTCAGCCGTTTCCGGATGTCGGCGACGGGGAACAGCTTGGCTCCTTCGATTTTGATTTCACCGGCCTTGTATTGGACGCCCTCGAAGATGTCAATGTGCAGGACCATCCATTTGGGGGAAATCCGCTCGACGCGGGTGCCGCGGATTTCGGCGTCAATGTAACCCTTGGAATGATAGGCCTCGCGGATTTTTTCGAGGTCTTCGCGCAATTGATCGTCCTTGATGGTGCCGCTGCCGGACAACCAGGATCCCCACCAATGTTTGCGGGTCTTCATCTGGCCGAGCAACCCCTTGGTCTTGGACCAGAAAATCGGCCCGGTGGTGGAGGGGATGGCCTTGTTGCCGTGAAGTTCAATCCGCTTCAACAGCACGCGGTCGCCCTCGAAAATGACGTAGCGAAGAATGGCCCTGCCCGTGTCGCGGTCCACGCTCGTTTTCGGTTCGACCTTCGCGTCGGGGTAACCGGCCTTCTCGTACAACTCGCGAATCTTTTGCGCATCGGAGTGCGCTCGATACGGATCAAGGATATCGCCGGGTTTCTGGGTGGTTTCCCGTCGGAGGCGATCGTCCTTGTAGCGTTTGGAACCTTCAAACACGACCTCCTTCAGCGTCGCCTTGCCCTGGACGCGAAAGATGATGCGAATGCCATTGGGGATCGTTTCCTGGGAGACCCGCACGTCGTAGAAGTAGCCGGTGGCGATGAGGTTGCGCACGTCCTGCTCCACCACGTCGAAGGCAAAGGGTTTGCCGACAGCCGTGCGGACGTTGCTCATGACAATGACGCGGTTGACCGTCTCCGGCCCGTCGAAGTCAATTTTGATTTCGCGAACGATGGGGCCTTCCTGCCCCGACACGATGGACGGGGTTCCGCCCGCGAACATCACCGCCAGGATCCAACACCAGAGTTTCATTCGTCTCCTCCAACATTCGGCACATCCCCGTCCTCGACGCGGGCGGCATCTTCAAATCGCGTGTACTCGTTTCGGAATATCAGGTTCACGTCGCCGGTGGGGCCGTTGCGTTGCTTGGCGATGATCAACGTCGCCTTGCCCTTTTTGTCACGACGCTCGTCCTCATCGTCAGCGTACACTTCGGGGCGCACCAACAGCCCCACAATATCGGCATCTTGCTCAATCGAACCCGACTCGCGCAAGTCCGAAAGTTTCGGTTTTCCCTCTTCGCGTTGTTCGGGCTGGCGGTTGAGCTGGCTCATCACGATGATCGGCACGCGCAACTCCTTGGCCAGCGCCTTCACGCCGGAGGAGATGTCCGCAATCTCCACCTGCCGGCTGCCGTCGGCGCGGCGCGACGGCGCGCGCATCAACTGCATGTAGTCAATCACCAGCAACTGGATGTCGTGCTTCAGCTTCAACCGGCGCGCGCGGGCGCGCACCTGATGGATCGTCAAACCCGCGCTGTCGTCAATGTAGAGCGGCGCCTTCATCAACTCGGTCGCTGCATTGGTCAGCGGAACGAAATCGCGTTGCTCGCTGAGAAATCCGTCGCGGATCGCATGCAGGTTGACCTGCGCCAGCGAGCAAAGCATCCGCTTGACGAGTTCCTCCGCCGACATTTCAAGGCTGAACACGGCCACCGGTTTGCCTTGGACGATGGCGACGTGCTCGGCGATGTTCATCGCCAGACTCGTCTTGCCCATCGAGGGGCGCGCCGCAATGACGAACACGGTGCCGGGATGCAGCCCGGAGGTGAGGCGGTCGAGGTCGCGAAAGCCGGTGGGAAGCCCCGTCATGCCGCGCGTGTCGAAGAGCCGCTCGATGCTGTGCATCGCGTCCTTGATGACGTCCTTGACGGCGACAGCGCCTTTGGTGGCGCGCTCGGCGGTGATCTCGAACAGCGTCTTCTCCACTTCGTCCACCCACCCTTTCACATCGTCCTGCCGCTCGAACGACCGGGCAATGACATCATGCGCCGCGCCAATCAACCGGCGCAGGAGATATTTCTCCTCCACGATGTCAATGTAGTGCTCGATGTTGGCCGCCGTCGGCACGTGGCCGATCAGGTCGGCGAGATACGCCGCGCCGCCGATTTCTTCGAGCTGGTTCTTGTCCTGAAGACGCTGGGTGAGGGTGACGGTGTCCACCGCCTGCAACGCGTCCTGCAATGCCTTGATCTCGCGGAACACCGCCTGATGGGCCGCATAGTAGAAATGCTCCTCCGACAGGCGTCCCTCCGCCTGCGAGCCGGCGTCCTCAGGGCTGAGCAACATCGCGCCGAGCACCGCCATCTCGGCATCGAGGCTGTTCGGCAACACCCGCTCAACGGCGATGCCGGCATTCTCGGAGGCGAGGGGTTTGATGGCAGCCATGCGCAGACCTCGTCGGCGCGCCTACTTTTTCTTTGTCTTCTTGGGTGCTTCCTCGGCGGCCGGCGCGGGCAACGGCTCGCTCTCGCCGCCGACGATGTGAATCTTCACCTTGGTGGCCACTTCGGGATGCAGTTTCACGTCCACATCGAACACGCCCGCCGTGCGGATCGGGTGTTCGAGGTGGATTTGTTTGCGGTCAACGGCGATGCCTTCCTTCTGGAGCGCCGCAGCGATGTCCTGCGCGGTAATCGCGCCATAGAGTTTGTCCTCGGCGCCCACCTTGGCGACGATGTCAAACGCCTGTTTGGTCAACTGCGCGGCGGTCTCCTGCGCGGCGGCCAATGCGGCGGCGGCCAGGGCGTCGCGTTTCTTGCGCTGGGCCTCGACGCGTTTGAGCATGGCCGGCGTGGCCGGAACGGCCAAGCCGCGCGGGAACAGGAAATTGCGGGCGTACCCGTCGGCGACGGACACGGTTTGTCCCTCGACACCGAGGTTTTCCACGTTGGCGATCAGGATGATTTGCTGGCTCATGCGTTCTCCCTTTAGCGCACCAGCAACATCGCGCGCGCCCGCTTGATGGCGGTGCTGAGCGCGCGCTGGTGTGTGGCGCAGTTGCCCGACAACCGTCGCGGCAGAATCTTGCCGCGCTCGGTCATGAATTTCTTGAGCAGGTCGGGTTGCTTGTAGTCAATGACAATCTGGTCCTTGCAAAACTTGCAGTCGCGCTTGACGAACATCTCGCGCTTCTGACGACGGGGTCCTTCACTGAATTCTCTCGGCATAAGTTCCTTCGCTTGGTTGTAAAACTAAAATGGAATGTTGTCGTCGCTCTCGCCGGAGGCCGGCGGTTCTTCGGGCGGCGGCGGCGCGGGACGGCTGCGTTGCGGCGGACGACTCGGCGGCGGCGCTCCTTCACTGACTTCGGTGCTCGCCCTCGGTCCGCCAACAAATTGGAATCGCTCACAAACGATCTTCAGCTTGCTTCGTTTCTGTCCGCTCTCCTTGTCGTCCCACTGATCCAGCCGCAACCGGCCTTCCACAAACAACGGGCTGCCCTTCTTGAGGTATTGGCTTGCTGTTTCCGCCTGCCGGCCCCAAACCTCAATGTCCACAAAAGTAACTTCCTCCTTCTGCTCACCGGCCTCGGTGGTGTAGCTGCGGTTCACAGCCAAACCGATGTTTGCGATGGCAGTGCCCTTCGGCGTGTACCGCACTTCGGGGTCGCGCGTCAGGTTTCCCATCAGGAGCACTTTGTTGTAGTTGGCCATGATGATCTCCTAGCCGCGTTCAGGCTTTTTCTCCTTTTCCTTCTCCTCAGACTTCGGTTCGCGGGTCGGGGCTTCCGGCAACGGCTCGGTGAATTGCCAGCGGAACAAATCGGTGTCGAGATGAAACTTCGCGTCCAATGCCGCAATCGCCTTGCCCGGGGCCGCAAAAATGAAATTCACGTAGCCGCCACCGCTGCGCTTGCGGGTCGTGCGCGCAAACGGTTTCTGTCCCATCTTCTGCACGGTTTCCACCTTGCCGCCAGCCTGCTGGATTTCCTTCTGGATGCGCTCGATGATGTCCTTCTCCGCGTCCTCGCGGCCCGCGGTGTCCAGAATCGCCAGCATTTCATACTTGTTCAAATTCTTTTGTGTCTTTTGTTTCTTCAATCCAACTCTCCTTCTCAATCCGCCTTGGGCGGGGCTTTCCGATTATACCGGTTCATTGCCGTCGTCAATCCTTCTTTCACGCAACAATCGAGCGCCTCAGCCGCTTCCCCGACGATTCTCGCCGCGACCTCCCGTTCCGACGCGCTGAAACGACCGAGCACGTGACCGGTCAGATCCGCTCCCACCTCCCCCACCCGTCCGATCCCGACGCGCAACCGCGCAAATTCCTCACAGCCGCCAAGCGCCTCGATGATCGAACGCAACCCGTTGTGACCGCCGCTGCCGCCCGACTCGCGCAGCCGGACCTGGCCCAGCGGCAAGTCCGCGTCGTCCACCACCACCAGCATTTCCGCCGGCGCGATTTTCAGCCACGACAACATCGCCGCCACCGTCACGCCGCTGCGGTTCATGTAGGTCTGCGGCTTGGCCACAACCACTTTGCCATCGCCGGGCGCGATCTCGGCGACTTCCGCCGCGAACCGCCACTTCCGTTTGAAAGAACCTGTGTGGTTCGCGGCGAACTGCTCGACGACCGCGAACCCGATGTTGTGGCGCGTACCGGCGTACTCGGGGCCGGGATTGCCCAGCCCGACGACCAGCTTTGTTCCGGCCGGCACGGCGGCGCGCTCCGGTTACTTCTTCTTCGCTTCCGGCTTCGCGGCTGCGGCGGGCTTGGCACCCGCGGCCGGAGCCGCGCCTTTCGCCGGGGCCGCTGCCGCAGCGCCCTTGGCCGGCGCGGCGCCGGCGGCGGGTTTCGCCTCGGCCTTGCCGGCTTCGGGCTTGCCTGGCGCGGCGGGCTTGCCATCGGCGGCGGCTTCGCCTTCTTCGCCTTCTTCCTTCTTCTCGCCGATGACTTCCGGCTCGCCGGGTCCCGCTTCGGCAGTGGCTTCGACTTCCTCGGCCATCGGGGCGGCCACGGTGAACACGGCGCGCTCCTTCGGGTCAAGCAAGGTCACGCCCGCCGGCGGCGTCAGGCTGCCGACGTTCACCGACTGGCCGATTTCGAGTTGTTCGACGTTGATTTCGATCACGTCGGGCAAATCCTTCGGCAGACATTCGACGTTGAGTTCGCGCACCACGAACTCCAGGGTGCCGCCGCCGGTCTTGACGCCGGCGGGTTCGCCGACGGGCCGAACGGCAACGGTGGTGCGCATCTTCTCAGTCGCGCTGACCTCGCGGAAATCCACGTGGAGCACTTCGTCGCGGACCGGATGATGCTGGACCTCCTGAATCAGGGCAAGACGCTCGACGGTTTTGCCGTCGGTCTCGACCTTGAGGTCCACCAGCACGTTGCCGCCAATGGCGTGCGCGAGCACGTCGCCGAGTTCTTCGATGTCCACGGTCACGCTCAGCGGCTTGGTGTTCCGGCCGTACACGACGCCCGGAACCACTCCGGTGCTTCGCAGCCGTTTGACGGGACCTCGACCGGTCTCCGTGCGTGTCTTCGCTTTTAATTGTACTTGTTTTGCCATGTTCTTGCTTGCTCCTGAAAATCAGCTTTCCGGCCGCGTGCCGTTGACGTCGAACAGCGACGAAATGGACTCGGACTTGTGGTTGCGCAGGATCGCCTCGCCCAGCAGCGACGCGACGGACAACTCGGTGAGGTTTACGCCGGTGACCTTGTCGCGCAACACCGAATCGGTCGTCACCAGTTCGTCGAGCTTCGATTTGCGCAGCCGCTCGATAGCCTGCGGGCTGAAGACCGCGTGGCTGACGGCGGCGTAGATCTTTTTTGCGCCCTTCTTGCGCAACACTTCCGCCGCGCGCGTCAACGTGCCGGCGGTCTCCGTCAGATCGTCAATCATCAGGACGTTCTTGCCCTTGACGTCGCCGACGACGTTGAGCACCTCGACTTCGGAGGCCGAGGTGCGTTTCTTGGCGACGATGGCCAGCGGCGCGTGGAACATGTGCGCGTAGGCGTTGACCATCTTGACGCCGCCGATGTCCGGCGAGACGCAGACGAGGTCGGGAATGTTTCTCTGCTGAAAATGGCGGTACATCACCGGCGCGGCGTAGAGGTGATCCACCGGGATGTCGAAGAATCCCTGCAACTGCTGGGCGTGCAAGTCCATCGTGATGACGCGGGTCGCGCCCGCGGCGGTCAGCAGGTTGGCGATGAGCTTGGCGGTGATCGGCACGCGCGGCTGGTCCTTGCGGTCCTGGCGGGCGTACCCGAAGAACGGCATGACGGCGGTGATTTGCGAGGCGCTGGCCCGGCGCACCGCGTCAATCATGATCAGCAACTCCATCAGGTGCTCGTTGGCCGGGGGCGAGGTCGGCTGGATGATGTAAACGTCGCGTCCGCGGATGTTGTCGTTGATCTTGACCCAGGTTTCCTGGTCGGGGAACTGCGTAACCGTGGCGTCGCCCAGCGGCACCCCAACATACTCAGCAATGCGCTGAGCGAGGAGCCGATTGGCGTTGCCCGAAAAAATTTTCAGTTCTGATGACAGGTCCACGGTGAATTTCTTTCTGCCGAAAAAACAAGGCCACCTCGCGACGTTGTGGCCTTGAGCGGGGCTTCTTCTACACCACGCCCCCCGGTTTTTCAACCGGAATCTTTCTTGATGTTTGTTGACCAATGTCAACACCCCGTTTAGCCTGCTCCGTCATAGTAGCCGCCAACAACCAAAAGGAAAACCAAACCATGAACATGTTCTGTTACCAATGCGAACAAGCCAGCAAAGGCACCGGCTGCATCACCGCCGGTGTCTGCGGCAAAACCCCGGAAACCGCCGCGCTCCAAGACCTCATCGTCCACGCCGTCAAAGGCATCTCCATGTACGCCCACCGCGCCGCCAAGCTCGGCGCGCGCAGCCGCGACATTGATGTGTTCGTCACCGAGGCGCTTTTCGCCACCGTCACCAATGTCAACTTCGATCCCGTCCGGCTCCAAGGCATCTTGAAAAAGGCCGCCGCCGTCCGTGATCAGGCTCAGGCGCTTTATGAACAAGTTGATCCCAAGCCCCGCAGGCTTCACGGCCCTGCTGCGTGGCAATACGTGAATGACCTGAACGTGCTTATTGCCCAAGGCAAAGTCGTTGGCATACAGCACCGGCTCCCGTTGCGCGGCTCCGACATCACCGGTCTCCAGGAACTTCTCGCCTACGGCGTCAAAGGCACTGCTGCCTATGCCGATCACGCGCTCATCCTCGGCAAGGAAGACCCCGCCGTGTTTGCGTTCTTCCACGAGGCGCTCGACTACCTGACCGACGACCGTCCCGCGGTTGACCAGCTTCTCGCCCTCAACTTGAAATGCGGCGAAGTGAACCTCAAGGTCATGGCCATGCTCGACGCCGCCCACACCAGCACCTATGGCCATCCCGTCCCGACCGCCGTCCGCATTGACCCCATCAAAGGCAAAGCCATCCTCGTCTCCGGCCACGACCTCAAAGACCTCGAAGTGTTGCTGCAACAAACCGAAGGCACCGGCATCAACATCTACACCCACGGCGAGATGCTCCCCGCCCACGGCTATCCGCAGCTCAAGAAATACAAACACCTCGCCGGCAACTACGGCGGCGCGTGGCAGGACCAGAAAGTCGAGTTCGACGCCTTCCCCGGTGCGATCCTGATGACCACCAACTGCATCCAAGAACCGAAGGAAACCTATAAAGCCCGCATCTTCACCTGCGGTCTCGTCGCATGGCCCAGCGTCCAGCACATCGCCAACCGCGACTTCAAGCCCGTCATTGACGCAGCCCAAAAAGCCGACGGCTTCACCGCCGACGGCCCCGGCCGCACCATCACCGTCGGCTTCGGCCACAACACCGTCCTCGGCGTCGCCGACAAAGTGATTGACGCCGTCAAGACCGGCGCGATCAAACACTTCTTCCTCATCGGCGGCTGCGACGGCGCGAAGCCCGGCCGCGATTACTACACCGAGTTCGCCGAGGCCGTGCCGGACAACTGCGTCATTCTCACGTTGGCCTGCGGCAAGTACCGCTTCAACAAACTCCACTTCGGCACACTCGGCGGCCTACCGCGCCTGCTCGACATGGGCCAGTGCAACGACGCCTACTCCGCCATCCAAGTCGCCGTCGCGCTCTCGAAAGCGTTTGGCTGCGGCGTCAACGATCTGCCGCTCTCGTTGATCCTCTCGTGGTACGAGCAGAAAGCCGTCTGCATTTTGTTGACGCTGCTTTATCTCGGCATCAAGAACATCCGCCTCGGTCCGTCGCTCCCCGCATTCGTCACGCCCGCGGTGCTCAACGTGCTGATCGAGAAGTTCAACATCATGCCGATCACCACCGTCGAGAACGACCTCAACGCCTGCCTCAACAAGGCCGCCTAAACCAACCTCAACGCAAAGGGCGCGTCCTTCACCGGACGCGCCTTTTTGCTTTTCCGCCTGCGCTGAATGAAAATCCATTGCCAACAAATCAATGACGGACTAATGTTCGCCCATGCAAAGTTGCCTTTCAGATCGGATTAGCTTCGACCCAGCCGTTTGCCACGGCAAACCGGTCGTACGTGGCACGCGGATTCTCGTCGCCAACGTCGTGGGTGCAGTCGCCGCCGGAGAAACCTTCGCCGAAATCATCGAGGATTACCCGTCATTGACGGAAGTGGACATTCGCGCCTGCCTCGAATTTGCCGGCGAACTGACCGCCATGGAGAGTGTCGAAGTCTGATGCGAGCCGGATGAACTTCCTGCTCGATGAAAACTTTCCCCATTCCGCGCTCGCCCAATTGCAGCAGGCTGGCCATACTGCGGCCCACGCCTTGGACATATTTTCACGCCCGGCACTACCGATGACCGGCTCTTCGCTTACGCCCAGCAGTCACATGCGGTTTTCGTGACCACTGACAAGGACTTCTTCCACACCATCCCGTTGGCCTTTGCTCGGCACAATGGCGCCATCGTAATCACGCTGCACCGCCCCAATCGGACCGATTTGTTGCGCCGGCTGGCCGATGCGCTGGCCGCACTTGGCGATAGGAGCTTGACCAACACTGTCTGGCTGGTGACGGACTCTCGTATCTACAGCCGACAGAAAACTGACTGATGGGCGCCTCCGGTAACTGCATTTCGGTTGTAGGCCGCGTCACCCGACGCGGCGGTTTTTCTCACGAATTAAACTGATAGATGGAAATTGCTTTTCAGAGGTGCTTCGCATCGGCGCTGGCAGGGGGGTTAACAGAATACCTTCGCGCGCCACGCGGTCAAACGCCGGCGTCTTGACCCACCGGCAACCGTAGGCGCTCGCATGCGGGTGCGACCAGTCGTCCGCAATGGCAAACAGGATGTTCGGACGCTCTATCTTCGCGGCGATGACAGACATCGTCGTCAGCGCAAGAAATATGAGAATGAGGTGTGGCTTCATTGTTTCTGTGTCTCCTTTGTTCGCCGGTCGAGCACCGGCACGGCCTTGGGCGGAAGTTTTGTCTTCAGCCCGGTAATCTTGATTTCACCTGTGTTGGGAGCGATCTGGATGCCGCAAATTGTCTTTGGCCTCGCGTCGCTGATGGTCAAATCATTCACTTCCACGTTCGTCGAGGCATTCACACTGACTCCGCTGCTCGACGCAAACGAGCGCGAATCGTCTGCCTCGATCCGGTTTCCATCAATGCGGACGCCATCGCAACCGCGCAAATGAATTCCAATGGCCGGAGGATTGATGATGGTGTTGTTTTCAATGCGGACGTTCTTCACGCCGGGATGGGGTGACGCTCCCTTCAATCCAACTGCCATCACCATGATTGCGCCATAGCCTTGTCCATGCGCATCAATCCCGACATTTCGCAGCTTGTTGCCGCGAATCACAATATCGCGCGGCACCGGCCCCTCCGGCCAATTCGGTTCATTCGCAATCACAATCCCCGGTCCCGAAGTCTGCTCAAAAACATTCTCCTCAATCCGTCCATTAACCCCACGCAACACAAGTCCGCGCCCCCGGAAATCCCCGAAGTAATTCCGCCGAATCACATATCCCGCGCCGCAGGCATTCAGGTTATAGACCACATCCGCGTCGAGATGATCCTTGATCGAGGTGATCCCGGCCAGGATGTTCGTCGAGGTGCGAACACCTGCAATCGGCGGCTCAATGGTGAGTTGCCGGTTTTCAACAATCTTCACTACTTGCGATTCGCCGCGCACCAGACCGGTGTGCGGATCCATCACCTGAATGCGGTCACCTTCGCTGATGCCAATCGCGTCGCGCAAATGCAGTTCCGTGGGCGACACCACCTTCGTCACCATGTGGGTCCGGTCGTAAGTATTCATCCCGTCATCGGTCATTCCCTCGAAATGACATTCCTCGACCAGCGGCCCTTTGCGCACACTCTGGCAATGAATCCCATCCACACAACCGGCCAACAATCGTCCCGTTCCCGGGCGCGACTTCACCATCAACCGTCTCACGACCAAATCGCCTGTGCACCGCACAAATCCAATGCACAACCCCGGCGAGGCATGGATTGTCACTTGTTCAACCACCGCCCCATCGCACCCCGCAAAAAACAACGCAGAACCATGACCTACGCCCCGCATGACAAAGGCGTCACCCGCCGCCATTGTGTTCGCATGAGATTTCGTTGCCAACGTCATCCGCCAATGCCGGTCACTAATCCGCTCGAACTTGCTGATTGCGCCCACCGAAGGCGTGCCGGGCTTGAAACGGCGCGTTTGACGATCAATCACCACTCCCCATTTATGAAAAATCCTTTCCGGCTCCGGCTCCGGGTAGCCGTCGTCCATCTTCCATTCAAAAGTTCCCTGCGCCGCGCCCACTGCCGTGACGCTCCCCTGAATGTACGGCGGTGGATCATAATCAATTGTCACACCGCGAACGGCCACATTCGTGCAACTGTGAAACTGAAACATCCCGGCTTCCGGGCTGGAAGAGATCAGTTCCGTGCGCCCTGCCAGGCCCTGAATCGTGAGTCGCGTCGCACCACTCACACTCAGAACGCATTTTTCGTTATCGCCGGATACCCGGTAACGTCGCGCATCGAACTGCACCGTGGCGACTTCCCCGGTCTTGATCGCGGCGGCAATCGCCTTGCGAATCGCCGCTGTGTCATCGGTCATCCCATCACCCACCGCCCCGTAATCTGCCACGCGAAACATCAATCCGCCTTCCGGTTGCGTGGGTTGTGTCTTGCATCCGTAAAAGCCGAGGGCACCGGACAAGATCACTGCCATCGTGAACAGATTTTGAGTCTTCATTGCTTCGGATAAAATCTCATCTTCGTGATGAGTGGTTGATTGTTCTTGTCCCCACCCTGCCCCTCAACGGAAAGCACCACGCCAACCGGTCCGTTTGCCGTAAGAAATGATAGCAGGAAATTGCTTTTCAGAGGCGCTTCGCATCGGCGACAGCAGGGGGGTTAAGGGCAATGCCTTGAAGGAAGTAAATCTGTGATAAGTCCCTTTGTTGCAATGACTAGAAAAAGCTTCCGGAAACTTCCGGTTTCTGTCATACACTGGGGATGCAATCAAAATCAAAACGCAGCGCGCCCGA
>VHCW01000124.1 GCA_016871575.1 Verrucomicrobiota bacterium
GCTGGCCGATTGGCAGTGGGGCGGTCGAGTCGGTGTGTCGGCAACGACAATGTCGGTTCAAGCGACCGGGACAGTTCTGGACACCGCATGGTCTGCGACACTTGCTGGCCGTGGTCGAAGCGCAAACGAACGACCACTGGGATGAACTCTGGCAACTGAACTGACTGTGGCAGTGCCCAAATACGCCCAGAGCGGTTTCAGAGCGGTTTTCCCCGTTGACATTTGCAGGTCGGCCAGTAAGATGTCGCCCCGTTTCAAACTCAAGGATATCAACGCCATGCCCAACACACGTTCTGCCGCCAAACAGGCTCGCGCCAGTGAGCGCCGCCGCGCGCACAACCGCACTCTCAAATCGCGACTCCACACGCTGGAGCGGAAATTTCACGAACTCGTGGAAGACAAGAAGGCCACCGAGGCAGCGGAAACGTTGCGCGTCCTGACGTCGGCGCTGGACAAAGCGGTCAAAGTGCAGACCTTGAAGAAGAATCTTGCCAGCCGCAAGAAATCGCGCCTGACAGCCCGCCTGAAAGCCATCCCCGCAGCGTAACGCCGGTCACCAGCGTTCCACCAACAAGCTCACGGCCTTCTTGGCCAGGTCATCTGCAATGAGCGGCAATGCCTGCAATTCGGATGTCTGTTGGTCGGCGCCGATAAAGGCATCGGCGCTCCCGGTGACGACGGTTGGGGGTAGAATGATCGCGCCTGTCACCCGGTCGTACGCTTCAATGCGGACTTCCATGCTCAGCCGCAGTTCGTGCGGCACGGTCGTATCGAGGCGCTGGCCGCGCAGCGTGTTGCGCCGGTAGTTGATGATCTCGCCCCGCACAATCACGTCGGCATCTTCGACAAACCGCACGGCCAGAGAGCCGTCGGTCTGCAACCGTTTGATCATCGCATTGGTGACCTGTGCTTCCAGTTGCGGCTTGAGCGTGCTGTTCTTGAACATCGGAATGGCCACGGACTTGTATTCGGCCTTGTGAACCGGACCGAGCTTGTAGCCGGCGCAGCCGCTGAGCAGCAGGATACACAGGACAGCGATGGCGGGAACGGTTCGCTTCATTGACGGGTGACCTTGCGTTCTTCGAGTTTTTTCAACTGGAGGATTTTGTTCTGCGCGTTGGCTGACCATTCCGATTTGGGATTCTGCGCGATGACCTCATTGTAGTAGATCATCGCGGCCTTGTAGTTCTTGTTCTTTTCGTAGAATTGCGCGACACGGAAAAGCCCCTTCGACTGTTCGGATTTCAGCGCCGCACGATATTGTTCCGCCTTGCTGACGTTTTCCTTTTGGGGGTAGCGGGTCGTATAATCGCTAAAGGCCTCGATGGCCTGATTGGCGGCATTCTGGTCGTATTCGGCGCGGGACGCTTCCTTGCGGTAGGCCAGCCCGATTTGAAACTGGGCTTTCTCGGCCATCGGGTCGTCCGGATACCGATCCATGAGTTTCTCGTAGGCGCGGACGGCGCTCAGAAAATCCTTTTGCTTTTCGTGGGCTTGCCCGATTTGAAATTGCGCCAGCGACGCGATTTTGCCATACGGCGCATTCTTCACCACCTGCTCGAAGATTTCGACCGCCTTTTCCAGGCTCGGGAAAACTTTCATGCCCCATACCTTGTGCCGTTCGCCATCGAGAAAGCGCTTGCCGACTTCGTATTGGCGCTGAATGGCGGTCTCGAAGTGCGGGCTGTTCGGGTGTTTGGTGATGAGGTTCTGGTATTCGAGGTGCGCCTTGTAGTGGTAGCCGACCGCGCTCAAACATTCAGCCAGCCCCAACCGCCCTTCTTCCACCGCAAACGCGGTGGGCCAACGACGCACGAGGCGGCGATACGCCGTGATGGCGTCTCCGTATTGTTTCTTGGCCTGCAGGGTGCGCGCGAGTTCGAGTTGTTCCTTCGGATTCTTGGCGGCCGTAATGCCGTGGCGCTCGTACGACCATCCTTCTCCCTTGCGCCAGACCAACGGCGCGGGACAATCCGTTGGCAAAACAAAACAAAAGACCCCGACCAAGCCCATCAATAATATCGTTCGTTTCCAGTAGCTCATGAGATTAGCGCGCAGGCTACTACACTCGACCCACAGCGTCAAGGATTGCGCCGCTCTTCTTGTTGCGGCGGCGCTTCGATTTCACAGCTTGCCTTGGCGGGCGCGCTTTGCGAGACTGCGCCCCAATGAGCACTCAACTGACAACCGGATTACCGGGGCTGGATCGCACCTTGAAGGGAGTCATTACCGGCGACAACATCGTCTGGCGCGTAGATTCGATTGACGACTATCGGGTCTTCGCAACACCCTACGCACAGGCCGCGCTCCGATCAGGTCGTCCCTTGGTCTATTTCCGCTTCGCGCCGCATCCTCCGCTCTTGGATCAGAATGCGGGCGCGGAGATTGTCGAATTGAACCCGCGCGACGGCTTCGAGAGTTTTCTCGGCACAATCCACCTCGTCATCGAACGGACCGGCCGTGGCGCTTATTATCTCTTTGACAGTTTATCCGGCCTGGCGGTGGACTGGTATTCGGATTCGATGCTCGGCAGTTTTTTCATGTTGACCTGCCCCTATCTGTTCGACATGGAAACGATTGCGTACTTCGCGCTCGCCCGCAACCAGCATTCGCCTGACGCGATTGACCCGATCTCCTCGACCACGCAGATACTGCTCGACGTCTATCGTCGTCAGGAGGATCTCTATCTCCATCCCATCAAGGTGCAGCACCGCTACTCGCCCACGATGAACATGCTTCATCACTATCGTGACGGCGAGTTCAAGCCGGTCACCTCCAGCGCGGTGACGGCGGAAATCCTCGTTTCCCAACCCGATGTTCCGTTGCCGGTTCTTGGGACGCCACGGGAACAGTTCAACCGCAACCTGCGCATGACGGTATCGCGCGACCCGCAAATGCTCACGTTGCTGGAGCAGTATCTTGACTGTGATGAGTTGTCGAATATCCGCCAACGGCTGATCGGCACGGGGTTGATCGGCGGCAAGGCTGTCGGCATGATCCTGGCGCGCGCCATCCTGAAAACACACCAGCCGCATTTCCGCACCCTGCTCGAACAGCACGACTCGTTCTACGTCGGCTCCGACGTGTTTTATTCGTTCCTCGTCCGCAACGGCATCTGGTGGCTCCGGCAAAAGCAACGCAACCCCGAGACGTTCCTCGAAGGCTCCGAAGAAGCCCGTCGCCGCATCCTTACGGGAGCATTCCCCGACTCCATCGTGCGGCAGTTTGAGCGGATGCTGGATTACTTCGGCCAGTCGCCGTTCATTGTCCGTTCCAGTTCGCTGCTCGAAGACAACTACGGCAACTCCTTTGCCGGCAAGTATGACAGCATCTTCTGCGTGAACCAAGGGCCTCGCGAGCGGCGGCTCGAAAACTTCCTGGCGGCCGTGCGTTCCATCTACGCCAGCGCCATGAGCGAACGCGCCCTGCGCTACCGCGCCCGCCGCGGATTGCTCGACAAGGACGAGCAAATGTCGCTCCTCGTCATGCGGGTCTCGGGTTGCATGTCCGGACGGTATTTCTACCCGCACGTCGCCGGCGTCGGCTTTTCGTTCAACCCCTATGCGTGGAGCGAGACGATTGATCCGCGCGCCGGCGTGATGCGCATCGTCTTTGGCCTCGGCACGCGCGCCGTTGACCGCACCGACGACGACTACACGCGCCTCGTCGCGCTGAATGCTCCTGAGCGCCGTCCGGAATCCAGTTTCGACGAAGTCTGTCAATACGCGCAGCACCGCATGGATTACCTCGACTTGGAAGCCAACCAGCTCGTCTCTGGCTATTTCACCGACGTGACGCGCGATGACCGTGAGCTGCCAGTCGAGATGTTTGCAACGGAAGACCGCAGTGAAGGCGGGGGCGGCGCATCACACTGGGTGCTCACGTTCGATCGCTTGCTCAAGCAAACTGATTTTGTGAAAGATTGCCGGGCCATGCTGGAGACCTTGGAGCAGGTGTACCACAACCCGGTGGACATCGAGTTCACCGCCAACTTCCTCGACGACGAGCAGTACAAAATCAACCTCCTCCAGTGCCGTCCGCTGCAGGTAAAAGGCTTGGAGACCATCCGGCTGCCCGAGTTTAACATTCCTGACGCCGACCGTATCATCGAGGCGCGCGGGGCCGTCATCGGACAGAGCCGTTTGATCTCACTCGATCGTCTCGTGTATGTCGTCCCCGAAACCTACGCCAGACTGCCGATGCGCGACCGCTACGAAGTCGCCCGGCTCATCGGTCGGATCAATTTCCTGGGCAGCACCACCGGCGCTCAACACCTGGCGTTGATCGGTCCGGGACGCTGGGGAACGCGCAGCCCGGAACTCGGCGTGCCGGTCAACTATGCCGAGATCAACCGGGTCAATGTGCTTTGCGAAATGGTGATGATGCACGAGCACTTGATTCCCGATGCCTCGCTCGGCACGCATTTCCTGAACGAGCTTGTCGAGATGGACATGCTCTACCTGGCGCTGTTCCCGCAACGCGAACGCAATTTCCTGAATCACGATTTCTTCCTGTGCGCCCCGAACCGGCTGCGGTCGCTCATCGAGGGCATCGAGTCGCGCTGGGAAGATGTCATCCGCGTGTTCAATGCGGCCGATGTGGCGGGACAGAACAGGAAGATCGCGCTCAGCGCCGATGCCCGCGAACAAAAGGTGCTCTGTTTCCTCTGCGACAACTCGGTGCTCACGTCCTTGTGAAATGGATCAAACTCCTCGTCGCCATCGCGCTGTTGCCAGCCTGTGCCGGCATAACACTGGCAGCATGGACAACGGCGCACCGCATTCTCCCCAAAGCGACTGATACCACCTCGCTGGCGCTCCTCGGCGGATACGCGCTGTGGCTGGTCATCTTTGTCGCGCTTCCCAAACCAACGCGCACCTACATCCTCGGCCACGAACTCACGCACGCGTTCTGGGCGCTGTTGATGGGCGCGCGCGTCGGCAACATTGATGTTCGTAAAACCAGCGGCCGGGTGCAGATCAGCAAGACCAACTGGTTCATCACGCTTGCGCCGTATTTCTTCCCGTTCTATGCGATGCTGTTTATCGCGCTGTTCTTCATCGCGCATTGGATTGGGAACCTCACGGCATGGTTCTGGGTGTTGTTTGCGCTGGTCGGGTTTGGGTGGAGCTTTCACGTCACATTCACCCTCATGATTCTGTTTACCGTCAGCCAGCCCGACGTGAAGTCGCAAGGCGTCTTGTTCTCCGCCGTCGTCATTTACGCAATGAACCTCCTGACCATGCTCATTACGGCCACCGCACTCTTTCCTGCCCTCCGATTCACCGACCTTGGCGCGGGTCTCTGGCAAAACACGCTTGTCTCCTACGGTTGGACACTCGACAAGCTACTGCTACTCTGGCAGCATGTCCGCCATGCAATCGGTCACTGAAATTCTTTCTGCCGCCGTCGAACGCGCGCTCGGCGCCCCCGCGCTGTTGCGCCCGTGCGCCAACCCGCAATTCGGCGATTACCAAGCCAACGGCGTCATGGCCGTCGCCAAACAGACCAAACAAAACCCGCGCACCCTCGCCGAGAAGATCGTCTCGCAACTCTCGCTCGACAACGTCTGTGAGCCGCCCACTGTCGCCGGTGCGGGTTTCATCAATTTCACACTACGCGGCGAGTTCGTCGGCGCCCAAGTCACCGCCGCTGCGCGCGATGACCGACACGGCGTGCCAGTGGCGATGAAACCTAAAACCGTGGTCGTGGACTACTGCGGTGTCAATGTCGCCAAGCCAATGCACATTGGCCATATCCGTTCGACCATCATCGGGGACTGCCTGGCCCGCGTGCTGCGGTTCCAAGGCCACCGGGTCATCACCGACAACCACATTGGCGACTGGGGCACGCAGTTTGGAATGCTGCTGCTTGGCTGGAAGCGAAACCGAAATGATGACGCCATCCATGCCGATCCCATTGCGGAATTGCTGCGGCTCTACAAGCTCATCAACGAGCGCGAAGAACTCCGCGCCGAAGCCAAGGCTGAACTCGTCAAGCTCCAGCAGGGCGACCCGGAGAATCTGGCTATCTGGCGCAAGTTCATCGAGCTATCCGAAAGTGAATTCACCAAGATTTACGACCGCCTCGGTGTCCGCTTTGATCACACCCTCGGTGAGAGTTTCTACAACCCGATGCTCCCGGGCGTTGTTGCTGAATTACGTCAGCGCGGGATCGCTACTGAAAGCGACGGCGCCATCTGTGTTTTCGTTGCCGGCAGCAAAGCGCCCCTGATCATCCAGAAGGCTGACGGCGCGTTCCTCTACGGCACGACCGACCTCGCCACGCTCAAGTATCGGCTTGATCAATGGCACCCCGATGAAGTCATCTACGTCACTGACGGGCGACAACAACTTCATTTTCAGCAAGTGTTCGCCGTTGCCCGTCAATGGTTCCAACCGATTCCCGATCTCCGACACGTCTGGTTCGGCACCATCCTTGGCGAGGACGGCAAACCCCTCAAGACCCGCTCCGGCGACCTCATCAAGCTCGAAGACCTCCTCAACGAAGCCGAGGAACGCGCGTTGGCTGTCGTCAACGCGAAGAACCCCGAATTACCGGAAGAAACCCGCAAACAGATCGCCCGCGCCGTCGGCATTGGTGCCGTCAAGTACGCCGACCTCTCCCAAAGTCGGACAACCGATTACATCTTCAGTTGGGACAAGATGCTCGCCATGAACGGCAACACCGCCCCGTACATGCAATACGCCTACGTCCGCGTCCAAAGCATCTTCCGCAAGGCCGATGTAGGCCGCGTGACCTCACGCGGCGATGGCGGCCCCGCCGCGTCGGGTGACGCGGCCTACAATATCATTCTCGCTCATCCATCCGAACTCGACCTCGCCAAGCAGATCCTCCGATTCACCGAGACGCTGCAAGCCGTGGCTGACGACGACAAACCGAACTGGCTGACTGCCTACCTCTACGATCTCGCCGGCAAGTTCAGCGCGTTCTACGATAACTGTCCCGTCATCCAATCTGCGGAGCCGACGCGCAGCTCCCGCCTCCAGCTTTGCCGGTTGACCGCCGACATCATGAAGCGCGGCCTGAACCTCCTCGGCATTGACGTCATCGAGCAGATGTGAAAACCATCGCCAAAGGATCAACTCGTCCGCCGATGGAGCGGATGCAGCGGATTCACGAGCGGTTGAAGCGTGGCACGTATCCGAACTGCCAGCACTTGGGAGCGGACTTGGAAGTATCGTACAAGACGATTCACCGGGACATCGAGTTTATGAAGTACCGGCTGAATCTGCCCATCGAGTTTGACCGGCAACACAACGGCTACCACTACACCGAAGCGGTCAGCAATTTCCCCACAGTCCAAGTCACCGAAGGCGAACTTCTCGCGCTGCTTGTGGCGGAGAAGTCACTGGCACAATACAAGGGGACTCCCTTTGAACAACCGTTGCACGCGGCCTTCAAGAAGCTTACCGATGGCCTGAGCGACACCGTTGCGTTGTCTTGGAATGACCTCGACCGCGCCATTTCATTTCGCGCCATCGGGGTCACCGTGGCTGACTTGGAGTTGTTCGAGCAAGTCAGCCAATCGGCATTGCGCTCGCAGGAATTGGAGTTCGACTACCGGACGCTGCGTAGCAAACGACACGAACACCGGCGCGTCCAGCCGTACCATCTCGCCTGCATCGAGAACCAATGGTACTTGTTCGCCTTCGATCTCGACCGCCAACAAATGCGCACATTCGTCCTCAGCCGAATGCGAAACGCCCGCAACACCGGCAAGCGGTTCCGTCGTCCGTCAGGGTTCTCCTTGACGGAGCATTTGCGTGGCAGCTTCGGCGTTTTCAAGGGAAACACGCCGCAGGAAATTCGCGTCCGCTTCGATGCGTGGGCTGCGCAACTCGTCCGCGACCGGCTTTGGCATCCCTCGCAGAAGCTCAAGGAACTTGCCAATGGCGAACTGGAACTTTCTCTGCAACTCACCAGTTTGGCGGAGATCACTCGCTGGATTCTGAGTTGGGGCGAACATGCGCACGCAATAGCCCCCAAGAGCTTGGTGGACGAAGTTCGGCGGGTTCTGAAACAGGCAACGGAATTGTATCGCTAGGACAGCGGTTGTCCCGGTGGCGTTGATAGACTCAGCGCCATGAAACTGAGAACCCAATTCAACGAATGGCACGAAATCAACGGCTTGTGGCAGGTCATGGCCGCCTTGAGCCTGCTCGGATCCACGGAACAGGAGGACTCTTTCCTGGTCTGCGACAACGAGACTGGCGGCTTCTTTCAGGTCGCCAAATGGCAACCCGGCCAATACATCGTCGAGTGGTGCGACAGCAACGACCCGACCTCTCCAGAGCACGGCCTCTGGCGCGCCCAAACCCAGAGATTTCCCGGCGCCCTTCTGGAATCCGGCAACAAGGAGACCGGCCAAGCCAACCTCTACGAGAACGATCTCCTCTCGCTCCCCGATGTGCTGGATGTTCTCGCGGCATTTTGGCATGGCGGAGACTGGCCGCGTCGCCTATCTTGGCGCAGTCTGGCCGCTGAGATGAAGGAGTTTATCCAGTTCAACGACGACAAACACGGGAGAATGACGCTGACAGAATAAGGAGTTGGATTATCAGGAGATTCGCAAGAGGCGCGGGCATAAAGCCCGCGACTACAAGCAGGTAGTCGCACCCTTTATGGGTGCGTTTCCTCGCCGCCTCGGCAAAACGATACCCACGATGCTAACGATTTAGAACAAGGAGCTATACATGGCAACGTATTCGCATTCCAAGATTGGCACGTTCGAGACCTGCCCGCTCAAGTACAAGTTCAAGTACGTTGACCGCACCCCCACGGAAGACTTCGAGTCGGTCGAAGCTTTCCTCGGTTCCCGCGTCCACGAAACGCTGGAGAAACTCTACGACCTCGTCCGCAACGGACGCATCCCCGACGAACAGTTTATCCTCGACTATTACGAGAAGCAGTGGACAACCAACTGGAGCGACGCCGTTCGCATCGTCAAACCCGACCTGACCGCCGACGACTACCGCGCCACTGGACGGACCTGCATCGAGCGTTACTACCGGCACTACCACCCGTTCAACCAAGGCTTGGCCGTCGCGCTGGAAATGCAAGTGCCCATCACCCTCGACGACGACGGCCAATACAAGATGACCGGCTTCATTGATCGCGTGGACAAGATGAGCGACGGCGTCTTTGAGATTCACGACTACAAGACGAACCAGACGCCGCCCTCCCAAGAAGAGAAAGACCAAGACCGGCAACTGGCACTCTACGAAATCGGTTTGCGAGATTACTTCGGCGAAGTGCGGCAGGTCGAACTCGTCTGGCATTATGTCCGCGCTGACCTTGAAATCCGCTCGCGCCGCACCGGACAGGAGTTGGAAGAACTCCGCGCCAAAATGATCGCCAAGATTCAGGAAATCGAAGCTGCCACTGTCACCAAGAATTTCCCGGCATGTGAATCCCGTCTCTGCAACTGGTGCGAATACCGGCCACTTTGCCCGATCTGGAAACACCTCTACGCCATCGAAGAACAAGCCGCCCAGCCAACGCCACTGCCCGACGATGGCCCCGCGTTGGTCAACCAACTCGCCAGTCTCGCCATCAAACGCAAGGAATTGCAGACCCAAGCCGACGATGTGAAAGCGCAAATGGAACAGGTCGAGGCTGCCATCATCGAGTTTGCCAAACAACACGACTACCAGCGCATCTTCGGAGCCGACCGTCAGGCGACCGTCAAGCACGTCACCGAGTTGAAGGTTCCCACCAAGACCAACCAGCTTGACGAGTACGAACAGATGCTCGCCTTGCTTCGCCAATCTCCGCTCTGGCTGGAACTCACCGACTTCTCCAGCGCCAAGCTGAAAGACATGCTCGGCAAACCGGAGGGCAAAGTGTTGCGCGACCTGCTTGGCGCGCTGGTCAAACAAGAAGAAGAATGGCGCGTGTCACTGCGGAAGCGGAAGGATGAGGAGTAGGTGCGAGCGTTTGTTCTTGCCGACATTGACGACCTGCACTGGCGACACGGTTCTGGCCAAGCCGACCTGATCTTGGCCTTGGGAGATATGTCCGACAGCCTGATTCTGGAAGCACAGCAGGCGTTTGGTGTTCCGCCTGTTTTCGCCGTCAAAGGCAATCACGATGCACCAACGCCGTTTCCGTTGGGTATCACCGACCTACATCTCAAGGTGGTCGAGTTCGGCGGCCTTCGCTTCGGCGGGCTCAATGGTTCATGGAAATACAAGTCACGGGGACATTTCCTCTATGAACAACATGAAGCCGCAAATCTCCTGAAAGATTTACCTCCCGTCGAAGTGTTCGTGTCGCACAACAGTCCCCGCCATGTGCACGACAAGGAAGATGAAACCCACTATGGCTTCGAGGCGCTCAATGCTTATGTTGACCGTCACCAGCCACGCCTACTTCTCCACGGCCACCAGCATGTGAAGAAAGAAACACAGATTGGAACCACCAAGGTCATTGGGGTGTGCGGCCATCGTCTGCTTGAGATCGGCTGACACGGACAGGCATTGCTGCGAAACTGGACAGCAATCGGGCAAGTCGCGATCACCAATCCGTGCTCGATGTTACCTCTTTGGTTGCTTGAGTAACCATTGCTCGAACTGTGCGATGATTCTGTACAAACGCAGGACAACATCTCCTATTTCAGACACAGTATCTTCCACATTTTCAACTTTCACTTCGATTGTCTTGCTCCATGGAGGAGCGGATTTCCATTTCAATGGAGGAGAAGGAAGATTTTCGTCTTTCACGAACTTCTCAAATTCGGCTATTGCGCCTTGTACTTGCCTCATCTCGGTTTGTGCATTCTTTGGAAAGTACAGGTCAACCGTATATTTACCGTTTTCAAGGGATTGCCGTGGATCACGGATACGGACATGGAGACTTGCTTCGTTTGGCGCACTCGCTATCCAATAATCGCCGGGAGAACTTTTATTAGGCGCTTCGTCCATACTTCTCAGTTTCCGCCCATATTGGGCGGCTGTTTCCTCAAGCTGCTCTGCCACTTCATCGCAGATCATTGTCCACATCTTATTGAGTTCTCGTTCTAGCTCTGTTCGGGCCTCTTGTAAGAGAGCAAACTCGCTCAAGTAAACTCTCGCCATTTCAGACATAGGTGTTGCCATAATTTACCTCCAGTATTTTGGTGATTGACTTACGATCAACATCGTTTTTTCTGCACCACTCTTGTAGCGCAAACCAGCCGCTAAGGTCTTCGCCACTCGCCCGAGCAATGCCACGAGCAATGCTTTCGAGTTTTTGCCTCAATTCATCAACAATCGCTGCATCCTGGAGGATAGGCCCCAGCATCAAGTCCCACAGAAAGCAGCAAAGATTATGTTTGGCACGCGAACTAATGCGCGCGTCGTCAAGAAGGCCCAACAAACCGCTAAACACTTCTTCATGCGTCAGTTCTTGCCATTCGGGATCGGCAGCTTCTGTACCCTTGAGAGTAAAAAACAACTTCAGGCTGTTCTTGTTCGTAGGCGCGAGGCAGTTCTTATCGAATCTGCAATAGTCGCGTATAAGAGGCCAGTTGTCCGTAATCGCTCTTGAGTAGGAGACCGTTTGGCGTCCTTCCCCATTCGCTGCTTTTCCTGCTTCGGGACTGTTGATTTTGTGTTCAATGAATACGTATCTGCCTTTTGATTCAACTAGGAGATCAAGCCTGTTGCCTTTACCATCAACCTCTCCTAACGGAACTTCCGCAAAAACGCGCGCCGATTCAAAGTCCATCTGGTCTTGGAACAAGTTGCCGTCTGTTTTCTTGTTTTGGAGCATCACACGAAGGACTCGTGAACCGAGTCCGTGTGGGCTTTTGGGATCAAGCATATAGCGAAAAAGTTGAGTGTACTCTGTCTCTGTCGTCTCATGGCCGCATACAGATAGAGCAGCTAAAGGAACTCCATCGCCGGCAAAAGCTCGATGCAGAATCTCGAACCTATCTCGGTCAGATTTGCCGTTATGATCGGGTTTCGAGAACGACTTGATTGCGACGTCTAAAATTGTTCTCGTCACCTCGCGTAAACTCACATTTCGACCTTCTTGCTCTCGCCGCCTCGTCGCCGTCAGTGCTTTGAGTTGGCTGATAACCTGAGCCATTTGAGCCATTCTCGTCGCGTATTGCCTATTTTGGGGTACGACCGTCGCAACGCGACGGCACTGCTGCATAAGTGCGACCGCGTTGCGCAAGCGCTCAATACGTGCTGCTTCTCCCATCGAATATCCTTATAGTTCGACCAACTGCATGTAAACCAGCTCGCCTTTGGTTGGCAAGGTAAATATCGTTTCTTTTCTTCGTATTGTTCGCGAATTCATACGTGATATGTGGCTTCAATCTCACCGCCAAACATATCCCAGAATTTGTTCCAAAGTTCTTCGGGTAGTTCCGTCTTCTTTGCGATGCAGACCTCCACCGCGTCGAGTACTTCCTGCTGTTCGGGCGTCACAACAATCTTGTCTGATGGTGACCAGTCCTTACCGGCAGCTTTCTTAGGGCTTGCTAAGCAAGCCAGTTTTTCACTGTCCATTCGACAACCAAGAATGCGGTTCTGGGCAATCCACATGCAAGTGCAGCCTTTACCCATCGCTTTTGCGAATCTTGCACGGAATCCTCTCCACTTTTCTTGCACTCGACAAACAAGTTCCGTCGCCCTTTCCAGAAAAAGACATCAAAACATCCGCCATCAATACCGGCTCGATTGTGGATTCGACTAAAGGGCGGTCCCGGAAACTCATGAAAACTTGTCGAAAAATTGAAGCGGTAGACGCGGGGTGCGTCGAAGGCGCAAAAGGAGCGTTATGAAGAACTTCAAGACAACCGCCGCGCCCGGACTCTTTGACGT
>VHCW01000125.1 GCA_016871575.1 Verrucomicrobiota bacterium
GGTGCAGTTCAGATCTAACGCGACGGAGCCGCAACGAAATGGAGGGACGCGCTCCGTCGCGTCCGCGGGCTTGGGATGGCGGCCACGACGGAGCGTGGCCCTCCAAGCTGCCCGCCAGATATACGCTTTTGTGTATGATCTCACGAGGAAAGAAACTAATGTGGGGCAGGTTTGTAACCTGCCTGGTTTTAATTGAAGAGCAGGTTGCAAACCTGCTCCACATTTAGCGGTTGCCCAAAACTTCAAACTGCACCGGTCTGGGCTTTCGGTTTAGCGCAAGTCGTGGTAAAGAATCGAGCATGAAAACAATCGGCACTGTTATCATGGTTGGGGTTCTTGCAATGAGCGTCACCGCACAAGCGGAGACGCCCCGACAGCGCGACGCGCGGATGGAATGGTGGCGCGAGGCGCGGTTCGGAATGTTCGTCCACTGGGGCCTGTACTCCGGCATGGCCGGCACGTGGGAGGGTAAACCGGTCGGCACCAGAGGCGGCATGGAATGGATTCAGCAGCGCGTCAAGGCCGACACGGACAGCTACGCAAAAGCAGCAATTCCGAAGTTCAAGCCGACGCCGGGTTTTGCTCGTGAATGGGCGAAGCTCGCCAAGGAAGCCGGTTGCAAGTATCTCGTGTTCACCACCAAACATCACGATGGGTTTGCGCTGCACGACTCGAAGGTCAGCGACTACGATGCGGGGGATGTGTTGCAGCGTGATCTGGTGAAGGAAATTGTCGCGGCGTGCCGCGCGGAGGGATTGAAGGTTGGGTTCTATCATTCGGTGATTGATTGGCATCACGACCAGTATGCCTACGAGAAATCCAAACAGCTTCCGCACCCGCTCAAAGGCAAACCGTACCCGAATGGCGAGCGCGACCACTCGAAGTACGTTGACTACCTTCACAAGCAGGTGAACGAACTCGTTTCGAGCTACGGCAATGTGGACGTCCTGTGGTGGGATTACAGCTCGCAGGATTTTCAAGGGGACGAGGCATGGCGGGCGTTTGACCTGATGAAGCTTGTTCGCGCGAAGCAGCCGAAGATCATCATGAACAACCGGTTGTTCCGTTCCGCCGAGGCGGGCTGGAAGAGCATGGGCACCGAAGGATACGCCGCGACACTCGATCCGAAATACGGCGATTTCATCACGCCCGAACAACACATCCCCGCCACCGGCATGCCCGGCGTGGATTGGGAGACGTGTATGACGTTGAACACGACGTGGGGTTACAGCGAGCACGATCACGCATGGAAGTCCGACGAGACGCTGATCCGCAACCTGATTGACATCGCCAGCAAGGGCGGCAATTACCTGTTGAACATCGGCCCGAAAGGTGACGGCAGCCTGACGAAGGAAACCGTGAGGTCGTTCCGCGCCATCGGCGCGTGGATGAAAACCAACGGCGAGGCGATTTACGGCACGAGCGCCAGCCCGTTTGAGAAGTTGGAGTGGGGGCGGTGCACGCAGAAGCCCGGCAAGCTCTACTTGCACGTCTTCGACTGGCCGAAGGACGGCAAGCTGCGCGTGCCCATCGCCAACAAGATCAGAAAAGCCGCGCTGCTGGGCGGCGGACGGTTGCGTGTCGCGTCTTCCGGGAGCGGCGCGGAGATTTCGGTGCCACCGGAGATGCCCGACAAGGTCGCCACCGTTGTTGTCGTCGAGTTCGCCGGCAAACCGCACGTCATCACGTCCGGTGTCGCCGGTGCCACACCACCGGCGCCACGGCCGAATATCGTGCTGATCATTTCCGACGACCATGGTTGGACCGATTACTCGTTCATGGGGCATCCGCAGATTCAAACGCCGCGCCTCGACAAACTGGCGGCCCAATCGCTGACGTTTCGGCGCGGGTATGTGCCGTCGTCACTCTGTTGTCCGAGTCTCGCCGCCATCGTGACGGGGTTGTATCCGCACCAGAACAAGATCACCTGCAACGATCCGCCGGGGCCGCCACTGGGCAAGAAGCGGACGCCGCAACAGGAAGTTGAATTCCGCGAGGGACGGAAGGTGATGACGCAACACATGGAAGCGGCGCCGGCGCTGCCGCGCTTGCTGGCCAAGCAGGGATACCTCAGCCTGCAAACCGGCAAGTGGTGGCAGGGCGATTACCGGAGCGCCGGGTTCACGCACGGGATGACCAGGGGAGAACGCCACGGCGACGATGGACTCGACATCGGTCGCAAGACGATGCAGCCGGTCTACGATTTCATTGCCGCCGCCCGGAAAGAGGGCAAACCGTGGCTGGTGTGGTACGCGCCGTTTTTGCCGCATACGCCGCACAATCCGCCGGAAGCGTTGTTCGACAAATACAAATCCAAGACCGATTCGCCGCATGTCGCCCGGTATTGGGCGATGGTGGAGTGGTTCGACGAAACCTGCGGCCAACTGCTCGACCACCTCGACCAGCAGCGGCTGGCTGACAATACGATTGTCCTCTACGTCACGGACAACGGCTGGATCCAGTCGCCGGATAGCCCGAGGCCGATGCGCTCCAAGCTGACGCCGTACGACGCCGGGTTGCGCACGCCGATCATGATCCGCTGGCCGGGCAGGGTGAAACCGCGCATGTCCGACGACCTGGCCATGTCCATTGATCTGGCGCCGACCGTGCTCGTGGCGCTCGGCTTGAAACCGGTGCCGGCCATGCAGGGCGTGAACCTGCTCGATGCCGACGCGGTTCGCCGTCGCACCGCCATCTTCGGCGAATGTTTTGTGCACACCGCCGTGGACTTGCACAACCCGTCGAAGAACCTTGAATACCGCTGGGTGATTGATGGCCACCGGAAACTCATTCTGCCGCATCCGAGCGGCGACCCCGAACTGTACGATCTCGCCGCCGACCCGCACGAGAAAAACAACCTGGCCGGCCGTCACCCCGATGCGATCAAGGCATTGCGACGAAAGCTGGACGCCTGGTGGAAACCGGAGTAAGCAATTCTCATGAACTGCAACACCATCCTTGTCATCGTCGGTTTGTTCACCGCACTGCTCGCCGACGGAGCCGTCAATCCCCGCGCGAAGCGCCCGAACATCGTGTTCGTCCTGACCGACCAATGGCGGGCGTCGGCGTTTGGTTATGCCGGCGACCCGAACGTGAAAACGCCGCAGATTGACAAGCTGGCGGCGCAGAGCGTCAATTTTGCCAACGCCGTTTCCATGCTTCCTGTTTGCACGCCGTATCGGGCCATCTTGCAGACGGGCCGGTACCCGACCTCGACCGGCATGTTCCTGAACGATCTGTACCTGCCGTCGGAGGAACTCTGCATGGCCGAGATCTTCAAGGAGGCCGGTTACGACACGGCGTACATTGGCAAATGGCACCTGGACGGGCACGGACGCAGTTCGTACATCCCGCCCGAACGCCGGCAGGGGTTCGATTACTGGAAGGTGGCGGAGTGCGAGCATAATTACAATCAGTCGCACTACTACGCAGGCGCATCGCCGGAAAAGAAATTCTGGGACGGCTACGACGCCTTTGCGCAGACCGCCGACGCGCAAACGTATCTTCGCGACCATGCCCAATCGGCAAAGCCGTTCTTGTTGTTTCTGTCGTATGGCACGCCGCACTTCCCGCACGGCACTGCGCCGGAGGAATACAAGGCGATGTATCCGCCGGCGCGCTTGAAACTCGCGCCCAATGTTCCGCCGGAACAGGAAGAGGCCACCCGACGGGAACTCGTCGGTTACTACGGCCATTGCACGGCGCTGGACAAATGCGTTGGCGACCTGCTCGCCACGCTCCAGCAGACCGGCCTTGCGGAGCGGACCATCGTGGTGTTCACGTCCGACCACGGCGAGATGATGGGGTCGCACGGTGTCCGTCCGCTGTTGAAACAATGGTTCTACGACGAGTCTGCGCGCGTTCCGTTCTTGTTGCGCGTCCCCGGCGTGTCGCCGCGCCTGATGGCCACCCCGATAAACGTGACGGATGTCTTGCCGACGCTGCTGGGGCTTGTCCGTGTTCGCATCCCGAAGACGATTGAGGGAGAAGACCTTTCGCGGCTCGTCGGCGCGAAAGGTCCCGGCCCGGATCGGGCGGCCTTGTTGATGAACGTGTCGCCCTTCATACCGGGCTTGGAGGAGTATCGCGGCATCCGCACGATCCGTTACACGTATGTTCGCAACCTGCAAGGGCCTTGGATGATGTTCGACAACCAGGCCGACCCGTATCAGACGCGGAATTTGATCGGCGATTCCGCGCACGCCACGCTGCAGCAACAACTGGATGCGCAGTTGCAGTCGGCATTGAAGAAAGCCGGCGATGATTTCCGCCCCCGGCAGTATTACCTCGACAAATGGGGTTACGAGATTGCGCGCCACGGCAGCGTTTCGTACCAGCCCGGCGCCAAAGTCCAAAGTCCAAGGAAACAATGAGCCGCCTCACCCTCTGTTGGATTGCCTGTCTGTTCGCTGGTTGCATCAACGCCGACCCGCTTGCGGGGAAGCGTCCGAATATCATCGTCATCCTCACGGACGATCAGGGTTATGGGGATTTGGGCCGACACGGCAACCCGGTCATCAAGACGCCGCACCTCGACAAGATGTACGACGAGGCGGTTCACTTCGAGGATTTCCACGTCAGCCCGACCTGTTCGCCGACCCGCGCGGCGCTGCTCAGCGGCAAACACGAGTTCAAGAACGGCGTCACCCACACCATCCACGAGCGCGAACGGATGAGCTTGAAGACGACGACCATCGCGCAGGTGTTGAAGTCCGCCGGCTACACGACCGGCATCTTTGGCAAATGGCATCTTGGCGATGAGGACGCTTACCAGCCCGACAAACGGGGTTTCGACGAAGCGTTCGTCCACGGCGCCGGCGGCATTGGGCAGCATTATGTCGGCACCTGCGCCGATGCGCCGGGCAACAGCTACTTTGATCCCGTCATCAAACACAACGGCAAATTCGTGAAGACGAGCGGTTACTGCACCGACGTGTTTTTCGGGCAGGCGATGAAGTGGATCGAGTCGGCAAAGCGCGCCAAGCCGTTCTTCGCGTGCATCACGCCGAACGCGCCGCACGGGCCGCTGATTTGTCCGCCGGAGTACGAGAAGATGTACTCGGGGAAGGTGAAGGAGAACGAGGCGAAGTTCCTCGGCATGGTCACGAACATTGACGACAACGTCGGCAAACTCCTCGCCAGGCTCAACGCGCTCGGCATCGAGAAGGACACGCTCGTCATTTACATGAACGACAACGGCGGCACGGCCGGCTGCCAGATCTTCAATGCCGGGATGCGCGGCCGCAAAGGCACGGCGTTCAATGGCGGCACGCGCGCCATGTCGTTGTGGCACTGGCCCGGCACACTGAAGCCCGGTCCTTGCGAGAAGCTCACGGCGCACATGGACATCTTCCCGACGCTGGCCGAGCTGGCCGGCGCAAAGGCGCCCGGCAAGCTGGACGGATTCAGCCTTGTGCCGCTGTTGAAGAATCCGCAGGCGGCATGGCACGAGGACCGGATGCTGTTCACGCATCTTGGACGCTGGCCGCTTGGCGCCGAGCCGGTCCAGCACGGCGTATGCAGCGTCCGCTGGCGGAATTACCTGCTTGTGCGCGAGAAGAAGGGTGATTGGGGACTCTACGACCTCAAAGCCGACCCCGGCGAAACGACCGAGATCACCACGCAACACGCCGACGTTGCAGCCAAGCTCGACAAGGCCTACGACAAATGGTGGGCGGAGATTTTGCCGTGTCTCGAAAATGAGCAAGCGTACAAGACCGCCCCGCAGACCGCGCCGTTCTTCGAGCAGTATTACAAACAGTTTGCCGATCCCGGCCCGAACAACGTCCCCGCCGGCATCCTCAAACCAACCCGACTCAAGTGAGACGACTTATGCGTCACGCGCCCATTCCGTCCAAGCTCTTTGTCGAAAACCGCGAGCGGCTGAACAAGTTGCTCCTGCCGAACTCGGTGGCGGTCATCAACGCCAACGACATCCTGCCGACCAACGCCGACGGCACGCTGCGGATGCGCCCGAACACGGATTTGTTTTACCTCACCGGCGTCGAGCAGGAGGAGACGATCCTGTTGCTGGCGCCGACCGCCTGTGACGAGAAACTGCGTGAGATTTTGTTTGTGCGCGAACCCAATGAGCATCTGAAGGTATGGGAAGGTCACAAACTGTCGAAAGAACAGGCGCAGAAAACCAGCGGCATCAAGCAGGTGAAGTGGCTCTCCGAATTCCGTGGCGTTTTCCACCGGCTCATGTGCGAGTGCGAGCATGTTTACCTCAACCGCAACGAACACGGTCGGGCGTCGCAGGAAGTCGAGACGCGCGACGACCGGTTCGTTCGCGACTGCCAGGCGCGTTACCCGCTCCACGACTACCGACGGCTCGCGCCGTTGCTGCACCGGTTGCGCGTTGTGAAGTCGGAAGCCGAGCTTGATCTGATCCGGCAGGCGTGCGTCATCACGCGGGCCGGCTTTCTGCGCGTGTTGCGCGTCGTAAAACCGGGCCTCAACGAGGCGGAGATCGAGGCCGAGTTCGCCCGCGAGTTCATCCGCCGGCGCGGCGCGTTTGCGTTCAGCCCAATCATCGCCGGGGGCGCCAACTCCTGCGTCCTGCACTACGAACAGAACGACCAGCCTTGCCGTAAAGGCGACCTGCTGTTGCTCGATGTGGCCGCCAGCTACGCCAACTACAACGCCGACATGACCCGCACGATTCCCGTCGGAGGACGGTTCACGCGCCGTCAGCGCCGGGTGTATGACGCCGTGCTGCGGGTGTTGCGCGCGATGACGAAGGCCGCCGTGCCGGGCAAGCTGCATCGCGACTGGCAGAAGGAAAGCGAGACGTTGATGACGGAGGAACTGCTCGCGCTCGGTTTATTGAAGCCGCGCGACGTGAGGAAACAGGACACCGACAAACCGGCCTGCAAGAAGTATTTCAACCACGGGCTCGGCCACCCGCTCGGCCTCGACGTGCACGATGTCGGCCCGATGAACCAACCGTTCGCGCCCGGCTGGGTGCTGACCGTCGAGCCGGGGATTTACATTCCCGACGAAGGTTTCGGTGTTCGCTTGGAGAACGACATCCTGGTTACCGACAGCGGCGCTGTGGAACTGATGGCGGACATCCCGATTGAGGCGGACGCGATCGAGCAGTTGATGAACCGCCAGCGGTGACATGAAGCGCCTGCTCCTCGCCGTTTGCGCGCTCGTGGCTCTGTCAGCCGCCGAGGGCGCGACAGCGAGACCGAACATCATCTTCATTCTCGTGGACGACCTGCGCTGGGACGAGATGGATTATCCGTTCGTGAAGGTTCCCCACATCGCGCGCGTGGCGCGAGAGGGCGTTCGTTTCCAAAACGCGTTCGTCACCACGCCGCTCTGTTCGCCGAGCCGCGCCAGTTTCCTCACCGGCCAATACGCGCACACCCACGGCATCACCGACAACACCGACCGCAGCGCGCGGAGCCATGAACTGATCACGTTCCCGCGGCTGTTGCGCGACGCTGGATACGAGACGGCATTCGTCGGCAAATGGCACATGGGGCTTGACGACAAGGCGCGACCGGGAATTGATTATTGGGTCAGCGTCAAGGGACAAGGCCGTTACCTTGATCCCGAATTCAACGTCAACGGCAAGCAGACACAAATCCACGGTTACTTCACGGATATCCTCAACGGCTTCGCCAGTAAGTTCCTGAAACAGCCGCACACGAAACCGTTCTTGCTTTACGTCTCGCACAAGGCCGTCCATCCCGATTTAGTGCAACACGCCGACGGAAGCGTGTCTGACCCGACCGCGGGAAAATTCATTCCTGCCAAGTCCCATCAAACGCGTTATGACGGCGCCAAGATTCCGCATCGCGCCAATTACGGCAGGCCGCCGACGGACAAGCCGGCGCTGTTCCGCCGCATCGCCAACCTGCCTCCGCTCGGCGAAGGGACTGTCACCGACGACGAGACGATCCGCAACCGGCTGCGGATGTTGGCGTCGGTGGACGAAGGGCTCGGCGAGATGTTTCGCATCCTCGAAGAGCAACGCCAGCTCGACAACACGCTCATTATTCTCACCAGTGACGAAGGCTATTTTTACGGGGAACACGGTTTGAGCGTCGAGCGCCGGCTCGCCTACGAGGAATCCATTCGCATCCCGCTTTTCATGCGTTGGCCGGAGCTGATCAAGCCGGGCAGGACGATTGACCAGTTTGCGCTGAACATTGACATCGCGCCCACGCTTCTCGACGTCGGCGGCGCGAAGATTCCTGGCGCGATGCATGGACGGTCGCTCCTGCCGTTGCTGCGCGGCGATGCTGACGCGGCGCGTTCGTGGCGCAACTCGTTTCTGATCGAGTATTGGTCGGACAAGGTTTTCTCGCGCGTCGTGAACATGGGGTATCGGGCCGTCCGCACCGACCGGTGGAAGCTGATACGCTACAGCGACCTCAAAGGGATGGACGAGTTGTACGATTTGCACAGCGATCCATTTGAAATGAAAAACCTCACAGGCGCACCGGAGGTGCGGGAGGAACTCGAACGATTGATATGCGCATTCCAAAACTGATTCTGTTCGCTTGGTGTTGCACGAGCGCGGCGTTGAGCGCCGCCGAAGTCAACGTGGAGCGCGACGTGGCCGTGCCGATGCGCGACGGCGTGGTTCTCCGCGCCGATGTCTTCCGCCCCGCGGAGCCGGGGCCGCACCCGGTGCTGGTGCTCCGCACGCCCTATGGCAAGCACCAGAAGAAAGCGGGTCCGCACGTGGAGGCGGGTTACATCGTCGTGCGGCAGGACGCGCGCGGACGTTACGCGTCAAATGGGAAATGGGAATCGTTTTACCGGTTCGACACGCACGACGCGGCGGATGGCTACGACACCGTTGAGTGGGCGGCGAAGCTGCCGGGATCGAACGGCAAGGTGGGAACGTTCGGCCGGTCGTACAACGCGTTCCTGCAATGGCGGCTTGCGCCGTTGCGTCCGCCGTCGCTCGTGGCGATGTCCGCCGGCACGATCCCGCCGCGCCTGACACAGGTCGAAGGTCCCGGCACGATTCGACCCGGTCGCCGGCTGAACTGGTTTTACTGCGGGATGACGCCGGACATGCGGCTCCGTTCCGGCGCCGACGGCCCCAAGACGAAGGCAGAGGCCGGCAAACTCTGGAAAGACGGCGAGTGCGACCGTCTGCTGCATTTCCTGCCGTGGCTCGATCTGTCCAAGACGGTGTTTGAAGACGAGGAGGAAGCGGTCAAAGCTTGGTTGCGACAACCGCATTTGGATCCGTGGCGATTGACGGATGGTTGTCGCAATATCACAGTGCCCAATCTTGACATCGTCGGATGGTTCGACCACTGCAACGACAGCATCGAACTGCACCAGACCATGCGTCGCGTCGGAAAAACGAAAACCGCACGGACCGGCCAGCGTCTCATCATCGGTCCGTGGAGCCACACCGGCACACCCCGACGCAAGGTGGGGGATGTGGATTTTGGGCCAGAGGCTGAGTTTAGCATTGAGCAGGCGGAAATCCGCTGGTTCGACCATTGGCTGAAAGGCAAAGACACCGGCGTGGACAAGGACGCTCCCGTGCGCATCTTCGTCATGGGAGCCAACCAGTGGCGCGACGAACAGGAGTGGCCGCCCAAGCGCGCACGAAAAGCGGAATGGTTTCTCGCCAGCAACAAGCGGCTGCTGACAGCGACGGAAAAACCCGGCGCCGACCGTTACCGCTATGACCCGCGTGATCCGGTGCCCACGCTTTGGAGTCCAAACATGTTCACGTTGCCCGCCGATCAAGCGCCGCTGGCGAAGCGGCAGGACATTCTCGTGTATCAGACCGAACCGCTCGCGACGGCGCTGGAAGTCACCGGATATCCGGAAGTCGTCCTGCACGCCTCGTCCTCCGCGCCGGACACGGATTTCTTCGTGAAGCTCATTGACGTGGCGACCGACGGCACGAATCGCGACATCGCCTCCGGCATGGTGCGCGCGCGGTATCGCAACGGCCTCGACAAACCGCGGCTTCTCAAGCCGGGCGAGATCGTCGAGTATCGCATCAAGCTGCGTCCCACCTCCAACGAGTTCCAGCCTGGCCATCGCATCCGCCTCGACGTCACCAGCAGCGATTTCCCCAACTACGACCGCAACCACAACACCGCCGCCGACCAGAATGCCGATGCCACTCTGGTCGTGGCCGAACAAACCATCCACCACGGCGGGCGTTACGCGTCACGTCTCGTTCTACCGGTAATTTTTCGCCCCAAATAGACAGTCGGTAATGACAAGGATCAACGCAGCGTGACAACTGCAATCTCGTAAACCCCGACGGATGGGACGGTGAATGTCACGGTGCCGGTGTCTTGCTTGAACGGCACCGTGATGTCGGCGGCATGTTCGGGACTGGCGAGTGCGACAGACTTTGCGGTGCGTCCTTTCGGAAGTGCGACACGGACGACGGCGTCCTTCACTGGATTTTCTGCGTTGTAATTCACCAGATGCACAAGGCGACGATTGGGCTGCTCGGTCAGTTCGGCGCAAAGTGCTTTCGAGTCGGTTGTGATCGTGAGCGATAGTTGGCCGCCGCAGGCGCGACGGATGGCGTCGAGCCAGTCGCCGTTCGCGTCCGCGCGCACCATTGGCAAATCGTCGAGCGCGGGTTTCTCGCGCGGGAGCATCCATTCGTTGTGCGTCGCCAGTGGGCCGATGACGCAGAGCCGCCCGCCGTTCGCGACGTACCGGCGAATCGCCTTCACTTGCGCGTCCGACAACGCCACGCAGCCCGGCATCACGAGGACCGGCCAGCGGGAGAGTTCGTCGAGTTGCGTATCGAACACCAACTGGAATGCGCAGCGGTTGGCGATGAGCAAGTCCTCGACTTCGCCGGTGAGCTTGGCCGTCTGCCGCGAGCCGAACTGTATCGAAGGCCAGCTTCGGAACACGCCGACATCGGCTACGACGTTCGCGTCGCGGAGCAGGTCGCGGCGTTTGTGGTAGAAGCTCACGAACGGCAACAGGGCAGGGGACATGAGCGTTTTGTCTCCGGGATGCTCGTATAACTCGCCGTACTCGAACCAGCAGATGCAGCCGAAACAATCGAGGTTAAACGCCATGGACTCGGCGGTTTCGAGCGGGGTGCGGGTATAGACAAACGCCGAGTTGTTCATGCCGCGCGCCGCCTTGAAGGTGCGGATGCGCGTCGTCAACTGTCCCTTGACAAGACCGGGACGGCGTCCTTCGTCCCAGAACGCCTCGCCGCCGCGCAGCAACCGCCCGTGATCCACCGCCCAACGGAGCGTCGGCTGAATGCCGGCAGGATTGGTTTCCATGAGAATGTCCGGCCGCAACGAGCGCGCGTAGCGTGTCATGTCATGGAACGAATCGGAAATGGACTGGCAACAGAAATCCGCCCAAGCGCGACTGAGCAGATTGGTGCAGGCGCGGTCCGGCGGCGTCACTGTGGCGATGTCGGCGATACCGTGTTCCTTGAGGAGCGACGACGGGAACGTCTTGCGGAGATAATCGCGGAAGCGAGCGATGGAATTCGCATCGTGGCCGGGGCCGATGACGTAGTTGTCGAAGTGGACGAGATCGGTGCGCATGTCCTCGACGGCAAACTTGACGATCTTCCGGTAGAACGCCTGAGCGTCGGGATGAGAGCGGTTCCAGTAGTAACGGTAACCAGCCTTGCCGTAGGTGAGCGGCGTGCCGTCGGGGTTGAGCACGACCCAGTCCTTGGCCTGCGGCACCTCCTTGAAGAACAGTTCCCAGATGAACGCGCCGCTGTAGGTGTAACAGCCAACGCGCAGCCCGGCGTCGTGGCAGAGCCTGGCGAACTTCACCGCGTCGGCCATGCTCTCGCGTTCCGCCTCCAGTCCGCCGCCCTTGTAGCAGTGCATCATCACGAAATTGACGCCGATCTCTTTTAGCTTCGCCACCATCTCCGCGCTCTGTTCGCGTTCGTAGGCGGCGCGCTGCTCCGGTGTCGGCGTGTACCCTTCTGCGCCATCGCGCCGCACCCGGAACAACAACGGCTCCCAACTTCCCGCCATCACGATGCCGTCGCGCCGGAGCCATTCGGGGCGCTTATCCGTCGGCAAAGTGAGAGGTTCAGCAGAAGCGAAGACGCTGAAAGCCAGCAAGCCAACGATGAGTGTGCACTGTAGCCACGCCGCTCCGCCGGCGTGTTGAATCCAGCGCGGCGGCAGAGCGCCGCGGCTACAATTACTGATGCTTGGTCGGGTGTTCACGGCTTGCCTTCAAGAATCTCGATGTCTTTGAACCGGACTTCCATCACGCAACCCGCATGCATCTGCATCGCGAAATGACCTTCCGGCCGGCCCGGATCGTTCACCAGCTCGGTGACCTTGATGCCGTTGACGTGCACGACGACGTGGCCGTCGTGGGCCGCAATGGTCATCTCGTTCCAATCGTCAGGCTTGAGATACGTCTTCTCAAAGTCGGCGGCTGGTTTAGCCGGGAGCCACTTCCGTCCGTAGCTCTCGTAAATGCCGCCCGTGCCGGTGTTGGGCGGCCCGACTTGCACCTGCAAACCGTGCGCTTTCTCCGGTGGCTCGATATTG
>VHCW01000126.1 GCA_016871575.1 Verrucomicrobiota bacterium
ACCAGAGCGCCGGCATCACCCACCAATCCGACTTGCGACGGTGTCGCCCATACACCGTGATCTGGCTCGGATTGAGAAACACCTGGCGGAACCCGGCGGCGCGGGCTTTCATCTGGTGGGTGACGTGCTCGATGTCGTTGCCCGCATACCTGCCGGCGAGATAGGCCGGCATCCGATACACGCCCAATCCGCCAAAACTGCACGTCACCGTCACCAGCGGTTCACCGCGTCGCCACCACATGTCGTTGACCTCCCGCGTTGTCAGTGGCGTGAACTGCTCGTCGAGACGAAACGCCCACGCGTCGTACTGGATGGGGAAGTTCGTGTTCCAGTGTTTGCGTCGAAAGATCAGGCCGTTGGAGCCGACAAAATCCCAGTTCTCATGTCCGAATGTATTGGCGACGCCGTCCAGGCTCCAGCCAACGGCCAAATCGGTGTCAACAACGATTGTGTAATCGAACCCGGCGTACTTCTTCCGTACGATGTCGAGGCAGGCGTTGCGGTAGCGGGCCATGCGCCCGGCGCGCTGGAGGCAGCGTGCGGTGGGATTGACGGGGTCGCCGCGGTGTTCGCAGGTGATGTCCACCGTCGCACGGCGTGCCGCCCAATCCTTCAATAGTTCCGCGGTCCTGTCAGTGGAGTCGTTTTCATAGATGACCACGCGGTGATCCGCAAACATCGCTCCCAGCGCTTCGATGCCGGTGATCGTGTGTGGCAAACGCGCCTCGATGTTGCGGGCCAGTCCGACGATGACGCCGGTGCTGCGGGCCATCCGTTCGCGGCCGGCGCGGACGCGGCGTTCATACTCCGTGCGGCGCTCCGGCACAGGCGGGAACAGCCGCTCGTTGAAATAGTCGTGCGTTGCCTCGTGCATGTTGGGGCGCACAATATACAGAAATCCTTGAGCAATTGAAGCCTTGCCTTGGGCCATGGGCGTCAGCATAATGACGCAAACCATGAAACATCTGTTGACGATTGAACAACTGAGCGCCGACGAGATCCACGAGGTGCTCGCGCTGGCCCGCGCGATGAAAGCAGGGCGCGGCAAGACGGCGAAGCATCTGCCGCTCACGGGCAAGACGTGGGGGTTGATCTTTACGAAGGCCAGCACCCGCACGCGCGTCAGTTTCGAGGTCGGCATCCGCGAACTCGGCGGCTGGCCGCTCTATCTCTCCGCCAACGACATCCAGCTCGGCCGCGGCGAGACGGTCGCCGACACCGCGCGGGTGCTGTCGCGGTATTTGCACGGCGTCATCATCCGCACCTTCGCGCAGGAGGACGTCGAGGAGTTTGCCGCGTGCGGCTCGATCCCCGTCATCAACGCGCTAACCGACGACGAGCATCCGTGCCAGATTCTCGCCGACCTGTACACGATTGAGGAGAAACTCGGCGGCCTGAAGGGCAAACGGATCACATTTGTCGGCGACGGCGATTGCAACGTCGCGCGTTCCTGGATTTTTGGCGCCGCGAAGATGAACATGCCGCTGACCATCGCCGCGCCGCACGGTTACCAGCCGCGCCCGTCGTTGCTGGCCCGCGCCGGCGGCGAGGTGAGCGTGACGGACGACATCCATGCCGCCGCGAAGGGCGCGGACGTGTTGTACACGGATGTCTGGGTCTCGATGGGCAAGGAAAGCGAATCGCTTGACCGGCTCCGGATCCTTGCGCCGTACCAGCTCAATGCCGCCGTGGTGTCGCAAGCCAAGCCGGGCGCGCTCGTCATGCACTGTTTGCCGGCGTACCGGGGCAAGGAGATCAGCGCCGAGTTGCTCGATGCCAGGCAGCAGGACATTTTCGACCAGGCCGAGAACCGGCTGCACGCGCAGAAGGCGATCCTGACGTTGTTGGCGAAGGTGTGAAGCCGAGCCGGCTCCAACGCAGTGTGATGACGTCGGCAACGGGATTGCTTACGAATGGAGTGTTGGCGGCGGTCAAACTGGCGGCGGGAATCCTCGGCCAGTCCTACGCGCTGATTGCCGACGCCATCGAGTCGGTGATGGACGTGTTTAGTTCCCTCATTGTCTGGCGGGGCATGGTGGTGGCCAACCGCCCGGCGGATGCCGACCATCCCTACGGACATGGACGAGCTGAGACCTTGGCGGCCACGGCGGTGGCGGTGATGTTGTTGGCTGCCGCGGCGGTCATCCTCTACCAGGCGGTTCGCGAGATTCTCGAACCGCACGGAACGCCGGCGCCTTTCACGTTGTTCGTGTTGCTGGGCGTGGTGTTGGTCAAGGAAGGGTTGTACCGTTTTGTGAGCGGCGTCGGCTCGGAGATCGAGAGCGAGGCGGTGCAAACGGACGCGTGGCACCACCGGAGCGACGCCATCACGTCGGCCGCGGCGGCGCTGGGCATCAGCATCTCGCTGGTCGGCGGGCCGCGTTTCGCGAGCGCGGACGAATGGGCGGCGATTTTCGCCTCCGTCATCATCGCCTGGAACGGGTGGCGGCTGTTGCGTCCGCTGGCCAAGGAACTCATGGAGGCCGAGCCGCCCGGCAACCTCATCGAACAAGCCCGACGAGTGGCCGTCGGAGTGTCTGGTGTCAAAGGCGTGGAGAAATGTTTTGGACGCAAGATGGGCTATGCGTACTTTCTCGAAATGCACGTCGAGGTGGACGGCGTGATGACGGTTCGTGACGCGCATCAGGTGGCGCATGACGTGAAGGATGCCATCCAGGGCGCGTTGCCGCGGGTGAACAACGTGACGGTGCACATCGAGCCATTTGGGGAGACACAGCAATGAAACAGGATTTGCGCGGATTGCTTCGAAATGCCGGCGCGTTGTTTCGCGAGAAATGGCGTCTCTGGCTGTTGCTCGCCCTCGTCGCGGCGGCCGGCGTCATGGTGTTGGTGCCGCGCGATGCCGACTGGGGACGGCAGCTTGTGGTCGCCGACAAGAGATTCGCCCTGTTCGTCAGCTTTTGGGGCGATTTTCCGCGCGGCTGGTTGCTGTTGATTGTCGTGCTCGGCGTTCTGGGGTGGGTTCTGAAACAACGGACTTGGCGAGTCGTCGCGCTGGCGGCGTTGCTGGCGGGACTGCTGGCCGGGGCGCAATGCCACTCGATCAGCAGCCTGACCGGGCGCCCCCGGCCCAGCGCGGCAATGGCCGACCGTTTGCATGGGCCGACCCTCAGCCGCACGTACAAAAGTTTCCCATCGGGGCACACGACGTGCGCGTTTGCTGTTGCCACGACGCTGGCGGTGTCGCTGCCGGTGCTCGGCGTGCCGTGCTTGCCGTTGGCGGCGTTGGTGGGTTGGTCGCGCATCGCGGGAACGTCACACTATCCGAGCGATGTGTGGGCTGGCATGTGGCTTGGCCTGATCAACGGTTTGATCATCGGCCTGGCCGCGCGCCGATTTCTGGCATCTTCGAATCGATAGTTGTTTCATTTGTGCTAGAGTGGCGACGTGACGAGATGAACAGCGTGCCACGACGACGATTTGTCGAGACCTGCTTTCGAATGACTGCCGCGGGGCTGGTGTGTGTTGGTTGCCGGAAAAGGAATGAAGAAGCGGGCAACGTGTCCACGTCCACAACATCGAAAACGTCCATGTCCGCCCCATTCGAACCCCCGTACCTGGCGCTGCACAAGAGCGGCGAACTGAAGAAGCGCGGGCAATCGCTCTGGAGCAAGATGGAACGTTGCCGGCTCTGCCCGCGCGAGTGCGAGGTGAACAAGCTCGAAGGCGAACGCGGGTTCTGCGGAGCCAACGCGCAACTGGAGATTTCCTCGTTCCATCCGCACTTTGGCGAGGAGCCGTCGCTGGTCGGCGAGAAAGGGTCGGGAACGATTTTCATGACGCATTGCGGACTGCGTTGCGTCTTTTGCTGCAACTGGGAAATCAGCCAGGGCGGCGAAGGGCATGTCCGCAGTGTCAGCGAGTGTGCCGGGATGATGCTTCGTTTGCAGGCGATGGGATGCCACAATATCAACGTGGTGACGCCCACGCATTACTCGCCGCATCTCGTGCTGGCGTTGGATCACGCCGCATCGCGCGGGTTGCGGCTGCCGTTGGTCTATAACACCTGCGGCTGGGAGCGCGTGGACATTCTCCAACAACTCGATGGCATCGTGGACATTTACATGCCCGACATCAAATACGCCGACTCCGCGATGGCCGCGAAGTATTCTTCCGGCGCGGACACCTATCCGCAAGTCACGCGCCAGGCCATTCTCGAAATGCACCGGCAAGTCGGCGTGGCCAAACCGGCGCAGGACGGACTGCTCTATCGCGGTTTGATCATCCGTCACCTGGTCATGCCCAACCGCGTCGCCGGCACGAAGGAGGTTCTGGACTGGATTGCCGGGCATCTGCCAAAAGACACCTACATCAACCTGATGTCGCAATACATGCCGTTGTACAAGGCGCGCGAATATCCGGAGATTGCCCGCCGGATCACCCGCCATGAGTACATGGAAACCGTCGAACACGCGAAGGCGCGCGGCTTGACGAACCTGGACATCCAGGGCTGGTCCTCGTGACAGCCGGTCAATCCCAGCGTTGATACACGCGCAGCCTGACCCAACTGCCACAAGTGATGTTCAAGCCCTCAACAGTGGTTTGCCGGTAGCCATTGGTCGGCAGTGATGCCAGTTCGCCGGAGTAGTCAAAAATCCGTTTCCAGTTCTGTTTCGGCCCGCCCAACTGCCATTCGCGTTCCGTGCAGACTACGAGCCGCGGTCCTGCGTTGGTCATCCATGCCGACAATTCCGCGGTGTCGCCCAACATGTTCCACCGATGATTGGAATAGAACACGAGGCCCGGCTCGACGAACAGGAATCCTGCGCACTCGGTCTCGGCGGGCATCTGGCGGAAAATCGGCAGCAATTGGATCGTGGCGGTATGCGGGCGCAACTTGGCCGCGCCGAACGCCGTCCCGACCGCCACGATGACAATGCCTGCCACGGCCAAGGCGGGACGGCTGAGCCGCGCCGCCAGCAGCAGCAGCACCAGCCCCAGCAACGGAAGAAACACCAGCCCCATCACCGTGAACACACCGGCGATGACCCAAAAAAACACGCGCGCCCAGCGGGGCTGTTCGGAAGGTTGCCCCAGCAGACCCAGCAACAGAAAAAACGCGGGAAACGCCGGCAGGACGTAGTGCGGCAGCTTCGTCACGTAGAGGCTGAACACGAGGTACGTCGCCGCCAGCCACGACACGAGGAATGCCGTCTTGGCGTTCCAGTTCCGTTTCACTGCGACGGCGCCTTCGCCGGCGCAGGCGATCCACGGACACAGGCTGACGAATGCAGTGACAATATAATACAAGATGAATCCACCGTGTCCCTGAAACGTTTTGTAGCCGCGTTGGAGGACATGTTCGCCGATGCCGATCCTGAAAAAAAGCCCCTTCGTCGCAATCATCGCGGGAATGCCCCACGCCGCCATGGTCAACAATGTGATCGGAATACCCAGCGCCAGTTTCAAATTGCGCCACGGAAGCGGACGCCGCCAGAAAACAAACCGGTAAAACACCAACGTCAACGCCGGTACCACGAGCGCGACGGGTCCTTTGGCGAGAAAGCCCAGCCCCAGCGCAAGGTATAACATCCAGAATTTGCTTGTAGAGGCCGCCGTCCCGGCGGCGGGTGGCGAAACAACGCCGCCGGGGACGGCGGCCACTACACCACCCTGCAACAACTCAAACATGGCGACCTGCGCCACGGCGATCGCCAGCACCATCGGCATGTCGGCCACGGCGCTGCGCCCGTGCATCAACACCTGCACACATGTCACAATCCCAAGCCCGGCCAACACCCCGGCCTCCTCGGAGAACCACCGGCGACCCACGCACCACAGGAACAGCGCCAGCGCGATGGCGCAGAGCACCGATGGCAACCGCGCGCTGAACTCGTTGACGCCAAAGACGGCATAACTGGCCCGCATCATCCAATAGATGAGGATCGGTTTGTCGAACCGGTATTGGCCGTTGAAGTAGGGGACAATCCAATTGGCGTTTTCGCCTTCCATCATCTCGCGGGCGGCCTGCGCAAAACGCGGTTCATCCCGGTCAATAAGCGGAATCGTCGCCGTGCCCGGCAAGAGCACGGCGAGCGCGACGGCCACGAGCATCCACGGCACAAGGCGAGGACTGAGTTTCATCGGCGACTGCATAACATGAAAACTGGATTTGACTCCAGCGCGAACTTGCGAAGCAACTTTCCTTTCGTTGCTCCGTTGTGCGCAGGTCTCAAGCTGTCGTGAACAGACGGCGCGGTCGGAGACCGTCGCCGAACAAAGGAATGTGGGGCAGGTTTGTAACCTGCCTGCTTGTCATGGAAGAGCAGGTTGCAAACCTGCTCCACATTTCTGCCCAAAAATTGCACGGAACCGCGGCAGAACGGGAATCTTGCAGAGCGGAAGGCTTCGCGTCATAATGCGGGGCCATGAGTGTCAGCGTCCAGGAATCGTATCGGCTCTGCTGCCAATTGGCGCGCAAGGCAGGCACGAATTTTTACGTCTCGTTCTTGGCGATGCCGAAGGCCAAGCGCGAGGCGATGTGTGTCGTTTACGCGTTCATGCGCCACAGTGACGACATTGCGGACGATGCGACAAGTCCATCGGCGGCAACGGAAGGTTTGCGCGCGTGGCGCGAACAGGTCGCCGCGGCCTTGAATGGCAAGGAAACAAGCGAGCCGATTCTCCCGGCATTGGCGGAGGTGGTGCGGCGGTTCGGGATTGAGCGCCGGTATTTGTTCGAGTTGCTCGACGGGACGGAGATGGACCAGACGAAAACGCGGTTCGCGACGTTCGACGAGTTGTACCAATATTGTTACCGCGTGGCGTCGTGCGTCGGGTTGGTGGTGATGCCGATCTTCGGGTACACCGACCAAGCGGCGCTCGTGCCGGCGGAGGCGTGCGGGATCGCGTTTCAGTTGACGAACATTTTACGGGACGTGAAGGAGGACGCGGAGAAGGGGAGGATTTACCTGCCTGCTGAAGATATGCGGCGGTTCGGCGTCGAAGATGATGACATCATGAAGAGCCGGTACACGCCGCAGTTTGTCGAGTTGATGCGCTTCGAGGCGTCGCGGGCGCGCGAGTATTACGCGAAAGCGAGACCGCTGCTGGGGATGATCAGCGCCGACAGTCGCGGCACGTTGGCGGTGATGATGGACGTGTACGGCGGCCTGCTCGACCGGATCGAGGCGCGACAGTTCCGCGTGTTCGATGGCCGAGTCCGGTTGTCGGGCGCAGAGAAATTGTGGATTGTGTTGAAGAACTGGAGGAGACAATAACGATGAATCTGATGCTGCTGGTTGCGTTCCTGTTCCTGAAAACCGGCGAAAAGTTTGCCACGCAGGAAATGGCCGGGCAAACGGTCGGGGAATTCACCGCGTGCGTCGCAAAAGCGATTGGCGACGCGACGTTTGAGCCGTGCGTCTTGAACTCGCCGCTGAAGGCGGTGGAGTTTTGCACGACGAAAAAACCGCCGCTCGGCATTGTGACGCCGGGATTTTACCTGGCTTATCAAAAAGCGTTGGACATCGAGCCGTTGCTGGAGGTGCGCCGCCAGGAGGTTCCCGCGGAACGCTACGTGGTCGTGGTCAAGAAAACCGCGGGCGACGGCTTGGACGCGTTGCGGGGACGGGTGCTGGCGACGACGTTGTCGGCCGAGGAACGCTACATCACGGGCGTGATCTTGCAGGACAAGGTGACGGAATTGCGTTTGAAAGCGGTGACCGACATCGAGGGGGCGTTGTTTGACCTGGTCGAAGGCGCGAAAGATGCCGCGGGCGCGGTGTTGATGGAGGAGACCGCCTGGCAGATCATGGAAAAGGACCCTGAACTCGGCCCCACGTTGAAGGCGGCATACCGGTCGGAGGAACTGACGGGCGCGCTGGTCGTGGCGTTTCGCGGCAATGCCGGGAAACTCGATTGGTGCAAGGTGAAGGGCGCATTGACCTCGATGAACAAGTCCGCGGAAGGCCGCCAGGCGCTCGGCAACATCCGCGTCGAGGCGTTCGAGCCGGTAAACGAACCGCGCCTGAAGAAGGCGCAGGAATCATTTCTGGGGAAAGAGAAATGAGAATTGCGCTTTGTCTTTTCACGCTGGCATTGTGCGGCTGCAAGAGCATTTCATCGGTGCGCGCCCCGGAGGCTCTCGCCGGCAATCGCGGTTATCTTTACGGCAAGTCGACGGTCGTCCCGACACCAGCGCCCCCGGCAGCAAAGGATTTCGGGTCGCTGATCCAAGCGGCACAGGCAGCGGCGTCCGTGGCGGAACAGGATTCGCAACCGGACAAGAGACGCGAGGCGGCGAAACGCGGGATCATTGCGGCGCGCGATGCGCGCGCGATGCAACCGGATCGCGTCGAGGGACACTACTGGTACGCGATCAACGTCGGCCTGCTTGCTGATGTGGATCGTTCGTATGGTCTGGCGGCGGTGGCGGAAATGGAGCCGGCGTTGAAGCGGGCAGGGGAGATTGACGAGCGGTACGATTACGCCGGGCCGCTGCGCGTGCTGGGCATCTTGTTGTTGCGGACGCCGGCCCCTCCCGTGAGCATCGGCAGCCCGCGCCGGGGACTGCGGCTGTTGCAGCGGGCCGTGGAACTGTTTCCTGATTATCCGGAGAATTACCTGTACCTCGGCGAGGCGTTGCGCGAAGCGGGCCGGGCCGACGAAGCGAAAACGGCATGGCAAAAGGCGCTGGCATTGCCCGCGCCGGCGGACAGAAAACTTGAGGCGAAACGATGGCAACAACAAGCAACACACCTGCTGGCCGGCGGCCGCGACGGCGCTGGTGGCTCATCGCGCTGATCGCCGCGCTCATTGCGGCGGCGCTGCTGACAGCCGCGGTCCCGCTCTGGCGCCGTTACAAGGCGAAACGCGACGTGGACGTGCTCGTCACGGCACTGTCCGGGTTTGTCACGGAAAACGGGCGCGCGCCCACCGGCACGGCGTCGCAGATCGCGGCGTTGTTGCGCGGCGAAAACGTCGGCGGCCAAAATCCTCGGCGGCTCGATTACGTGGTCGCAAGGTTCAGCGAAATGAATCCCGACGGCGAGTTCATTGACCCGTGGCGCACGCCGTACCGGATCCAGACGGAACCGCAGCCGCGCGCCTATTCCTGCGGTCCGAACCGGCAGGATGAAAACGGAGCCGGCGACGATATTCGCAGTTGGAAGTAGAGTTCCGTCAAACCACATTCAAATAATAGTTCGTAGTGAGCCACGCAGCGAAGCGAAGTGGCGTTGCGGGAGGTCGTTCCGGCCAAACGAACCGCACTCCGTCCCGAAACGGCATAGGACTGCGTGCGTTACTACAAACGTAGGAGCAGCATTCCGCCTCTGCGGAGAAGTTCTGCTGCGATTCACATCACGGTCGCGAGACGTGTGTCGCTCCCACCTGCCGTTGGAGGGTGTACTTCAAAGTATTGCGCAACCGCTCAATGTGGAGCAGGTTTGCAACCTGCTCTTCTATTACAATCAGGCAGGTTACAAACCTGCCCCACATTTCTGCCCAAAAGATTGAACTGCACCACCCGTTGGAAGCAGGCTTGCCTCCGCCGCCGCCTCGTGCGATAGAATCCGCCTTATGAGCGATTTCAACATCAAACAGATCGTGGCCCAGCGGCTTGGCGAGAATTACGAGCTGCACGAGAAACACATCAACTCGACCTTGGTGAAGGTGTTTCGCACCATCAAGTTCGACCGCGTCTATGCCAGGGCCAAGGGCAGTTATCTCTGGGACAAGGAGGGCAACCGCTACCTCGACATGCTGAGCGGGTTCGGCGTGTTCGGCGCGGGACGCAATCACCCGCTCGTCGCGCAGGTCATTCGCGACGTGCTTGACCTCGATTTGCCGAACATGGTGCAGATGGATTGCGCGTTCCTCGCCGGGTTGTTCGCCGAGGCGCTTCTCAAACGTTGCCCGGAACACCTGAACGCCGTCTTTTTCTGCAACTCCGGCACCGAGGCGGTTGAAGCGGCTTTGAAATTTGCCCGCGCCGCCACCGGTCGGAACAAAGTGGCGTATCTCGATCACGGCTGGCACGGGTTGACCCTCGGCGCGCTCAGCATCATGGGCAACGACGAATTCCGCGAAGGCTTCGGCGATATGCTCCCCGGTGAATGCATTCCGCATGGGTGTTTGGAGTCAGCAGAAGAGACGCTGTCCAAGAGAGACATTGCCTGTCTCGCCGTCGAGTGCATTCAAGGCAAGGGCGTCCGAATGCCGGTGGACGGGTACTTGGAAAGCCTGCAAGCGATTTGCCGGAAATACGGCACGCTCTTGTTTTGCGATGAAGTGCAGGCCGGACTGGGACGCACCGGGAAAATGTTCTCTTTCCAGCACTGGAATCTTGAGCCGGACATCATCACCGTCAGCAAGGCGCTCAGCGGCGGTTACGTGCCCGTCGGCGCCATGATCACCCGGCGCGCCATCTACCAGAAAGTGTTCAACCGCATGGACCGGTGCTGGGTGCACTCGACGACCTTTGGACGAAACAATCTCGCCATGGCCTGCGGCCTCGTGGCGCTCGAGATTCTGGAGAAGGAAAACCTGTTCGAGCGTTCCGCCGTGCAGGGCCAGAAAATCATGGATGCCGTCCACGCGCTGAAAGCGAAGCACGAAGTCCTCAAGGAAGTGCGCGGCAGGGGCTGCATGATCGGCATCGAGTTCCACGAGCCGAAGAGCCTCGGCCTCAAACTCGCGTGGAAGGCCGTCCACGCCGCGCACGACGGACTCTTCGCCCAGATGATCGTGATGCCGTTGCTCGACAAACACCACGTCCTCACCCAGGTCAGCGGCAACCACGGCGACATCATCCGCATCCTCCCGCCGTTCATCATCAGCGACGAGGACATCGCGTATTTTGTCAACGCCCTCGACAACGTTCTTGCCGACACCCACAACGTCACCGGGCCGATGTGGGAGCTTGGCAAGAACCTCGTGAAGGCCGCCATGGCCAACAAGAGCGGCAAAACGCAATGATCCGCGCTCCGATTGACGGCGTCATCTTCGACATGGACGGCGTCCTTTGCGACAGCGAGGCGCTGACGGCCGAGGCTGGTTGCCGGATGTTTGCCGAGACCTACGGACTTCGCGTCGAGCCTCGCGACTTCGAGCCGTTCGTCGGCACCGGCGAAGACCGTTACATTGGCGGCGTGGCGGAACAACGCGGGATCACGCTGACCATGCCGCGCGACAAAGTTCGCATGTACACCATCTACGGCGGGATGGCCCGGGGCAAATTGCAACCGCTGCGCGGCGTCCGTGAGTTCATCGCCGCGTGCCGTCAACGGGGACAGAAACTGGCCGTCGCCAGCAGCGCGGACTGGATGAAGGTGGAAATCAACCTGCGCGAGATCGGGTTGCCGGCGGCGATGTTCGATGCCGTGCTGACCGGGAGCGATGTGACGCACAAGAAACCGCATCCGGAAGTTTTTCTGAAGGCCGCCGAGCGGCTTGGATTGCCACCGACGCGCTGCGTTGTCGTGGAAGACGCGCCGAGCGGCGTGAAGGCAGCCAAGGCGGCCGGCAGTTATTGCCTTGGACTGACCACCAGTTTCGGTGAAGGCACGCTGCGGGCTGCCGGCGCTGATTGGACCGCGCCCGACTTGTCGCGCGTGCAACCCGATTTCGGGTGCATGGGAAGAGAATAAGAATGAGGGAGGGGCCTTGGCGCCCCGACAACCAAGTGCCGCTCAATGTGGAGCAGGTTTGCAACCTGCTCTTCAATGACCCAAGCAGGTTACAAATCTGCCTCACATTTCTGCCCAACAGTTTGCAAACCGGAGTTTATACAAAAAAACCTTTGACAGGATGGTATGTATGTTGTACATACATTGTGCAGACAGGAGTCTATGGACTTTGATTGGACAGAACCGCCATTCGATACGCGAGAAGGCCCGACGACCAGGGACATCGAGGAGTCGTTCGAAGACCCTCACGG
>VHCW01000127.1 GCA_016871575.1 Verrucomicrobiota bacterium
CCCGCCCGACGCGGCCTCCGCAGAGGCCGTCGTCCTTTGAAACTGCTGATGACTCTTGGGCAGAGGGTTCAGAGCCTCAATCAAATCGAAAAACCATCACAACCTTTCGTACGGTGAAACAAATGGGCTAGGAGCTCGACGGTAACATCTTGTGAACGGTAAACCCAGTCCTCCTCGATCCAAGGGTGGCTTTCCATCTGGAAGAACTGTCCACGGGGAATAAGCCGTCTGCCTGAACATGAGCCAATGTACTGGAGAACTTTGATGAAAGGAACGTTCTTCAAACTCATCGTCATACGCGCAGGGTTTGCCGCACGGTTCTCATCAGGCGGCTGGTAGTCTGTAACTAGAACAGGAAATGATTTCTCAGGATGACGCTGTTCCCAAGCGCGGCGCACGGTGGCAAGAGCGTCCTCGAAAGTGGCATTCTTCAGTTCAAAGACGGGAATGGTTTCGCTAGCAAATGCCTCAGCTTGCTTGACCTCATCGGCCGGCATAGAAGACCCAGCACGCATGACTGTCGCACAAAACAAGAAAAGCAAAACTGTGATTTTCATGATAACAACTCCCGTTGCTAATTGTTCTACGGGCGTACTTCCACTGATGCAGCCGTTTCTGGTTTCTGGCGTGGAGATTGTCACCGTGGTCTGGTTGTGTCAAGTGTGGCGCAGTGGGCACGCTGTTACGTGTGGCGAACTCACTTATCAGCTTGTTTCCCTCGAAAAAGGAGAACTATTGCGGATGAACCTGCGCCAGCCAGAAACCACGTTCCGATAAACAAGAGTGCCCAACTCGAATATTCAGATGGGTTCCGCCCAAGCCAGACCGGCAGCCAATAAAACCCAGTCGCCAGAACGAACGGCAAAACCACTGCACCGGCCCAGCGCAGAAGAGCCGGACGTACATAACCCAAAGGCCAAGCTAGAACCGCTGACAAGATTGCCACCAAACACGCCCCCGAACCGACCGAAAGCGACTCTAAGAAGTTTTGCGCCGTTAACATTGTCATTTACCGGAACTCATCGCCCTTGTTAGAGCGAGCCGGTTCTGGTTTCTGCGCGGAGATTGTCACCGTGGTCTGGTTGTGTCAAGAGGCGGCTGAAGCAAGGTTAGCCCCATCGGATTCATAAGCTCGCTCATACCCTGCTGAACTTGTAGATCAAATAGCCGACCAACAGCCAAAAGGTAAACCCAATCCAGAAGCTCAACTCCGAGAGGAAGACAAAGGTGCCGGCATCCTCTCGGCTGTGTAAATCCCAACTCGGCTTGCGCTTGCCGAATGTGACGACAAAGAGAACAATCTCACCCGTCCACGTAAAAATGAAATCAATGATCAACCGAATGACGAACTCAATAATGGCCTCTGCTGCAGCGCTCATCGCTCTCTTTGCCTTTCATTCATCGCTGTCGAAACCGTCAAGCTCGTTGGGGGCGTGCCGGTTCTCGTTTCTGGCGTGGAGATTGTCATCGTGGTCTGGTTGTGTCAAGCGTGGCGCGGCGTCGAATGAAGTGACGAAAACGTTCCGGATCGCTAACGATAGAACTCAAGCGCGCCGGCGCTTGCCCACATTGGCTGAAGTGCATGGTTATGCCTCATGTCTCTTGGTGCGGTGAAGTCGGCGGAATGCGCCGGCCGTACAAGAAACATCCGATACTGAGAATCAAGAGAGCCGCTGCCGTCCACATCAGTGAGTGCACCCCGCCAGTCAGACGGAGCATATCAGCCACCGTGTCACGGATCTGCTCCGGCGTCTTTCCATCCAGCCCATCAGCAAGCTGAAAGGCTGAGAGCAGGGTGAATACCGCGCCGGTAAGACAACATGCGACGGCGAGAATGATAAATGTCCGACCCGCAGTCTTCGCTGGCCGGCTTAACTGCCCGTACTCACCAACTTGCTTAAACGTAATATGCATAAGTTTGTTAACGGGACAAAGTTCTGATTTCCGTCGTGGAGATTGTCACCGTGGTCTGGTCGTGTCAAGCGTGGGCGGAAGAGCACGCTATTTCGTGACGGTACTTCGCGGCTTCGTGTACTCCTCACGCCAGTGTGGGTGTACGGAGGAGACCGGCAATTTTCCTGCCCTTTCAAAACCATCGTTGTCAGAAAGGTAAAGGGTCGGATGGACAAATCTGCGGTCGAGCCTGATCAATGGGCGGTAGAAAGCGCCAATGAAGTCGCCAGTGCCGAGCGCCTCGTGCCCGATCCTAGGCTGCCAAAGGATGGCAGTAGGCATAGCAAGACCAAACGAATACCTATCGCGGCCATCCATCTCAGGCTTCATCCAGTATCCGCCGAGGAACGAATCCAAACAATACGACGCAACGTAAATGAGAAATCCGCAGCAGGCTATCAAGGCAAGTTTTCGTGTGACGGTCATTTTACGGCCTGTCGTGCTTTACCAAAACTCGGTGCGCTTGTTTGCGGCATGTCGGTTCTGGTTTCCGTCGTGGAGATTGTCACCGTGGTCTGGTTGTGTCAAGCGCGGGGCGTGGCGCCGGTAGTCTCAGGTGCGTTCATTACATTTTGCTTCTGGGTGTGTAACCAAAGCGCTTCAAGCAATTGTCCAAAAGTTTTAATCCCTAGCTGCTCGTCAGGGGGAATCTTGGCATCGTACTCTCCCTCGTAATCTTCCAAGATGTCCCAATCAACATCGCCCCAAGTCGCATCGTACATCCCCAAGTCCTCAACGAGGCGGTCGTCGGGCAAGGCAGCAGACAAGTCGTACTCAAAATACCGAGAGCAAGCTTCACGAAACCACCGGATAAAATCGAGTGGGATGTCAGGAGCGAACCGGGCTTGCCATTCCTCGTGAGAAAACGACGGACGCTGCGACAGAAATCGAACTACCTCGTCACGTCGCAGCGGGTTTGGATCGTAAGGCATCCGAAGCTTGTCCGCGATCTTCAGAAAGAGCTTGTGCATGTGCAGGTGTAAACCATCAATAATTCTTGTTCACCGGTTTTCTCTCTTGTGGAGAGCGTATCGGTTCTGGTTTCTGGCGTGGAGATTGTCACCGTGGTCTGGCCGTGTCAAGCGTGGCGAGGAGAGCGGACAGCATTCAGCAATCAGCCTTCAACTTTCAGCGGTCAGCAAGGCGGAGTGGAACAGCGAAGACGCGAAGTCGCGAAGATTCTTCCCTTGGCACCTTCGCTGTTTCTCAAGTCCGTTATCAGCGGCGTTTCTGGTGCTGGCCGAAATCGCCTTCCATGATGCCACGAAAAGAAAGGTCTTCGTCCAAGTCCGGCCAGTGAAGGCCGTAGGGGGAAACCTCGATGTTGCTCAGTTGCGCCTCGGTGCCGCGAGCCAGACGCGGGTTCTGCGCGACCGGGAAACGAATCTCGACACCACTCTCCATCGTGACGGTGATGTGTCGGTCACGGCAAGTCGCCTTCAAAACTGTGTCAGTCAAGGTACTCATGCCACTTTTGGATTATAAGCTTTCTGTGCTCGTGCGCAAGCTCCTCGGCGCGTGCCAATTCTTGGACTTTGAGTCGCTGTGACTCCCGTAACTCGACGCGGTCTTCCATGTCGAACACTGCCTCGCCCCCGCCTCGTCGCACATGGACGTGAATGGGCCGGTGTTCGTTGCTGTAGAAGAAGAACCGGTATCCATCTTTTTCGAAGAGGCTTGGCATGCGCCGTCAAGGTAACGATTGAGCGACAGAAGGCAAGTCTTCTTTCTCACCGGAACTCATCGCCCTTGTTAGAGCGAGCCGGTTCTGGTTTCTGGCGTGGAGATTGTCACCGTGGTCGGGTCGTGTCAAGCGGGGAAGAGGGGAGCGGTCAGCAGTCAGCTTTCGGCATTCAGCAAGACGGAGTGGAACAGCGAAGTCGCTGGGACGCTAAGCGCGATAGACATCTTTTCGGTGTCTGACCCGCTGCACCTCGACAAGTTTCCACTCACGAAATACATTGTACACGACCCGATAATCACCCAACCGAATCCGGTAGGCGTTCTCCGAGGCAGTCAGCTTCTCCACGCCCTGCGGGAACGGATTCCAGCCCAGCGACTCAACCTCATCCACCACCCGCGCGGCCACGCTGGCCGGCAGTTTGCGCAAATCCTTCTTGGTGGATTTCTTCCACTCAACGCGAAAGGATGCCATCGCGTTTCAACTCTGCCTTGAACTTGTCGTGGGGAATCGTCGGCTCGTCGTGACGATCCGCAATGGACGCCAAATCCTCCAGATCCTCCATGAGCCTTTCGTAATCGGAAATGGGCATCACGACAGCGGTCTTCTTGCCATTCGGATTGGTGAGGTATTGCACGCTCGGTGTCATGTTCCTATTCTCGTCGAAAACACCGCCGATGTCGAGCCTCGCGTCAGCGGTTCTGGTTTCTGGCGTGGAGATTGTCACCGTGGTCGGGTCGTGTCAAGCGTGGCGCGAACGTCGCAGGACCAGCAGAGATGAGAAACCACGGAACACACTGAACACGAGGAAAAAATTCGTCTTCCGTGCCTTCCGTGTATTCCGTGGTTACCACTGCCGTGTTCCGGGGTGCGGTGGGAGTTCACGGCTTGGGCCAGCGGAGGTGTTGGTGGAGGAAATCGTAGGCGCCTTTGCCGTTGATGATGTGGCCGCCGACAAACCACTCGATCTCACAGCGGTCGCCGATGCCGAGTTTGGCCTGATACAAATGACGCACCTTGGCGAATTCGTAAGCGATTGCCTCGTCCGAGCCACAGCCGTCGAAGTGGCCGCGCTCGACCATGAACGGGCGCGGCGCGATCAATGCCGCCATTTCGGCGTAGTTGAACGTGCTGCCCAGATCGAACTCGAAGATTTCGTACTCGCCGGTCCAGACGTAGCTGAACGGGAGGCGCGTCGAGGCGTTCTTGGCAACCCACTCGTTGAAGTCGCCGGAGCAGATCGAGAGGCAATAGTTGCAGACCAACGGCGGCACGCGCATCGCGGTCTTGCCTCCGTAGCTGAGACCGTAGAACGCGATCCGTTGCGGGTCAACCGCCGGCAGCGTCGCGAGCCAGTCGGTGATCTGCTGGTGTTGCGGGACGATGATCGAGAACAGCGTCTTGCCGAGCGGGTTGGCCTTGCGCTGCAACGTGCGGAACCGGTCGCCGAAGATGTAGAGGTTCTGCGGCGCGAACGTGATGAAGCCGCGCTCGGCCAACACCGCGGCGAAACTCTGATAAGCGCGATGCCCACCAATCACGTCCGACGGACGGCCTTCGAGTCCGTGCTGACAGACTACGACCGGACGTTTGTCGCCGGGTTTGATGTCTTTCGGCAACAGTAGGATTCCGTAAGCGATCACGTCAGGGAAAACGTCGAGCACGACTTCGTAGGCGGTCCACTTGTCGGTTTCTTTCCAGAGACGAGTGCGCGGGTTCGCCGGCAATAGCGGCTGGTCGAACTTGCCGATGACTTCGTTGTAGAAATGGTCGCGATACCGCTCGACGCTCTTCTGGTATTTCTCCAGCGATGAGGTGTCGAGCTTCTTCATGAACTGCGCACGGACATACTCGCTTTCCCGGAGCAACCACTGGTTGTGCCGGTCAATCTCTTGGAACTGCCGAGTTTGGCGCTGCTGCGGGCCGGTAGCAATAGCCGGTCGCGGCGGGGACGCCGCTCCTACAAGTTTCTTTAACGCTTCGTCGTCGTTTAAGACCAGTTCGATGGGAACGGGGGCACGGGCGATTTCCTTTTTCACGTCTTCCAGTTTCGGGCTGACCAAGCGGCCGGGGGCACCGCCTTTGGCTTCGAGGGTCAGTTCGGGGCCGGGCGATGCCTCGACGATCAGAGTGCGCGGCGCGATCATCGCGGCGAGGTCGGCGTCGCGGAAGTGGTTGAGCAGGCCGAAGACGTTGCGGTCAATCGGTTCCTGCCAGAGGTTGCGTCGGTCGTCGAAGTAACCGCTGACAAGCGCGGTATCAATCCGCGTGTCGAGCGCAGCGGCGTAGAGTGCGAGCATTCCGCCTTCGCCGTAACCGGCGACGACGATCTTGGCGTCGTTTTGTTTGGCGAACCAGTCCACGACAGCGAGCACCTTCTGCACTTCGTAGCCGATCAGATGCCGGCCAAGCTCAAATGCGCTGCGATAAAGGAATTCACGGCTCGACACGGTGGATCGGTTGTTACGCTTCTCAAGGCGTCGGTCAATCAGCACGGGTACGACGACGCGGCAACCACTCGCCGCGAGGCGCGCCGCGAAGGTGAATTGCTCCGGTGTCTGGTCGGCGTCGGGAATGGCGATGACGTTGAGGACCGGTTTGCCGTCGGGCATGAAGAGCAGACCTTCGCCGTGGACATCTCCGAACGCCGGCCAGCGGACGGCGTGGACATTGCGTCCGACAAGCGAAGATTGCGCGGTCGTGGCGACAAACTCCAGCCCGTCGAATGGCACACGCGCGTCGCGGACGCCGAGGATGTGCGCGAGCCGTTCGCGGTCACCGGCTTTGACAGGACGCTCGAAGGCTTTGTCAATCTCGCGGAGCAGAAACCTGTCCGCGCCAGCGACGAGGTTGGAGGCGATGTCGCCGGTCATCGTCAATGGTTGAGTGCCGTGCAGATTTGAAGAGTGGGGCAAGCTTCCAGCTTGCCCAAGCAAAGGAATGGGCAACCAAGATGGTTGCCCCACTACAGCGGCACAACTTTGCAGGATGAGGAACGCTGCGAGGTGACGCATGGTTATCCGTGGTTGCGGTGGAGTTTGCGGGCGATGAGGAGCGCCATTTCGAGGGACTGCTCGTAGTTGAGGCGCGGGTCCACGTCGCTGACGTAGGCGTGTTCGAGGTCGGCTTCGGTGATGCCGCGGGCGCCGCCGAGGCATTCGGTGACGTTTTCGCCGGTCAATTCGAAGTGAACGCCGCCCAACTGTGAACCGCAAGCGTGGTGGATTTCGTAGGCTTGATCCAACTCCGAGAGAATCGCGTGAAAGTCGCGGGTCTTGCGGCCCGATTGGGTGGTGATGGTGTTGCCGTGCATGGGGTCGCAGACCCAGAGCACGACTTGATCGCTGTAGCGGATGGCGTCAATCAGGGGCGGCAAACCCTTGGCGATGTTGCCGGCGCCGAAGCGATGGATAAAGGTGAGGCGGCCGGGTTCGTTTTGGGGGTTGAGGACGCGGGCGAGTTCAGCGAGTTCGGATGGGGCGATGTGGGAATCAATTTTCACGCCAATCGGATTCGCGATGCCCCGGAAAAACTCGACGTGCGCGCCGTCGAGATTGCGGGTCCGGTTGCCGATCCATGGGAAGTGGCACGTGAGGTCGTACCAGCCGGTGCGGTGCGGGACGACGCGGGTCTGCATTTGTTCGTAGGGCAGGTGCAAGCCTTCGTGGCTGGTGTAGAACTCCATCCGTTGCAATTCGTGCAGGCGTCGCCCGGCGAGGATTTCGAGGAATTTCAGGCTGTCGGCGATGTTGTTGACGATGGCGGTGTATTCCTCGGCGAGCTGGGCGTACTTGACGAAGCGAAGGTTCCAGTACTCAGGATGCCGAAGGTCGGCAAAGCCGCCGTCCACCAGGCTGCGGATGAAATTCAGCGTGAGGGCCGATCGTTCGTAGCCCCGCAGCAACAACAACGGGTTCGGCGTGCGCGCTTCCTTGGTGAACTCAGGCCGGTTCACCATGTCGCCGCGGTAGGTCGGCAGCGTGACGCCGTCGCGGGTCTCGGTGTCGGAGGAGCGCGGTTTGGCGTACTGGCCGGCGAAGCGGCCGACGCGGATGATCCGTCGCTGGGAACCATAGGTGAGCACCATGCTCATGTTCAGGAGGACTTTGAGCTGGGCGACGATGGGATCGGAGCGGCAATCGGCGAATCGCTCCGAGCAATCGCCGCCTTGAAGCAGGAACGCCTCGCCGCGCGTTGCTTGGGACAGGAGCGCCTTGAGGTTTTCCACCTCCCAACTTGTCACCAGCGGGGGAAGGCGCGAGAGGACTTGCAGCGCGCGATCAAGCGTCTCCGCATCAGGATAAGAAATGGCCTGACTGAGTTTTTTTTGTTTCCACGAATCGGGTTTCCATTCGTTCATTTGGATCTCTCCTCTTAGCCAATCATTGGACGCGACAGCGCAAAGAAGCTTCACCGGTGCGCGCGGACTCTTTCTGTTGGCGACCGTATCTTCGCAACATTGTCAGATCAAGCCTTTGCAGCGGATGCCCCGGTAGATCACCATGTGGTCCTGCAACTGGATCATCGGCTGCTCGTTCTGCCAGAAGTTGCGGTGGACGAACTCGGTGATCTCGCGCCGCTGTTTTTCGCTGTAGGGATGGACGTCGGGGTAGAGCAGAATCATCCAGACCACGGCCATCAACTTCTCGAAGTCGGGAGCGCGGAACCGCACGCGGTTGGTTTTCACGAGAACCTGTGCGTTCCGGAAGACCGGCCGTTTCTTCAGCGTCGCGGCGAACTCGCACAGGTCCTGTTCGTTGCGCGCGCCGAAAAACTTTCCGACGAAATGATTGTACAGCCACGTCGTCGTCGTTTGGTCGTCGCCGTGGTTGGCCATCAACACGGCGTGGAGCGCGCCCGTGGAGGCGAGCGCGGTCTTGTAGAGGTTGGACAGGATCGGGAGCCAGTCCGCCTCGACGCAATAGTACAACGAATGGTGCAGGGTGATCAACTCCACCCGCCCGCCGGCCAGTTCCGCCTCGACGAAGGCGCGCGTCTTGCGCGGGTCGGGGAACACCTCCTTGATGTCCGCCCGCACGACCGAGGCGTGGTCGGTCGCTTGCCGGTGGATGCGTTCGCGCAGGATGTCCAACGACGTGTCGTCCATGTCCAGCAGGTGCAGCCCGCCGCGGAACGCCGTCTCGAGGATTCGGAATTGCGGTTCTGCGCCGGAGCCGATGGAGAGCGCCTTCATCGGTTTGGTCAACGGCAGCGCCTTGTTCAGTGTGCGGATGACGTTGGCCAGCACCTCGCCGATGTCCACTTTGTCGTTGCTGAAGCGCGACCAGATTTTGTCCTCGTGATAGATGTTGGCCTCCGCGACGCGCAGGCCGCGTTCGATTTCCTGGCTGTAGCTGGCGGTCGTCATCATCGCCTCCTGATGCAACGGGTCAACGATCAATTCTTGGGGAACGAGGCGCGATGGCGCTCGTAGGCTTTGTTAAAGTCAGCGCGGGTGTTGAATCCGTAGAGCTTGAGCGCGGCATCTGCGTCGTCCTTGGCGATCATGGCGTCAATGAACTTCGGCAACAACGCGCGTCGCTCAGCCGTGTGTGTCAGAAAATCAACCACAATTGCCGACTCGGCGTAGAAGGAGCGCAGCGCTTGTTCCTGTTCCGGGTATTTCTCGGCGTCGAACAGCTTGTCGAGGGGGAACGGCTTGGCTCTTCCCACATACGAGCGAAACGTCGTGAGATCCACGATTCTTTTGAGTCCAAAGTACTCGGCCACACCTTCGTTGAGCCAGAGGGGCACGCGCCCGTTGAAGAACCGGTTGAACACCAGATGCGTCATCTCGTGCGCCTGGACGTGGGCGAGGGAATCGAATTGCCTGTCGGAAGTAACGGAGAGATAGAAGAACTCATGGCTCCGCGCCACGCCTCCCGTCGTGTCGGCGAGTTTGACTTGTCTCTTAAAACTCTTCCAGTCAGCGGGGTCGTGGAACGCGAACACGTGGGATTTCAATGCGCCCATGAGGTCGTGGCGGAAGCCGAAGAATTCACGAGTATCGGCGTAGAACTTCTCGCAGCGACGGGCAATGGCGTCGGCATTGGCGAAGAAATGGACGACGAAATGTTCGGTCTCCCCGTGTTTCCATTTCGTGCTTGTCTCCAGCGCGAGAATTCCCCAGTCGCTGATCTTCTTGTTCGAGAGTTTGTCGAACGGTTTTTCATCGAGATAAAAGTTTCGCGCTTGCGAGGTAGTCGCCGCGCTCACTGACGAGGCGGGCTGATCGGAGGCGGGCTTGAGACGTTTCATCGCCGTCACCAGGTCTTTCGGGTCGGCAAACTCGAACTTTCGGTCGCCAAGTTCGACGAGCACATGCACTCCGTAATACTGGTCGCCGTCTTGCGTGTTTTTGTTACTGAACGCTCCGTGTCGAAAAACGGTTTCCTCCAGTAGGAATGACACCGGTTCCAACTCGATGCTGGTGGGGCGCATCGGCGGCAAATCCGTCTGGCATTTGGCTTCCTTTGCGATCTTTAGATCGCTCACCGTTCGCCCGCGTCCGACGACGGTGTAATTGACAACGGCCCCCGAAAGTGGGGCAGGGGACATGTTCAGAAGTTTGAGCACCAAAGTCATCTTCTGCGTGCGCTCGGCGACCTCCGGGGTATGCATATCCATGTTCCCTTTTCGGGCGACCGCCGCCTTCTGTTTAACGACGCGAGAAGTTGCCTCTTTTTTCTCCACCGTCACCTGGACCGGAAGCACCCCCTGCGCGACAACGCCCGATGCCGTCCAGTAGCCCGCCAAAACCAGAATTACGATCAATGTTTTCATCGTGCCTCCATATAGCGCACTCTTATCCGTAAAGAGCAGAAACGACAATCAGAATTTGCGCCCAAGATGTTTGTTGGATACGCAAAATCCTTGCAACGGCAGCCTTCTGTCCGCATCATGCGCGGCATGACAGGACCAGAAATCATCGGATTGTTCGACAAGTACGTCATGCCCACCTACGGGCGGTATCCACTCGTTTTTGTGCGAGGGAAGGGGACGCGCGTGTGGGACGCTGACGGCAAGGAGTATCTCGACTTCGGCGGTGGCATCGCTGTGAACGTGCTCGGCCACGCCGCGCTGGCAAGCGCGCTCGCGAAACAGGCCGACATCCTCGTCCATTGCTCGAACCTTTATTACACCGAGCCGCAAGGATTGCTCGCGAAGAAACTCGTCGAGCTTGTCGGCGTTGAAGGGAAGTGTTTCTTCTGCAACTCCGGCGGCGAAGCCAACGAGGCGCTTTACAAACTCGCCCGCAAGTTCGGCCACGACGCCGGTAAGTACGAGGTGCTGACGTTCACCAACAGTTTCCACGGGCGCACGCTTGCCGGGATTTCGGCGACGGGTCAGGAGAAGGTGAAGAAAGGGTTTGAGCCGATGGTGGACGGGTTCCGTCACGTGCCGTTCAACGACCTCGACGCCGTCGCAGCGGCCATCGGGCCTAAGACGGCGGCGATACTGATCGAGCCGGTTCAAGGCGAGAGCGGCATCACGCCGGCGAAGCCGGAATTTCTGCGCGGGCTGCGAAAGCTCTGCGACGAGCGCGGGTTGCTGTTGATGTATGACGAAGTCCAGTGCGGCATCGGTCGGACGGGCGAGTTCTGCGCGTGGCGGGCCGTTGCGCCGGACGTCGTGCCGGACGCGATGTCGTGGGCGAAAGGTTTGGCGGGCGGCTTTCCGATTGGCGCGGCGTGGGCGCGGAAACCGTACGCGGACCTGCTCGGCCCCGGCTCGCATGCCTCGACGTTTGGCGGCACGCCACTGGCGTGCGCTGTCGCGCTGTCGGTGATTGAAGAGATTGAAAAGGAAAATCTCATGGCCAACGCGCGCGGTCTCGGCGCGCATCTCATGGCCAAGCTCCGGTTGGTGCCGGGCGTGACGGCGGTGCGCGGTCTCGGCGTAATGATCGGCGTGGACACGGCGATGGAGAATCGCCCGCTCGTCAACAAAGCCGCCGCGCGCGGCCTGTTGCTCGTGCCGGCGGGGACGAACACCGTCCGGTTCCTGCCGCCGTTGAACATCACGATGGCGGAAGCCGACGAGGCGGTTGGCCGATTTGCGGAAGCGTTGGCCTGAGCGGTTCAACCGCGCGGCTTGTTGCCTGTCAACAACCAGAGCGCCGGCATCACCCACCCATCCGACTTGCGACGGTGTCGCCCATACACCGTGATCTGGCTCGGATTGAGAAACACCTGGCGGAACCCGGCGGCGCGGGCTTTCATCTGGTGGGTGACGTGCTCGATGTCGTTGCCCGCATACCT
>VHCW01000128.1 GCA_016871575.1 Verrucomicrobiota bacterium
CGTGCCGGCGCATCAGCGCGAACAACTCCTGGTACGGATACTTGGGGTTGTTCAAGTCGTTGATGTGGCAGGAGAGAAGACGGTCCTTCAACAAGTCGAACGACCATTTCACGGAGCCGTCTTTGACGTCGGGCATATTGGAGTTCCAACAGACACCGACGCTCTTGTTCGGGCAGGCGTCCATGATGGTGCGGATGCGCGTCGGCTCCTGCGTATCCTTACCGTGGACCTCGAGCCAGATCTCGACGCCGTGATCGGAAGCAAACTTCCCGCACTCAACCAACGCCGCGCCGATTTGCGCGAGCGTCTTCTCTTCGGGAACGTTCTTCGTCAGGCCATTCGGGCGGACTTTGACGCCACGGGCGCCGATGTCGGCAGCCAGCTTCACGAAGTCGGCGCAGTCGGCGATGTGCTTCTTGACGACGGCAGGATCGGCAGCGTGAAACTCGCAGACCGATCCCAAGCTGACGATGGCCAAGCCGCCGTCGGCGCAACGTTTCTTCACGTCGCGCCGCTGGTCAGCGGTGAGGCTCGGTTCGACACCGTGTTTGTGCGTGGTGCGGAACTCGACGCCCTCGATGCCGGCTTGCCGGCAGTTCTCGATGATGGTGGCGAGGTCCCACTGGGCGGCGACGTTGTAGGTCACCAAGCCGAGTTTGAACTTTTGTTTCGACCCGGCGGCACGAAGCGCGACGGGCGCCAAGGCCAACGCCCCGGCGCACTTCAGGAATTGTCGTCGGTTCATTAGACCTTTGCGGGCACCACGAATGGCGCGCGGTACTTGCGGGTCAACAGTTCGTTGGCGGCGTCGTTGCCCACGAAGCTCTCCTTCTTCGCGTCCATCTTCAGCCACGGGCCGATGACGGCCTTGGTGGTGTCAATGTTGACGCCGTTGGCGGCCAGATGCTCTTTGAACCGGCCAAACGTCTCGGCGGCGTCACGGTTGCCTTTGATCTGTTCGAGGATTTCGCCGGGCGACGATTGTTTGCCGATGCGATAGGAGATGTTGCCGGTGTGACAGAGGCCGCTGGACAATGCGCCTTCGCGGATTGGCCCGGCCAAGTCGGACATCTTGCGGCTGCGGACGCCTTTGATGAAGTTGCCGAAATGATTGCTGTCCTCGACAAAGTCCATCACGACGCCACTGGCAGCGCCGGCGTCGCCTTTCTTCGATTTTTCTTTCTTCTTGCTGCCGCCACCGCCTTTGAAGCGTTGGATTTCCTTGCCGCCCTTGTCGAACGCAATCGCTTCGCTGTAGCTGGGGATGAGCAGATGGCCGTTCTCGCAATGGATGACGCATCCAACACCAGCGCCCATGAATTTGTCCATGTCCTTCGAGCCACTCTGCTGGGGCAGGCCGCGCACTTCGAAGATCAACGGTGCGCCTTCGTAGTCGTGGTAAACGATCTGCGTGTTCGGCGTCTCGCCGTCATCATCGTAACCGAAACGGCCGCCGATGCTCATGACGCGCGGGGAGAGTTCGTTGACGCCGAGCGCCCAGCGGCAAAGGTCCACTTGATGGACGCCTTGGTTGCCAAGGTCGCCGTTGCCGAAGTTCCAAATCCAATGCCAGTCGTAGTGGATGGGGCCGTTCTTGGTGTTGCGGCGGGGCGGATCTTTCGGCGCTGGGCCGCACCAGAGATCGTAGTTGATGTTCGCGGGAACTTCCTGCGGGCCGCTGGACTTGCCGATGCTGTCGCGGCGTTTGTAACAGAGACCGCGCGAGACGAGAATCTTGCCGAGGCCGCCCTTCTGGACGAACTCGATGCCGGCGCGGACGCCGCCGCTGGACCGGCACTGCATGCCGGCTTGGACGATGCGTTTGTATTTCGCAGCAGCCGCAACGGACTGGCGGCCTTCAAAAACGTTGTGCGAACTCGGCTTCTCGACATAGACATCCTTGCCGGCTTGGCAGGCCCAGACGGTTGCGAGGCCCTGCCAATGGTTCGGTGTCGCCACGCTGATGGCGTCAATATCCTTGTTCTCCAGCAGTTTTCGGATGTCGCTGTAGCCTTCGACCTTCTTGCCCTTCTTCTCGAAACTGGCGACGCCCTTGGCGAGCACCTCCGAGTCCACATCGCACAACGCCACGATGCGCACGCCGGGCAACGCGCTGTAGCCGCTGATGTGCGAGCCGCCACGTCCGCGGAAGCCGACCACAGCCACGCGGATGTCGCTGTTGGCGCCTGCGGGAGCGGCCCACGTCCAACGCGGCACACTGAAGGCCGCCGCGGCGGCGACGGATGCCCTGAGGAATGATCGTCTGCTGAGATTAGTGTTCATCTTGATGGTCTCCATTGGTTAGGGTTTTGCAAACTCGTTGTATCGTTCCGCGATGCGTCCTTGTTTCTCGTCGCCTTCGTGGAAGACGAACCGGTACCGGAACGTCACGCTCTTGCCTGACTCGATCTTCAGGTCACCAGCGCCGGCGGGTTTCTTCTCGAAATCGTGGATGCCGAACGGGTTCACGGCGAACAGGCCGTAGTCGCGCACGTGCCACCACGTCGGGTGACGAGGATTCTTCGGATGATCGAAGATGGCGACGCCGACAGTCTTGCCGCCGACCGGGCCGTAATAATCCACCCACTTCGCACGTTTGCCCCAGGCGTCAACGTCGCGCACGCCGTCGCTGTTGACGATGTGGCCGTCGCCGGGCACTTTCTTCTTCTTTTTTCCGTCCGTCTCCGTCTTGGTAACGTTCATCGTCTCGGCGAGACGAATGGCCATCGTGCCTTCCTTGGTGTCGCCGAACGTCACGTCGCCTTGCGACGCGATGAGCGTGATTTCGTAGTCGAGCATCTTCACGTCAGACGGCGCGTAAAAGCGGATCGTCCGCTCATCGGAGCACATCACCTTGCCATCCTGCGTGACCCAGTTGTTGCGGGACGAAATCACATCCTTACCCGTTTTCAGGAACTTCTCGTGGACGGTCTTGCCGAAGGTCTTCTGTTCCGACCAGCAATCCACGCCGTTGACGCTCCCGTGCGCGTAGATCAGGCCTTTCTGGTGAGGATGGTCGGTCGAGTCTTTCCCGGTATCCTTCATTGGCCAGTCGCGCGTCATCGAAGCGCCGCCGGCGCCGATGACCGGGTAGAAATACGGACGGACAACGTCCTTGTAGTGGTATTCAGTGAACAACTGGCCGCAGAGTTCGACACGGAGTTTGCCATCCACCTCGCGGATCGAGACGCCATCGGCAATGGCCGATACCGCGACCAATAAGAAAAGCAGGAAGGGTTTCATCATGTGCAAATGATGGACTTTTCCCGCGCCGCTGGCAACCATTTTCAGCGGTTGTACGGATTCGGCGTCGGTTTGCCGGCGACGCCTTCGGCGGCTGGCCATGACCTGTTCGCCTCGGCAAAAATAGATTGGAATGAGTTTACCGGCGATCCCTACCGTTCCTCAGAACTCATCCACGGAGCCCTTGAGAGCTTCTGTTACTTGATCAAAGTTTCTAACGCATTCGTCACGGCTCCCATGCTTGCAGGGCCTTCGCCTGTTCCTCGATAACCTTTTTTCTTTCCGAACGTGTTGGGGCCAGACTGGCGGGATCGGGTATGTCACTTGCCCAACTCAAACTATCCAAGAATTCCATAGCTCCCTTTACTTTGTAGCCAGCCTTTACCATAAATGTTACGCCGAATTTGTCGGCCTCCTCCTCCTGTTTTCTCGTAAGTCTCTCTTCAGGAAACCACAATAACAACCGGGCAACCGGGGCAAAGAGTCCTTCCATAAACTTTACTTTGCCTTGGTGTCCCACAACACAATGCGCAATCTCATGCGATAACACATACGCAATGGCATCATCAGAGAACTTGTTCAAACTCTCAGAGCTAATTACAACGTAACCGGTTCCTTGAGTTTCCCCCCCGTATGCTTCTATTGCCTTGCGGCTAAGAACCCCAAATTTCCATTCCTTTAGTCGTTCCTTTGTTGGAGAGGGAAGTGAACTAACGATCTTTTCCATAATTGATAAACCCTTGTTTACAACCACGTCATCCTTTAGCAAGGGTACTTTCTTTTCGTCGGGTCCTACTTGCACTTCTGACTGTTCTGCATCTAAACGTCTTATGGAGACGGATGGCTGAGTAACACCAGCCGTCGGAACAGGCGCTGTTGCAGATGCCGGGGCTGATGTTTTTTCCGGCTGTTGCGAGATTCGTGGGATGATTTTTGCGTCAAAGGAAACCAATCCGCCCCTCGTGTTAGTATTTGTGTAGAGTACAAAGTGCAGATGAGAGATGTCGTATGCGCAAGTGGCCCCGATATAACCAAGAAGCGTATTCTCATCTACTGGGTCACCTACTTTAACTTGGATATTCTTCGCCTTCTCCTCTAAATGAAGGTAGCCACTCCACCATTTGATGCCTTCTGACTCATGTTCGATAAGTAGCTGTCCGCAATCGCCACCAGCATTCGGTCTACCAGCAAAACTTGTCGCAACACGACCTCTTGCTACGGCATAGACCGGTTTCCCTCTATCCGAATCCCACGATGGCGTGTTCAAGTTTACATCCCATGCATAAGTGTCATTTGCTCCATTAATGCCACCATCCCGTATGTGACCGACCTTGTAACGCGGGCTGTTCGGATCCTCAGAGGCACGAGATTGGTGCTGATTGAAACACCACTTTGTGCCGGTGCACTTCTCATTGGGGTGCTCTTTGGGGTGAATAACCTCCAGGTCACCTATTACCGGAGAGAGTACTTCTTTAATCCCTCGTCCTTCCTGTTCACGGCTCGGTGTCTGCGGCACGGTGTTCTGTTGCGTCCTCAGGTACTTGTCCTTCATTGCAACCGGAAACAGCAAAGCTCTCAATCCTACGGTGACATTCGTCTTGCCGGTCGCTCCGGAAGTGGAGGTGCCCATGAGACCATCGGAGTTGTCCAACATCCACTCCCCGCCGGTGTCGGTCTTGATAACCAGTGGACTCCTGCATTCCTTGGTGTAATAGGCTCGTGCGGTTGGCTGCATTTTGCCGTATTTGCCGTCAGGCCCTTTCCAACTCAACTGCGCGCTCCAATCAAAGTCAGGGCGTTTCTGCTTGGTCTGTTCCCAGACCAGCGTGATCTGGTATCCTTGATTCCGATCAAGCGTGACTTCGCTCGTCTCTTTCGTGCCAAACTTGCGCATGCTAATGTTGGTAATCGGTTGAGTCCCACCAATAGGAGTAATCGTCATCTTCCATTCCTCAGACTTGCTCCCGCTGTCATCGCTGACAAGGAATTGGAATGTATCGGCACCGGCCTTGCTAACACCAGTTGGTTTCTCCGGCTGAAGTGAAGGTGTCGCTGGTGATTGCAAACTTTGCCCGGCAACGTTCCCCAAGATCGGCCTTCCAACTGCGAACATCCAAGGGTAACCAAAACGAGGATTTCTATCGTTGTTATTATAAACCAGCAAACCCGCGAGATAAACGCCTGTCGGCAATGGCTGCGAGGGGATGAGATCGAAACCGTCTTTATACGTCTCCGAGGACGCGACTTGAAATGGGATTGATTCAATCTGTTTATTACCCCACTGCTTCAGCCCCTGCTCGATATCGTAAGCATTCACCTCTTTGTCGCCATGCTTCTCGACAAACGGAACTCCAACAAGTTTGTTTGGCGCCTCGGTGCGACCTTTTTCCCGCTGGAGCGACACTCTGGATGCGCTCAAAATCGGGATGCGGATAGCATGTACACCCTTGGTTTCGGTGGCCACGCTATGGCCAAAAACACTATAGCCTTCACGAAAATCCCAACTACCACCGGGCATTAAAAATCTCAGGGCGATTGTTTCGGTAGGTTTGGCCGAAGGTGCAGGTTGGGTGTCTGTGTCTGCCGTTCCAATGGCCGCTGTTTGTGCCGATGCGGAAACATGCACAGGGTAGCGGTACTGATTCTTGCTGTTGTCGTACCAGACGCCAGAAGCTGTGGCCACAAAACCTTTTCCGGAAAATCCCGGAATTGCCGATTCCGGTTTATTGATTGTAACGGGCGCAAACAGTTTCTCAATTTGGTACGGTGGTTTTTTTATCCAACTGTGGATTTTATCAATATAGCTGGCGCTTCCATTGTAGTACCACACGCCATAATACCAATTCTCCAAGACCATTCGGTTTTGCGCGTCCAAAGGTTGCATCCATGGAGGCCCCTCAGAGGATGCATTAGAATACTTCCGTGCTAGAACTTGCACACCTGCTTCCAAATTAGTAGCCCAATCTGAAATCAGGTGATTCTCGTCAAATCCTTTAGCTGTCGTGCTTGTGAGTTGCATGAGACCAAGGCCGGGTGGCGGCTGAACTTCTTCCTTTTTACTGTTTATGCTGATGTAACCTTTGTGAAAGGCGGTGGCACATTCGGTTATGTTGTGTTTAAGAAATCCGCCATCATATTGAAGTAGATTGCTTTCTTGGTAACAGACGGCCGCAACAATTTCGATGGGGACATTATATTGCACCGCTAGCTTTTGCATTCTTGCTTGGATGTCAGCCAAAGGAGGTTGTGTTCCATAGAAGCTAGCTGAATAGCCGCTTTTCTTTTCTAACCAGCAATCGGGGTGCTTTTGAGCGACTCCTACGGCGCAGATCAACCAAAGGGAGACCACACCCAACGCGCCAACGCGGAAGACATTTGAGGGATGCATGATCTCCTCTACCCGTCGCACCCTTATTTCGGGCCAAAATTTGTAGTTGGTTGAGCGGCTGCTGGAGGTTGACTTGGGCGAGGTTGATTTACGGGGCGTCCGTCGGCGTCCACGAGGATGTCTTCGGGCACTTGGATGGTGCGACCATCGGCTGTCACTTCTGTGCGCCAGCGGCGCACCATGTGCGTTCTCGTGTTGAATGGAGCAGCAACGCCACCGACGAACCCTTCACCGGCTCCGACAACCGCGCCAGCAGCGTTGCCGACGATGGCGCCAGCCCCAGCGCCAATGCCGCGACCAATAGTGGGGCCGGGTTGGTAAGCGCTGGTGGTGTAGTTTGGGCCAGTGCAACCGGCGCTGAGCAATGCGAGTAGCACACTTACGCAGCCAATCTGAAGGTGTGGACCAGCTTTCATGGTTGTTGTCTCCTGCTACTTGGCTCAAAAACCAATGGCTGGTTTCTCGCCTTCTTTTGCGATTCTCTTCTCATCTTCCCAGACGGCGAGTCCTTGCGGATTCGCGAGCGACAGTTGGAAGGTATGAACTACTCGCCGGAGGTTTCCGTAGCGTTCGGCGCTTTCGATGATCTTGCCGGAAAGCGTGAAGTCCGGGTCGCTCAACGCCCCGCCGGTTGTATCGGTCACCGCTTTGCCGCTCTTGTTCAAAGCCACTCGAATCTTCTTGGCCAGTAAATCGGTGTCGTATTGTCGGCTGGTGTTGTTCACGATCCGCCCGACGACAAGGACTGCGGGTTTCTTCGGCGCTTTGTCGAGAACCGCAGACTCCACGAGGGACTGAATCATCTCGTCCGCTTTCGCGGCGAAGTCCTCGGTACTGATTCCCATGGTGGGCACTCTGCTGGGTCCCTCCACGACGTGAGGAGCCGTTGCACAACCCGCCCATAGAAGTGGGAGGAGGAATGCGAGCGAGCAATAGCGAAGCATGGTTTTCATTGGGGGTTCTGTTTCCTTTCGTTGGTTTGTTCTCTATCGTGCAATGAAGTTCACACGGAAGTCTTTTGCGGTTTCCGTCGGCGCAATGCCCGTCAGCATCAGGCTTTCGCCGCCCTGAATTTGGCGATCAATCCACGTGCTTGTCGGCGTGCTGACCGTCATACCATTGGCATCGAACCATTCGATGCGGTAGGCGAACGCCTGCACGCTACTGCTGAGGTTTTGCACCTCGACTTGGATTTTGAGCAAGCCGGTGGAAACGAGGGCGGTGTTCACCCCAACAGGCCGCACCCGGCCATAAAGCCCGGTATCGGTGATGACCCGCTTGTCGGACAACATTTGTTTCTGGGCCGACGGCTGGGCAGGTTCGAGTGTGTTGACGGTTGAACAACCGGTGTGCAGCAACAGCAGAACGGCGGTCGCAGCGATGGCGATGATGGGAGTTATGTTTTTCATTTTCATTTGAGTTTGAACTGGTTGACCAACAGCGGAGTGTTGGCGGTTATGGATCGGACATGCACCACATTGACAACCCCATCCATCAGGGTGACTTCCACGGGCGCTGCGCTGGAAGTGGACAGAACAAGCTTGCGGTCTGGAGGTGTCGCAATACGAGCAACCTGAAATCCCTTTGGCAACGTTGTCCAACTGCGGGTGTCGGCGATATTGACCGAGGCTTGAATACCAGCGGTGGCGATTTTTGTGCCCAACGTCACCCATATGTTGTCACTACTTTTGGAGACAGCCTCATTGACGGCATAATTCGCCGCAGCTTTGGCGACCGTGGAGATCAACGTTTTCGTCAGGATGACCGGCCATTCATTCTTGTAATCCAAGGCAACAACTGAGTCCATGCTGGCAAGCGGCAACGTCTTTTCCTCCACATCACCAGCCTTCACTGTCAGCTCGCTGGCATGGTCGTTGTGAAACTCCAATTTGGGGAATGCCGTCCCCACATAAGACAGCTTAGTGATGATAATGGGAAGATCAATGCGAATCTGGCCACGGCTGGCCGCTTGTCCCGTTTCAAAAATAACGTAGGTGCAAGGAGACGGCTGGCCGTTTCCGCCATTGTCCGCCAACTGCAAATCGGCCTGAACAAACTTGTTGTTTCCGGCGACTTCAATGACGCGACTCAACGATTTACGCGCCCGTTCCAAATCCGCCCCACCCACCCCTGCGTGAAGAAAGTAGAGTCCATCCAGATAAACCGTAAACGGGTTGACGTAATCGGCGTAGAAGCTAAATCCTTCAATGTCCTTGAGGAGGGTTTGTTGGCACTCCTCGAACTTGGGATCGGCCTTGGTCTTCTCGATCGCCGCACTGTCTTTGCTCTTCTGCGCCTCTTCCTGTGCTTTTTCAATGCGCTGCTTATTGTCTTCGACTGCATCCTGTTGGCATTGGTAGGCGCGGATGATTGCCGGGCGCACATTGTCAGCCTCTCCGAGTGCCAGATAGTTCAACGCCCGATATGTGTGCAACATAATCTTGTCGTAAGAACGGCCTGTGTAGGGCAGATTCTGCTGATTCGACATGGTTGCCGCAACCTCAGCGCCGACTTTGACCTTTGCCTGTTCATCAAACTTGTCAATCTGCTCCGCAGCGGCCTCCAAATGCCGGTTGCTGTTTGTGAAATCCCCCGAAGCGCGATAAGCAGCCCCAGCTTCCAAGTGCCAAATGACGGAATGGGTAGCACCGGCCTTATCTGCTTGCTTGCCAAATTCCGTGGCAGCTTGCTGTGCGTTTCCCGCCGACCACGCGCCGGTCATACCCTTCGCCTGCGTCTTGTATGTCTGACACCCACTTCCCAAAAGCCCCACCAGACTCATCGCAACAACAACTCGTATTACGCTGCCCATTTCTCTCATGCGTTCCATCCTTTCCTTACATTTTATATCCTATGGATTTGACAGTCTGAGAATAGCGCCTTCGGCGATGCCACGATCCTCGCCAAGGATTTCGGCATTCGACACCTTAGGAAGGACGCTGGTGATTTTGACCTTGCCGACTTCCTCCTCCTGCACTCCCAAGATTTCCCCCGTATCCGGGTCTTTCAGTTCCTTGCCTATGGCGAACACATTCCAAATTTGGTCGGCGGCGATGCCGGTGCCATCGCCGCGATTGATGGTGACCTGCTTGTTAATCTTGGCAATAATCTTCGCGGGGAAAATCACGTCCGTGACGCGATTGGCGATCTTCTCGGCCATCTCGCGGGCAACGCCCACCAACAACTCGTCACTGAGCACAGCGTGTTCAGCAGCTCTTTTGGGACTAAGTCTTCGATCGTCCTTGCGAATCTGAAAGTTGGCCGTTCCGTATAGTTTCGCCGATGTGGGATCGTAGATTTTGGCCACGGCTGAAAGGCTGAGCACGCGAATGGTAACGGTCCCCCCAGTTTCACCCCCCGGAAGTGTTTCGCTGAAATCCTTGAAGCCATCCACTCTCGTGGCAAGCACATACTTGGCCCCCGCCAGCTTAAACTGCTGGGCAGCGGCCCTGTCTGCCGAGTCCACGTTGCCAGAAGCGGCAAGAGCTTGTTCGGTGAGCAGAATTTTCAAATCCCCGCGCGCCACCAACTCAAACTTGCGCGTCGCATTGATGCGATCCACCAACTGTTCATCCAAGGATTGCAGGACTTGATCCATCTGGTTGTTCCTGCCGTCCTTCATTACGGCAGCCGCTAACGCTGGCGCCGGCTCGACAGGAGCAACTCCGAGCGTGTTCTTCTGCGCCCGTGCCGGCGCAGCCAGAGCCACAGCGATCAATAGAGTGACAACAAGTGCGTTTTTTATCATGGCAATTCTCCTGAAATCATTGTGTTCTCAGCGGGATGGCGGAGGGGTGACAGGCAAGGCGCCCGGTAATTGAGAGAAGATGCTTTGATTTTGCTGTGTCACAAAGCCTTCCTTGGTGTCAACTTTTACATCCACTTTGTATCCGCTCTGACGCAGTCGTTGTGCATCGCCCTTGATTCTCTCCGCTTGGGCATCAGTCAACGTCTTGGCGTTCTCCAGTGATTGCAGAAACGCAGTGTTGTCTTTCCAACGCTGGTAGCCGGCGTCGCTCATCTGCAATGCCACCTTTAACTTCTGGCCTTCGACGACGTTGATGGTGCGCTCCCAAGGTGTAAAGCCTTCGCGCGACAGACGGATCTTGTGCAGGCCCGGCATCGCCTTGAAAGTGCCCGGCGCAGAACCAGCAACTACTCCATCGAGTTCCACTGTGACGTCCAAAGGTTGCACTTCGAGCCTGTCTTTTTCAACCACGACCGTGTTGTCTTTCGTCAGTCGCACATCGGGGATGCTCACCGGCAACTGCGCCAAGTCCTGCATCCCGCAGGAAATGCTGAACTCAACTGCGCCGGTTTGCGCCGATGCCGTCTTGATTTCTTTCTTGCCAAGGCTCTCCGCTATTTGAAGTGAAGCGTCCTCTAACAGACCATTGATCAGATCGCCAAGCTCCTCGCGGTAATTCTCAGTGAATCGTGCTGTCTTGCTTGCTTTCAACGTATCGCCGGCCAGCGTGCCACCATGTACTCCATCCAAAATCTTGTAAGTCACACGAAGGTTGTGCGTAATGTTCACAGTCTTGACACCGTAGGCATCCACTGACCTCTTGTCCGAACCAAATGACGTGATGGAAGCCACGATGAGATAATCTGCGCCCAACATCTGCCCCAGCCGCAACACCGTCGAATTGTTGCTCAGAAGTTGATCGGCATCGGTTTGTTTACTGTCTTTGAGCAGACTGCTCAGGGCATCCGTTGAGACTTCCCGGCTGAGGACGCTAAAACCTTTGTCTGTAAACCGACCAGTGATGAAATCTGCGAACGTCGGCAGTTTCTCATCGAAAGCCTTCTCAGCATGGTTTGCCACAAAGATGGCGGCCTTGCGCGGAGTATTCTGTGCCAATGCCGGCACAACAAGCTGAGAGAGTAAGAGGAGAGGAACTACATAAACTGAACTACGAGAAAAGGATTGAAAAAAAGCTGACAGTCGCTCTACCGCGCGTGTCGGATTAGACCTCCGCCGTAATTGACCGCCGTAATTGACCGCCGTAATTGACCGCCTCATAGACAGTTTCCTTTCGTCAACTTAGTTATCACAACCCCACCCGAAAAATCTGCGCGCATGATGCACCAAAGCATCCGCAATGCAAGAAGATTTTTCTTGTTTTTCTGGCAGTGCGCCCGTTGTTCCGCTACAATCCGTGCCGATGAAACTTTCCGAACGCAGCCG